>JBDUEQ010000031.1:0-43868 GCA_040002315.1 Gammaproteobacteria bacterium
GACAACGAAGTTCGTTGATCGGACTTTCTCCTCGAAACGGCTCATGGCGGGTCCTGCAGGCGGCTGTGACCGAGGGCCTCCCGTGCGGCGCGGTATATTTGCGTCAGTGACATATTTGTCTAATATAGTTAATAACTTAGCGCTTCTTGCCCCGGCGGATGCTGGCGCAGTCAGGTGGCCGCGGCAGCCGCTTTTTATTGGGGCACCCGAAACGTATCAGAGAATGACAGATCGTGCAGTGCTGGCGCGGATTTGGACGAACCCGGCGCGCCCCTCCCGGCGTTCGTTCCATTGCCAATGTACGGGAGCGCACAGACCCACACGGGACATTCGCTATGGTAGGGGCAAGGTTGAGTGCGCCAGCCTGACGGTTTGCTGCGCAGAGATCATCGAGGCAAGTGTTCGAGGAGAAGCGAGATGGATCTTCTGATTGTTTTGATCGTGTTGCTGCTGCTGTTCGGCGGAGGCGGCGGGCTTTATTGGGGCTTAGGCTCGGGCTGGGGAATCGGGCCCATCGGCTTGATAATCGCCGTCATCGTGATTGCGTATCTACTTCACGGATACCGCGGCAGAAGCAGGTAAAAAAAACCACCAAGCGCGGGCATTTGAAATGCCTCTGCTTGGTGGTGAGTGATCGACAAGTATTTGGGGGATGTACCCAGGCTCATCTGTCGATCGAGTTAATCTTCGAACCTTCAAGCGATAAATCGGCAATCAGGCCTTTTTCGCCGAAGACGAAGCCGAGAATGGGTTTCTGCAGAGTCTGGGTGTCGTAGTCACCTGCGGCGCCCACCTTGACCAACGCAATGCCCGTATCCGCGCCGATCGACCAGCCCTTGCTGTTCAAGAATTTATCGAGCGCCTCTTGCGTCATGAACATGATGATTTCGCTGTGTTTCGCAATACCGAGCGTGAGACCGATCGAGGCGGAGGAGGTGCTGTAGTAGCCCGCGGTCTTGTGGTTGACCCGCAAAACACCCTCGCCGTATTCGCCCGCCACTCCGACACCACCCTTGGTAACGCGCGGAAACACCAATATTCCGGCTGCTTTCTTTTGCAGTTCCTTATTGGCCGGATTGAGGGCGTGGAATTTCTGCAGGGCCGTGCTGACGCTCGCGTCGATCTCGCTCTTGCTTGCGGCAAGAGCTGCCGCGCTCGCAAAGAGGGTGATAATGGCTAGGCCGGTCGCGGCGTATAGGTTCCTGGCTTTCATAACTTCTGTCTCTACTGTTAAATTGATCTTGGCCGCACAAACAAAAAAGGCGAGCGCAATCGGCAGACCATAGGATGGAGAAGTGCGCCGATATCTGTCTGTGCGCCACCGAACAATGACGCCATTTGGGGTAGGGAGGCCGCGTGAGGTCGGGCTTCGGCAGGATGCAGGTCATGGCCACGCCATTGCCGCAGAAGCCTCGTTTGGATGACAATGGCAAAGATGAAGACACCCGGCCCTGACCATCCGATCGCCATTGAACCCAGCGGCTCACATGTCGTGGTTAAGGTCGCTATGATTGAAATCGCGAACAGCCGGCACGCACTGATATTGCGCGAGGCCAGCTATCCGCCGGTCCTGTACATTCCCAGGAAGGATGTCGACATGTCGCTGCTGCGCAGATCCGACGCGCTGACTTACTGCCCCTACAAGGGTGAATGCTCGTATTACAGCATTCCGGCCGGCGGCGCGAAGTCAGAGAACGCCGTGTGGACCTACGAGGAACCGTATCCGGCGGTTGCGGAAATCAAGGGCTATCTTGCCTTTTATCCCAACCGGGTCGACTCTCTGGTGATAGGCGCCGAAGCACGGTGATTGGCTGCCGCCGCAGCTATTTCAGTGCGCGCCGATACTGCACAAAGCCGGAGCGCTCCGCGATCCGGTCGTACAGCAACATAGCGCCGGTATTGGTTTCGTGCGTCAGCCAATGCACGCGCGCGCATCCTTGGGCGCGGCCGAGCTCGTATACGTACTCAATCAGCTTGCGACCGATGCCGGCGCCGCGCGCTTCCGGACTCACGAATAAATCCTGCAAGTACAGATAGTCGCCGATGGTCCAGCAGGATCGATGCCGGATATGGTGCACCAGCCCCACGGCGTTGGTGCCGTCCCAGGCCAGCGCCGCTCCCATCGGTTCCCCGGGATCGAGCAGCCGCGACCAGGTGACCTGCGATACTTCCGCGGGTATCTCTGTTTTGTAGAAGGTCTGGTAGCCGCGCCACAGCGGCAGCCACGCGGCGTGGTGTTGATCGGACAGGGGCTGTATTCGAACGGCGTTCATGATGCTTCCGGGGCCAGTTTCAATGAACCGATAATAAACGATCAGGCGTCGATGAGGCCGTGGCGGATCGCGATCAGTGTCAATTCGGACTGATTGACCACGCCGAGTTTCTGCTTGATGTTGTACAGGTGAGTGCCGATGGTTGAGGCAGACAGACTTAAGTCCGCGGCGATGCGCTGCACCGTTGCGCCGCCGGCCAGGCGGACGAAGACTTCGAATTCGCGCTCCGACAGCCGCTCGACCGGCGATTTGGCGGCGCCGTCGAATTCCGACAATGCCAGCTTCTGGGCGAGCACGGGGTCCAGATAGCGGCGGCCGGCGGCCACGGTGATCACGGCCTCCAGCAGCGCTTCGGGCGCGCTGCGCTTCGACAGGAAACCCAGGGCACCCTCCTGCAGAGCACGGCGCGCATGCATGGGGTCATCGTGCGCCGACAGAGTGAGTACTTGCGCTGCGGGCTGGCGGGCGCGAATCCGGCGTAGTGCCTCAAGGCCCCCCATGCCGGGCATGGCGAGGTCCATCACAACGACGTCGGGATTCAGCTCGGCATACATCTGGCACGCCGCCTCACCGGAATCGGCCTCGGCAACGACTGACATATCGGGCACGGATTGCAACAGCAGTCGAAAGCCCACGCGCACCACGGCATGGTCATCCACCAACAGGACGCGAATCACGTCTGTCCGCCTAAGGGAATCTCGGCGGTGAGGCGCACGCCGTGGCCCTCATGATTGGCGATGGTGAACACGCCATGCAATTGACGCACCCGTTCCGCCATACCCCGCAGCCCAAAATGTCCGGGCCGCGACCAATCGGCCGGTAATCCGACGCCGTCATCGGTCACGCTCACCAGGATCCGACTGGCGTCGCATTGCACCACCATTTCCACGCGCGAGGCCTGCGCATGCCGCAGGGCGTTGATCAGTCCTTCCTGCACAACGCGGTAGATTGCCAGCCCAATGCTTGGCCCCAATTCAATGGGCAGTTCGTGGCGAAGCGAGAGGGCAATCGAAGGATGGCGCCGCTGCCAGTCCCGGACCAAGCTCTCGAGCGTCGCGGCCAGCCCCAAAGTATCGAGCGACAGGGGCGACAGGCGGGGAATCAGGCCGTGCATGGCATCGTAGAGGCGGGCGGCCTCGTCGGAAATCATGCGCGCCACCTCGCCGGTGGCAGGATCGCGCACGCCGCCCTGGGTCGCGATCGCCTGTGCGAGGCTACGGATTGCGGTGACCGACTGACCGAATTCGTCGTGCAGCTCATGGGCGATCAAGCGCCGCTCCTCTTCGACGCGCTGGTCGGCCAGGGAGGCCATTTCACGCCTTTCCTCCAGCCGCGCCTCGGCATCGTGCGCCTTGTGCTCAGCCAGGACTTTATCCTGCACGGCCTGCGCCATGCGGTTGAACGCCGCGCCGATGGCATGCGCTTCGTTGCCTGCGAGCGGCGGCAGACGAAACGTGAGATCTCCCTGCTGGATACGCTCAAGGCCGCCCGCGATGACGGGAAAGGGTTCAAGAGCTCGCTTCACCGACCAGAACGCCAACCCGTTGACGATGACGAACATGGCGGCCGCGATGGCGGAAAGCCGTGAGATGTCGTCCCAGGCATCGAGCACGGCGCGCGAGGGCTGGGCCTGCACCGCCAGCAACACCCCGCCGCGCAGCGGGAAGGTATAGGTTGTCGATTGCGGCGCCAGAAGTCGTGAAAACCATGCCGGCGCCTCGCGTCCTGCCTTGTAGACCGCCGGCGGCGAGCGATACAAGACCTCACCGGTGGCGGACAGCAGCGACACCTCGTTGGCGCGGACCCTGCCGAGCTGCTGCAGGAACCGTAATACCATATCTGGTCCGCCCACTTGGGAATACACGCCCGCCAAACGGCCCAGCAATTGCGAAGCGACGCGGTTCGCAGCCTCGATTTCCTCGCGCACGGAGGTGCGGGTACTTTGCACCTCGGCCGCGATCAGCACGATCACAAATGCGGCGCTTAGGGCCGCAACCACGAGATTTAGGCGGGTCCGCAGTCTCATGGGGGCATGGTAACAGGGGGTGTAAGGCCAAGGGGGTGGGCTAGGGTGGGCTAGGGAGGGATAGGCTGGGTTCGCGGGTGCCGTGAGGCGTACTCGCGCGAACTTGCGCAGGCGCCTCTCATGAAAATCATTAGCGCAGTTTCATGATGCCGCTGATTCGAGCACATGAGCATCGGGAGGAGTATGGGTTCGTACCTCACCAGGAGCTTGACTATGAAATGGGAAACGCCACAAGCGGTTGAATTGCGGTTCGGTATGGAAATCACGATGTATGTGTCGAATCGCTGAGTAGCGGGGTGTTCGCCCGCGCCTGCGGGCGGCGCCTAATTTCGTGAAAATCCGGGTATTGGGCTCCGCCGCAGGGGGAGGCTTTCCACAGTGGAATTGCAACTGCCCGAATTGTAAGGGCTATCGCGCCGGCACACTGCGGACCCGCGCACGCACTCAGTCATCCATTGCGGTCGGCGGCGGCAGCCGCTGGGCGCTGGTGAATGCATCACCCGACGTCCTCGCTCAATTGCAGGCGAACCTCGATTTGCAGCCGGCGCGCTCCATCCGAGATAGCGCCATCACCGCCATCGTTCTTGTTGACGGCCAGGTCGATCACACCACCGGACTCTATATGTTGCGCGAGGCGGTGCGGCCGTGGCCGATATGGTGCACTGACAGCACCTTCGCTGACCTCACCCGCGGCAATCCCGTGCTTGGGGTACTTGGCTATTTTTGCGGCGTGCAGCGTCGTCGCATCGCTCCGGACGGGAGCGTCTTCGCGATCGATGAGGTACCGGGCGTACGCTGGTACGCCTTGCCGGTCGCGAGCAAACCCGCTCCTTATTCACCGAACCGCGATACGCCGATGATCGGCGACAATCTGGCGCTGGTGATCGAGGATGCGCAGAGCGGACGAACGGTGGTGTATGCGCCCGGTTTGAGCGCCATCGATGAACGGCTATGGCGAGCCATGCAGTCCGCGGACTGCGTGCTGGTGGACGGTACATTCTGGACCGACGATGAAATGATTCAACTGGGAATCTCGGCGAAGCGAGCGCGCGATATCGGACATCTGCCGCAATCGGGGGAGGGCGGGATGCTGGAGTGGCTGGATCGTCTGCCGGCCGCCACTCGCAAGATTCTCATTCACATCAACAACACCAATCCGATTCTCAACGAGGCATCCGCCGAGGCGGCCGAGCTTACGCGCCGCGGAGTCGAAGTCGCGCGGGATGGAATGGAGATTGCGGTATGAGTGCCGCTGCCTGGAGCCGCGAGGAATTCGAAGCGCAGCTGCGCACGCAGGGGCGCGCCTACCACATCCATCATCCCTTCAATGTGCTGCTGAATTCCGGCGCCGCCACACCCACGCAGATTCGCGGCTGGGTTGCCAATCGCTTCTATTACCAGATCAATATCCCCATCAAAGATGCCGCCATTCTCGCGAATTGCACCGACCGAGCGGTGCGGCGTTCCTGGGTTCAGCGCATTCTCGATCACGACGGCTATGGCGCGGACCCCGGCGGAATCGAGTCGTGGCTGCGGCTGGCGGAGGCCGTGGGATTGACCCGGGAATCCGTGGAGACATTGACCGAGGTTGTGCCCGGCGTGCGTTTCGCGGTGGATGCCTATGTGAATTTCGCGCGCCGCGCACCCTGGCCGGAGGCGGTGTGCTCCTCCCTGACCGAGCTTTTCGCACCCGAGATCCACAAGCAGCGTCTCGCGAACTGGCCGCAACATTATTCGTGGATCGACCGTGGCGGACTGGAATACTTTCAGAGCCGGGTCAGTCTGGCGCGCCGCGATGTGCAAGTCGGCCTCGCGCTGACGCTGGATCGCTTCGATACCCGTGCCTTGCAGGAGCGCGCCTTGGACATTCTCAAATTCAAGCTCGACGTCCTATGGCAAATGAGCGATGCCATGGCACTGCGTTATATGAGTCCGGCATGAGCGAATCCGGCATCGAGGACGTTTCCATAACCGCCGGGTCACGGCCAAGCATCGGCCGCGGCTTCCGCCTGCAATGGGAGGCTGCGCAAAACGCGCATGTGCTCCTGTATCCCGAAGGGATGATCAAGCTCAACGGCAGCGCCGGCGAAATCCTCAAGCGCTGCGATGGGGCGACCAGCATTGCCGACATCACGGCGGATCTCGAGCGCGCCTTTGCGGCCGCCAACCTTTACGGCGACGTGCAGCGCTTCGTCATCATGGCGGTGGAGAAGAAATGGCTGCAGATCCGCTCGTGAATTCACCGCAGGTAGCCGGCACGCCGCGGCCGGAGCCACTCCGGCCAGAGGCGCCCCGGCCGGGGCCGCCCCTCTGGCTACTGCTGGAGTTGACCTACCGGTGTCCCTTGCACTGCGCCTTCTGCTACAACCCCACGGATTTCGCGCGCAGTAGTACAGAGCTCGGGACGGATGATTGGATTCGGGTGCTGCGCGAAGCGCGCGGCTTGGGCGCAGTGCAATTGGGTCTGTCGGGCGGCGAACCCCTGGCGCGCGACGACTTGGAGATAATCGTGGCAGAGGCGCACCAACTCGGCTTCTACACGAACCTGATCACCTCGGGCGTGGGTTTGAGCGAAACGCGTCTACGGACCCTGAAGAAATCCGGGCTGGACCATATACAGCTGTCCTTTCAGGACAGCACCCAGCAAATGAACGATTTCTTGAGCAGCACGCGCACCTTTGAACTGAAGTCGGCGGTGGCCGCGCTGATCAAGCAGTACGACTATCCGATGGTGCTGAACGTGGTGCTGCATCGCCTTAACATCGACCATGTGGAAGAAATTCTGGAGATGGCGCTGCGTCTGGGCGCGGACTATGTGGAACTGGCGAACACCCAGTACTACGGTTGGGCCTGGCATAACCGCGAGCAGTTGCTGCCCAGCCGGGCGCAGGTAGAGCGGGCTGAGCAGATCATGCAGGTCTTTCGCAAACGCATCGGCAATCGGATGCAGATTTTCTTCGTGGTCCCGGATTACTTTGAGACTCGTCCCAAGCCCTGCATGAAGGGCCTGGGCTCGATTTTTCTCACCATTACGCCGGATGGGACGGCGCTTCCCTGCCATGCTGCCCGCATGTTGCCCGGCCTCGAGTTCCCTAATGTGCGGGGTGCGGGGATCGAACAGATTTGGTACGAATCGGAGAGTTTCAATCATTTTCGCGGCGACGCGTGGATGAAAGAGCCCTGTCGCAGCTGTCCGGAAAAGAGCCGCGACTTCGGCGGTTGCCGCTGCCAAGCCTATCTCATGACGGGGGATGCCGCGAATGCGGACCCGGTATGCGACCTGTCGCCGCACCATCACTTGGTGACCGAGGCGGTGGCTCGAGCGGAGCGTCCCGCCGGCGATGCGCCGCTGCACTCGAGCACGCGCGCGCCGCATCTCGATGCGGAGGAGAAACCGCTGGTATTTCGCAGCCCGCGAAATTCCTCTAGGCTGTTCCCGAGTCGCGAAGGTACCTGACACGATGCAATGGTTGACTTGGGCATTTCTCAGCGCCGTTGCGGCGGAAACGCTGACACGACTGTGGCTGGGCTCGCGGCAGATCGCCGCCGTGCTGGCGCACCGCAATGAAGTGCCCGAGGCCTTTCGCGGGCAAGTCGCGCTCGCCGACCAGCAGAAGGCGGCCGATTACACCGCGGCGCGAGTGCGGATGGGGCGATGGGCGACCTTGGTGGAGGCGCTGGTCAAAATTGGGCTTACCTTGGGCGGCGGCCTCGCCGCAGTCGATGCAGCCTGGAGTCTCACCAACTTGGACGAACCCTGGCGCGGCACTGCCGTGGTTGCCAGCCTGCTGCTCCTGCTGCAATTGGTGGGGCTGCCATTCGCACTGTGGAGAACATTCGGCATAGAGGCACGCTTCGGCTTCAATCGGGTATCGCCGCGGCTGTATGCGTTGGACTTCGCAAAGCAGCTGCTGCTCGCCGCGCTGCTAGGGGGGCCGCTGCTATTGGCGAGTCTCACTCTCATGGAGCAGGCCGGCCCCTGGTGGTGGACGTGGGTGTGGTTGATCTGGCTGGTTTGGACTTTGGGCCTGACCTGGGCTTTCCCGCAGTACATCGCGCCCTTCTTCAATCGATTTTCGCCGCTTGCCGATGAGGCGCTCAAGACGCGGGTGGAGGCGCTGCTGCGGCGCTGCGGATTTACGGCGCGCGGCGGCGTGTTCGTCATGGATGGATCTTTGCGCTCGGCGCACGGCAATGCGTATTTCACCGGCATCGGCCGCAACAAGCGCATCGTGTTCTTCGACACGCTGCTGGCGCGGATCGAGGCGCCGGAAATCGAAGCAGTGCTGGCGCATGAGCTCGGGCATTTTCGCCTGCATCATGTGCGCCAGAGGCTGGTTGCCAGCGTATCATTGACGTTTTGCGGCTTAGCGCTCCTCGCCTGGTTGGCGCGGCAACCCGAGTTCTACAGCGCCCTAGGCGTGCCGGTGCCTTCGGCGGCCATGGCATTGCTATTGTTTTTGCTGACCGTGCCCGTGTTGACGTTCTTCACGACACCTGTCATGTCCTGGTGGTCGCGCCGTCACGAGAAGCAGGCTGACGATTTCGCAGCGCAATACGCGGATGCCGGCCACTTGGCGGCGGCCTTGGTGAAATTGTTTCGCGACAACGCCTCCACGCTCACGCCCGATCGCATCCATTCGAAGTTCTTCGATTCCCACCCGCCGGCGCTCGAGCGCATCGGCCGATTGACGGCAATGGCCGGCCGAGCGTAAGTGAGCTCAAGCGACGTCGCGGCGGGCGGCTAGGCCGCCGCGCGTTGGGCGGGAATGATTTCCAATGCGCGACCTAGCACGTCGTCTATTTTCTCCGCCCAGACGAACTCGAGCTTGGACCGCACGCTCTCCGGAATGTCATCGAGATCGCGGCGATTGCGCGCCGGCAGAATCACGGTGCGAATTCCGGCGCGCGCAGCGGCCACGCATTTCTCCTTGATGCCTCCCACCGGCATCACCACGCCGCGCAGGCTGATCTCGCCTGTCATCGCTACATCGGCGCTCACAGTGCGTTGAGTCAGCAGCGACGCCAACGAAGTGGCGATCGCGACTCCGGCACTGGGGCCGTCTTTCGGGATGGCGCCGGCCGGCACGTGAATATGCAAGTCGCTGCTGTCCAAGAGCGCAGCATCAATCCCCAACCGATCGGCGTGCGACTTCACCCAGGTGACGGCGGCCTGAGCGCTTTCCTTCATCACGTCGCCGAGTTGACCGGTCAGAATCAGCTTACCGCTGCCGCGTACGCGGCTCGACTCGATGAACAGGATATCGCCTCCCGCGGGGGTCCAAGCGAGGCCGGTGGCGACACCGGGGATGCTGGTGCGCAGGGCCACGTCGCTTTCGAAGCGCGCTGCGCCGAGTATGCGTGCCACATCGCTCGCGCCGATGGAGATACTTTGGGTGCCGCCAGAGGCGATGGTGACCGCGGCGTTGCGCAGCAACGCGCCGATCTGGCGTTCCAAGCTCCTGACTCCGGCTTCGCGGGTGTAGTCGACGATGAGCTTGCGCAGCGCCTCCTCGGAGACTTGCACCTGCTCTGTGGTGAGGCCGTTGGCTTTGAGCTGGCGCGTGAGCAGGTAGCGCTGGGCGATCTGCAGCTTCTCTTCTTCCGTGTACCCGGTGAGTTCGATGATTTCCATGCGGTCGCGCAGCGGCGCCGGGATGGCATCCAGAACATTGGCGGTACCGATGAACAGCACCTTCGACAAATCGAAGGGAACGGCCAGGTAATTGTCGCGGAATGAGTTGTTCTGTTCGGGATCCAGCACCTCGAGCAGGGCCGAAAACGGATCGCCCTGGTGGCTGGCCGATAGCTTGTCGACCTCATCGAGCATGAGCACGGGATTGCGGCGGCCGGCTTTGCGCATGGCCTGCGCAATATTGCCCGGCAGCGAGCCAATGTAAGTGCGCCGATGACCACGAATCTCGGCCTCATCGTGCACGCCGCCCAAGCTCACGCGGCCGAATTTGAGGCCGATCGCTTTGGCAATGCTCTGTCCCAGCGAGGTCTTGCCCACGCCCGGCGGACCGACGAAGCACAGGATGGGACTGCGTCCCTCGGGATTGAGTTTGCGAACCGCTAGAAATTCCAGGATGCGGCGCTTGACCTTGTCCATGCCATAGTGATCCTGATCGAGAATGGCGCGCGCGCTCTCGATGTCGACGGTTTCCGGTTCGACATCGGACCAGGGCATGGCGATCAACCAATCGAGGTAATTGCGGGTCATGGAGTATTCCGCGGCACCATCGGGCATGCGCTCCAGGCGCTTGAGTTCGCGCTCAGCCTGCTCGTTGACTTCCGGCGGCATGCCGGCGTCCTTGATGGCTTTCTTCAGATCTTCGAGTTCGCCCGACGATGCGTCGGTGTCGCCCAGTTCCTTCTGGATCTGGCGCAGCCGCTCGCGCAGCACCGCTTCTTTCTGCCGTTCGTCGAATGCCTCGCGCGTCTTCTCGTCGATCTGGCGCGAAACCTTCAACACCTCGATGCGGCGGCCGAGCAAGGTGAGCACTCGATCGAGCCGCGTTTTCAGGTCGAAGGTGGCCAAGATTTCCTGTTTCTCCGCGGTCTTCAAATCCATGAAGCTCACTATCATATCGGCGAGCGCCGGAATGGACTCGATGCTGCGGATGGCGTTGACGAGTTCTCCGGGCGCCTGCGGCAACAGCTGTACAGCCTCGAGCGCCTTGTCGCGCAAATTCAGGCCGCGAGCTTCGATCTCGCGATCGAGAGTGGCCGGATCGCGGTGCGTTTCGATTCGCGCCACCAGGAAGGGATCGCGGCTGACGTAATCCAATACCGTGAAACGTTCCTCGCCCTGGGCGATCAAATGATGGGTTCCATCGGCAGCGGTGATGAAGCGCACGATGGTGGCGGCAGTACCGATGCGATGCAGATCGTCGCTGAGCGGCGCAGCGCCATCCTGTACAGCAGCGTCCGATTCCTTCTGCAGCAGCAGCCCGACGCGGCGCTGCGTGCGCACCGCTTCCTGCACGGCCGCGCGCGCCGAGTCGCCCGAGATGGCGATGGGCAGCACGACGCCCGGGAACAGGACCGCATTGCCCACGGGCAAAATGATGAGCACGTCTTCTATGGGGCCGCTCTGCGGCCGAGTCTCGTTAGCGTTCATGGCGCATCCCTGGTGAGTCGCAGAAACAGGCAGCCGCGATCGAGCCGGCGCTCAATCAGCGCGTAATGGCCGGGCGGCAGATCGATGCGCCGACGCATCCGGCCGTAAGGAATCTCCAAACGCACGACATTGATGCGTGCGTGGAGCGCCGGCGGCGGCACATTGGTCTCGATTTGTAGGCCTGCATGCGTTATCTGCACGGCAACCTCTTCGGCGCGGGCACCCGGCAGAGCGACAACTATTTGCAGGTCGCTGCCATCCGCGAAGATATCGGCCGCGGGCTCCCACGCCGGGGCGGCGGCAGGCGCGGCCAGAAGTTCAAAGAAATGCCGATGCTTGCGTTCGGCCTCATCGAGAAACGCGCAGGCTTCCGCCCACATCCAGGATTTTCTGCGGTTGACATTCATGGACTAAATAAGTGCGGCCACGGCCGCCGAAGTTCAAGGGGGAGGCAGCCGAGGCCGGGCTGCGATCGTTCAAGACAACGCGCGATCGCTCAGGCAGGGCGCGGCGGTCGATTTGCCACTCGCACCGTATAGCCACCCGACTTCTCGTCCGCCTGCAGCGTGAGCAGTCCGCGCTTTTCGCCGTCGGCCAGCAAATCATTGAACGATCTGAATCCGTAAGCCCGTTCGTTGAATCCCGGATGGCGGCGCTTGATGGCTTGTTTGATCATCGAGCCCCAAATAGGTTCACTCTCGCCGCGCTCCTCGCCCAGCGCCTCCAAGGTGTCGACGATGAGTTCGAGCGCGTCGTGAAGGTCGGGGCCCTTATTCTCGGCGCCGCCGGATTCAGCGGCGGGAACGTCTGTCACCGGAGCATCGGCGGGTTGGGCTTGAGCGGCAGGCGGGCGGGCAGCCGGGGGCCGGCGGCGCGACTTGGCGGGCTCCCTGCGCACCAGGTCGTCGTAGTAAATGAACTCATCGCAATTGTTGATGAACAAATCCGAGGTGGAGTTCTTGACGCCAACGCCGATGACGGTTTTGGCGTTCTCGCGCAATTTGCTGACCAGCGGCGAGAAGTCCGAGTCGCCGCTCAAGATGACGAAAGTATCGACGTGTCCCTTGGTGTAGCACAAATCCAGGGCATCGACGACCATGCGAATGTCCGCTGAATTCTTGCCGGACTGGCGCACGTGCGGGATTTCGATGAGCTCGAATGCTGCCTCGTGCAAACCGCGCTTGAAGTCCTTGTAGCGGTCGAAATCACAGTAGGCTTTTTTGACGACGATGTGGCCCTTCAGCAAGAGGCGCGCAAGCACTTTCTGCACGTCAAAACTTGGGAATTTGGCGTCGCGTGCGCCGAGGGCGATGTTCTCCAGGTCGAGGAAAACTGCCATGGTTGCGTCGGACGTTGTGACTGTCATTGCCCGCAAGTTTACTCCATTCCGCTAGAACCAGTTGTAATTGAAGCTGACGCTGACACGTTCGGCATCGACGCGGTTCGGCACCACTTCATGCCGCAGCCAACTCTCGAACAGCAGCAATTGGCCCGGCACTGCGGGAAATGTTCCCCACGGCATGGAGTCGCGCTTGGCGGTGGACTTGCGCGGGGGCGCAGCCATGAAGCGATCCAGCCGCGGATCCTCAAATTTGAGGCCGGGGGTTCCCGCCGGAACGTGCACGTAATAAGTGCCGCTCAGCGTCGACAGTGGATGCAGGTGCAGCCCGTGCACCACATGCTTAGGCATGATGTTGATCCAGCAATCCGTCATGTTGAGTTCGCGCCCTTCCAGATCCCACTCGACCGCATCGGCGAAGGTCTTGACGTGTTTTGCGAGTTTGCGTTCCAGGGCTTTAAAGGTGGGTGAAATTCGCTGCAGCCAATTAACGGAGCCGTAGGAGGTGTACCCACCCGGATAATTCTTCACGGACCAGCGCCGTCCGGCGGCATCGTCGTAGCGCAACTGCCGGCACTCCTTGAGCAACTGGCGATTGAAGGCGGCCGTACCGTTCCTCTGCAAGGGGGCGGCGTAGACGAAAGTGGGGAACAGCTTGTGTAGAGTCATCCGGCAAGACTAACGGGCATCGCCGTCCAAGGGAATCCGCGATAAAATCTTCCATGAACTCCGTGCAGAGCGAACCGCCCTTCGGGCCCGATGCGGCCATTCCCTGGCGGGTTGCGCCGCCCCTCATCAGCACCGCGCTGATCATGCTCGGTTCCGGTTTTTTAGGCTCGCTGCTGCCGCTGCGATTCTCTGCGATGGGCATGTCGGACGGCGTGATCGGATTGATCGCCACGGCCGAAGCTCTCGGATTCCTGGGGGGGTGCCTATACGCTCATAAGCTGATTGCGCCGGTTGGACTGGAGCGGGCGTACGCGACCTTTGCCGGCCTCAAGTCGGTGGCAATCCTCGGCCTGTACTTCGCGGACAGCGCTCCTACGCTGGCGCTGCTGCGATTTCTGATCGGCGTGAACGCCGCCGGACTTGCCATCATCGTTGAGAGTTGGCTGAATGCCTTGGTGCCGAATGCGCAGCGTGGCCGCGTTCTGACCATCTATGTGTTGGTGTACGGTTTGTTCTTCGGCGTGGGCCAGTTGTTCAGTCAAACCCTCGATGTCAGAGGTCCGGGGCTATTGTTCATCGCCGGCATCGCCACTACGCTGGCGCTCGTGCCGATGGTCGCGATCGATGTGCGCGCGCCGGTGTTGCCGCGCCGGGTCACATTGGAAATTATCAAGGCGCTGCGCACCTCGCCGGTGAGCGTCACGGCCTGCCTGCTGAATGGCTTGATACTGACCGCGTTCACGACCGTGGGGCCGCTGTTCGGGGTGCGCATCGGCTTCGATCAGCAGCACATCGTCTTGTTGATGGCCTGCGTCTCTCTCGGCGGCCTTTTCTTGCAATGGCCGATCGGCTACTTCTCGGATAAAGTCGATCGCTTGCATGCGCTGATCGGGTTGGGGGTGGGCATCGTTGCCGTGGCCGCACCGTTGGTGTGGGCCGACCACCGCATGCCGTTTGCGCTGCTCGCTCTGCTGTTCGGTGTGTTCGGCGGTCTAGCGGAAAGCCTGTATGCGGTCGGCGTGGCGCACGCGAATGATCGCGCCGTGTCCACCGACTACGTCGCGCTGTCCTCGACGTTGCTGTTCGTCTGGGCTTTAGGCTCCACCATCGGCCCGACGGCCGGGACCTATGCCATCCAGCTCATTTCGCCGAACGCGTTTTTCGTGTACGTGATCGCGTTGACGCTGGGGTTTACGCTGTTTGCCATCTGGCGTCTGTCGCACCGCAAGGCTGATCGCATCGTGGAATCGCGCGAGGAGTTTCTGGCATACCCGCAGACGTCGCCGGAAATATATGCCTGGCTGCCGTATCATCGCGACGGATCGGCGCCGCCGAAGGCCACACCCGATGCGGCTGAAGCAGCGCCGAAAGATTAGAATTTCTGCTAATGGGTATCGCAATTCACGAGGCAATATAATGATCGGTCGAAACACTCAGGCTTGCCGGATTGTTGTTTGCGCGCTGCTCGGTGCCGCGGTGCTGTGTGCGGCCATCCCCACTTGGGCCGCCGCCAACTACACGCCGATCACGCCGACCATGGCCGATAAGACGGTCACCCTCAACGGCCACGATCTGACCATCGAGCAAATCGTCATGGTGGCGCGCTACGGCGCCAAGGTCGAATTGAGCGCGGATGCGCGGCAGAGACAGGCCGACAGCTACGGCCTGCTCCTGGAAGCATCCGCCGAGGGCGTACCGGTGTATTGGTTCAATCGCGGCACGGGTGATCAGCGTGAAACGGTGCTGTTCGAGGGTGACCCGACGTCGCCCAAGAATCACGCGCTGGTAGAGAAGACGCAGTTCGAGAGATTTCACTCCGGCGCGGAGTGGGGCACGGGTCCTGAGATCGCGAACGAGGACGTCGTGCGCGCGATGATGGTGGTGCGAGCCAATGCCATGGTTTACAACGCTCCCAGTCCACAATTGTCGCAAATGCTGCTCGACCTGCTCAACAAGCGGATAACGCCCGTGGTGCAGTCCCGCGGCACCCTGGGGGAAGGCGATTTGGCGCAACTCGGCAATGTCGGAGCCGCCATGGTGGGTGCCGGCGAGGCGTACTTTCAGGGAGTGCGCATGCCGGCCGCGCAGGCGCTCAAGGAGGCGAGCTTGACTCCGATACGGCCATTCGGCGCCGATGACAACGCGCTCACCAGCAGCAATGCCTACGCCACGGGACAGGCCGCCCTGTTGGTAAACGATGCCAAGGAAGCGCTCGAATGGACCGACTTGATATATGCCGTCGATCTTAACGGCATGAACAGCAGCATTACGCCCTTGAGCCTCGTCGTGCAGCGCGACCGGCCGGAGAGATGGCTGAATTGGCATGCCGCCCGGATTCTCGACATGATCAAGGGGAGCTATCTGTTCGAGGCTGACCCCAAGCGCATCATTCAAGATCCCGAGAGCCTGCGGGCATCGTCTATTCGCCAGGCGTCGGCGTGGGAGGAGTGGGCGGCGCTGCGCGACGCGGTGCTGTTGCAAGCGAATTCATCCGATCACAATCCGGCGGTGAATGTGGGCTTGGGCCCCGGGGATTCGTGGGAGTTGGGAACTCCCCAATTGATGCGCTTCTTCGTCAAGGGCGGACCGCACAGCCACGGCCAGCATGGCTACATCGTGTCCAACGCGAACTGGGATCCCTACCCAATGGCAAATCGCATCGAAAGCTTCGTCATTGCGCTCGCCAACATGGACATTGCCGTGATGCTGCGCATCGAACGATTCCGCAATCCCTTCTTCACCGGCGTTACCGCCGCGCAGGTGTTGCACGGCGCGGGCGGCGGTTTCTTCGGCTATGCGCCCGTGGACCTACAGCAGGAAATCCAAAGCTTGATGAATCCCATCGCGCCCTTCGGCAGCGCCATCGTGGGCACCGTTGAAGATCTGCAGGCGCAAACGCGCATCAAGGCGCAACGAGCGCGGCAAGCCGTGGATACCACATTCGACTTGCTGAGTTTCGATTTGCTCGAGGGAAGCCTATGGATGGACGTGCGCAAGACGCAAGATCCGAAACGAAACTTCGGCGCCGCGCCGACCGCAGTTTGGACTGCGTTTCGCCAGCGTGTGCCGCTTCGGCAGGGCAGTGAGCCAGCCGGGCGGGAGCCGGGCGCGCCCAGTACCTCGCAGCTCGCCGTGCAGTTTTTGAGGACGACAGCGGCCGCGACTTTTTATCGCGGGGCTGCGGAACCAGCTGCGGGGCAGTAGCAGGAATCGAAACGCGGCCGGTAAACGCAGTGTTTAGCGCCCAACCTTGGCAGCCTTTGGCGGCGCAAGGATGGAAGCAGCGAGCGATGCGCATTGTCTCGGTCAGGGATGTACCGCGGAACCCGCCGGCGCGCGCGAATCGCTTGCCCCGTAGAGTATTCCGGGGCGTGGGAAACCCAGTGCCTTGGCTTGTGCCTCATCGGCGGGCGCGATGCCGATTGCTTCGGCTGCGTTGCCGGTTCCCCAGGGCTGCAACGGAACGACGTGATAGCCCATGCGGGTCAGAGCGCTCGCGGTATCGGCGGACAGTGCAAATGGTTCGCCCGCCAGCGTGTCGGGCAGCCACTGGTGATGTATTCGCGGTGCATCCACGGCTTCTTGCAGCGGCATCGCATGGTCGATGACATTGACGATGATCTGTAGAACCGTGGTGATGATGCGGGCGCCGCCCGGTGAACCGACCACCAGTACCGGCTTGCCATCCTTCAGCACGATGGTGGGAGTCATGGAGCTCAAGGGCCGCTTGCCCGGGGCAATGGCATTCGCCTTACCCTGTATCAGGCCAAACATGTTGCCCACACCGGCTTTCACCGTGAAGTCATCCATTTCATCGTTGAGAAAAAAACCGGTGTCCCCGGCAATCACCTTGGCGCCGAAGTCGTCATTGATGGTGTAAGTCACCGCTACGGCATTGCCATGCGCATCGACGATGGAATAATGCGTGGTGGTGGTCTTTTCGTCGGCCGGCAAGTGTGCGTCCAGCGCCGAGGACGGCGTTGCGCTATGCGGCTGAATGAGACTCCTGATCGCTGCGGTGTGATCCTTCGACAACAGTCGCTCGATGGGATTATCGACGAACGCAGGGTCGCCCAGATAGGTGTTGCGATCCCGATAGGCGTGGCGCATTGCTTCCGTCATGAGATGCACGGATTCGCTGGAGTGAAAGCCGAATTTCCCGAGAGGATAGCCTTCGAGCACCTGCAGCATTTCACACAGGGTTACGCCTCCCGAACTCGGTGGGGGCGAAGATAGGATGGTGTAGCCGCGGTAACGGCAGGAAATCGGCGCCGACTCGGTCACCGAGTAGGCGGCGAAATCCGCCTTGGTCAGGGCGCCGCCACCGGTGCGGGAAGCGGCGACTACGGCGTCGGCGATCGGGCCTTGGTAAAACGCCCGGGGGCCGCCCTCGCTGATGGCCCGCAAGGTCGCCGCCAGACTTTTCTGCAGCAGGCGCGCTCCGGCCTTGAGAGGTTTTCCCTCGTGAAGGAAAATCGCCGCTACATTCGGCTGCCTGCGGAACTCGGCAGTTCCGACCTCGAGCTCGTCGACGTCGCCGCGTGTCAGGACGAATCCAGCCTGCGCCAACCGAATCGCGGCCGCCATCAGTGCGGATCGCGGCAAGGTTCCATACTCTTGGCGAGCGGTCTCGAGACCCATCACCGTGCCAGGAACTCCGGCTGCGAGGTAGCCGTTCACGCTCTTGTCGTCAATGGGGTTCCCCTTTGCGTCCAAGAACATATCGGCGTGCGCCGCCAGCGGCGCCTTCTCGCGAAAATTGATGAACGTGCTCTTGCCGTCGGCCAGATGGATGATCATGAAGCCGCCACCGCCGAGGTTGCCGCAACAGGGATGCGTGACGGCAAGGGCGTAGCCGATCGCAACCGCCGCGTCCACCGCATTGCCGCCCTGACGCAGAATCGCGGCGCCCGCATCGGAGGCCAGGTGCTGCGCCGTCACGACCATGCCGTCGGCCGATTCCAGGGCCGCCGGGGCGGCAGCGTGAGCCGGAGTGATAGCGGACACTGTCACCGCCAGGCCGAGCGCTATCGGTGCGAGACGGGTAATGCCGATCCACGTGTACTGCGCGATGCGACTTGGCATACCGTTGGCCTTTCCAGGAGTAAACTAACCGCCCAAGAGGCGACGATAACCTGCAACAGGGTAGCGCATGACGGGAACCATGACGGCACTCAATCTCGCGCGGGCGCAATTTGCGTTCACGGTCTCCTTCCATTTCATATTTCCCGCGTTCTCCATCGGCCTGGCAAGCTATCTGGCAGTGCTGGAAGCGCTATGGCTGAAGACCGGCAAGCCGGTCTACGATAATTTGTATCGCTACTGGATCAAAATATTCGCCATTGTCTTCGCGATGGGCGTCGTTTCCGGCATCGTCTTGTCCTATCAATTTGGGACGAACTGGGCGGTGTTTTCGGACAAGGCGGGCCCGATCATCGGCCCGCTCATGGCCTATGAAGTGCTCTCGGCCTTTTTCCTTGAAGCCGGTTTTCTCGGTGTGATGCTGTTCGGCATCAAAAAGGTAGGACCCAAGCTGCATTTCCTGGCGACTTGCATGGTGGCTGTCGGCACTCTCATTTCAGCCACTTGGATTTTGGCCGCGAACAGCTGGATGCAAACCCCGACCGGCTGGATCATGAATGAGGTCGGTCAGTTCGCGCCGAAGGGATCTTGGCTCGACATCATTTTCAACCCAAGTTTTCCCTACCGGCTCGTGCACACCGTCATCGGTGCGTTTCTCACCACCTCGCTGGCAGTGGGCGGGGTCGGCGCCTGGCACCTGCTGAAGGACCGAAGCAATGCCGGTGCCCGCACCATGTTTTCCATGGCCATGTGGATGGCAGCGCTGGTTGCTCCGCTGCAAATCCTCGCCGGCGATGCTCAAGGGTTGAACACCCAGGAACACCAGCCCGCCAAAGTCATGGCAATGGAAGGACATTTCGATTCCTACGTAGGAGGCGCACCCCTGGTGCTTCTCGGCATCCCCAATGAGGAGAAGCGCCGAATGGACTACAGCCTGGAGATCCCAAAACTCTCATCCCTGGTTCTTGCGCATGATCTGAACGCGCCGCTTGCCGGATTGGACACCATTCCACGCCGCGACTGGCCGCCGGTGGCCATCATTTTCTGGTCATTTCGAGTCATGGTGACACTGGGCTTGGCAATGCTGAGCTTGGGCCTTTTCAGCTTGTTGGCGCGGCTGCGCGGCAAGTTGTTCGAGTGGAGGTTGTTACATCGCTTCGCGGCGTTGATGGGACCGGCGGGTTTCATCGCCGTGATCGCCGGATGGGTCACCACCGAAGTCGGCCGGCAGCCGTTTACTGTCTACCACGCACTGCGCACCGCGGAATCTGTCTCGCCGATAGCGAGTCCAGGGGTGACGGGCTCGCTGATCGCATTCGTCGTCGTGTACTTCGCGGCGTTCACGTCGGGCGCCATCTACATCTTGAAGTTGATGGCGAAGCCACCGAGCACCCACGAGCCATCGCCCGATGCGACGCCGATTCGCAGTGCCGGAATTACGCCGGCAGCCGGACTGAAAGCGGGCGCAGGCGATTGATGTACGACGCTCTAACCATGGTGTGGGCGGGCATCATTGCATTCGCCATTGCGATGTACGTAGTCATGGATGGCTTCGATTTAGGAATAGCCATTCTGTTCACGAGATTCAAGGTGGGCGCCGAGCGGGACATGGCGATGAACGCCATCGCACCGGTGTGGGATGGCAACGAAACCTGGTTGGTGCTGGGCGGCGGCGGGTTGATGGCAGCCTTTCCGCTGGCCTATGCCATCGTTCTGCCGGCCTTGTACGCACCGATCATCGCCATGCTGCTGGGCTTGGTGTTTCGCGGCGTTGCGTTTGAGTTCCGCTGGCGCGATCCGGCGCACCGCGCGCGCTGGGATGCGGGATTTTGCATTGGCTCCATCGTCGCGACGTTCGCGCAGGGCGTGACGCTGGGCGCGCTGGTGCAGGGCATTCGAATCAGCGGACGAGCCTACGCGGGTGGCTATTGGGATTGGATCACTCCGTTCAGCGTTCTGACGGGCCTGTGCCTCGTAGTCGGCTACGCGTTGCTGGGCGCATGCTGGCTGATTTGGAAGACTTCTGGAGCGGTGCACGACGATGCTCGCCGCTTGGCGAGGCCGTTGAGCCTGGGGCTGCTGGCGGCGATCGGCGCGGTCAGCATCTACACGCCATTCTTGAGCGACAAGTACTATGCAACCTGGTTTACCTGGCCCGGCATCATTGCCTTAGGCCTGATGCCGGTCGTGGTAGCGGCGATCGGCGTTTTTCTGTATCGGTGCATTGGCAAGGGCCGCGATTTCCTGCCATTCACGCTTACCTTAATTTTGTTTGGGTTGTCCATGCTGGGTCTGGCGATTTCCCTGTGGCCTGATGTCATTCCGGGTGGCCTATCGATCTGGGATGCCGCCGCCCCGCGCAGCAGTCAGGTGTTCCTGCTGGTCGGAGTGTGCGTGCTCATGCCGTTGATACTGGGCTATACGGCTTGGGCTTACTGGGTTTTTCGCGGCAAGGTCGCACAGGACGGATACCATTGAGCCAAGTGCCGCCCGGTCCCCTGTACAAGAGGCTCCTGTGGATGCTGGCTATCTGGTCGGCGAGCGTTGCGGTCCTCGCTGCAGTTTCGATGATGATCAAATTCGCGATCAAGCATTAACGCAGGTTGGTGCACAGCGTGGGAATTCCCAGCATAGTGAGCTGGTCCTGGTTCTAAGGAGCGGCGCAGTTTAGTTGGGAGCGGCCAGCATGGAATTCGGTGAGTATCGGGAAGTCGCCGCGCTGAACGAACGCCTCCGCCGGGTGTTGTCCATGTTCCGGAGGGTGGCGGCACATATGGCCGCGCACCGCCGCAATTCGGACGAATCCGTGCTGCATCTGTCCGGGCGCATCGGCGCCATCGGCCGTGCAGTGCTCGCACCCGTGTCCTTCGACGGAATGGATCTGGAGCTGCTGGTGCGGGACGAGCTGCTGCTGCAGGTCGCGCACCCCGACCGGTTCTCGATCAGCGGTACGGACGTTCACCTTGTTCCCAAATCGGCCGAGGTGATGAGCCTGGTCATCCACGAACTGGCGATCAATGCAGTCAAATACGGTGCGTTATGCCAATTGGGGGCGACAATCAGGGTAGCATGGGAGATCGAACGCAAGTTCGGCGAGCGCATTCTGCGTTTCGAATGGTTGGAGGCCGGTGTGAGGATGTCGGTCGTTGGGCCCTCCGCGCGGGGATTCGGTTTCGAACTCGTCGAACGGTTGATTGCCCGGGAACTCAAGGGGAAGGGGGCGATGACTTTCTTGGCTGATGGCGTGCGCTGCAGAATCCAGATCCCGTTGCAAGATCCGCAGCCTCGCCATGAATAATCCGCTGTTGCGCAAGCTTGCCAATTTCACCGAATTGTCCGCCGAAGAAATCAAGGCGGTCGAGGACAGCTGCACGGATGTGCGTGAGGTTGGGGCGCGCGAAGATGTAATCGCGCAGGGCGATCGTACGGGCGGCGTCAAATTGCTGCTTGAAGGATTCGCCTGCCGTTACAAGACGCTGGAGGACGGCCGCCGACAAATCGTCGCCTACTTCGTGCCGGGAGATCTGTGTGATTTGCGGGTGTTCATATTGAAGCGCATGGATCACTCGATCGGCGCCATCGCCCCGTCCAAAGTCGCGACTCTGGCACCCGACAATGTGCTGAAACTGATGCACAATTATCCCGCACTCACGCGGGCACTGTGGTGGTCTACTCTGGTGGAAGAGGCGATTGCCCGCGAATGGATCGTCAATGTGGGACAACGTAATGCGCTCGAACGAACGGCGCATCTTTTTTGCGAACTGTTGTACCGTTTCCGCGCCGTCGGCTTGAACGAGGGCCTGTCCTGCACACTGCCGCTGACCCAAGTGGAACTCGCGGAGACTTTGGGATTGTCGTCGGTACACGTGAATCGAACGTTGCAGGAGCTGCGCCGTCAAAAGTTGATTACTCTGGACGGCGGAAAGTTGACAATCCAAAACCTCAAGGCATTGGAGGAGCTGTCGTTCTTCAACCCCGACTATCTGCACCAGGATTACAAGGCCGATAAAGCCAAGGATGTCGAGCGCGAAAGCGTTTGATTGCTCATCGTTGACGCCGCGCCGGCGGCAGGCTTAGATTTGCGGGGCCGGCAATGTTCCCAGAGCATGTTCCGCGCTTAAGCCAAGCGCCAACAGCGCGCGGTCATGTCCGGACGGGGCGTCGAACTCGATCGATACCGGCAGGCCGCCTCTGTTAAGCCCGACGGGCAGCACCAGCCCGGGCAGGCCCGCTGTGCTGCCGGGCGCGATGTTGCGCGCGACGGCGACGTCGAAGGGCAGGGAACTATCGCCGACTGCCACGCGGGTGTCCTCGCCGATCTTCGGCGCTGCGACCAATGTGGTCGGAAACACCATCGCCGCCACCTGTGTCCGCGCGAAGTACTCCAGGTACAGACGACGCAGCGCCGGCAAGTGTTGATCGCGCGCCGCCGCGTAGACCGCCTCGGTGACGAAATTGGCGCCGCCCGGCATGACATCGCTGCGAAACACCCGCTGAATGTCGGGGCTGGCGTGAGCGACCAAGGTCTCGAAGTCGACGCCGGCGCCGTACTCATTCAAGTAGTGCGTCAGCGCGACGCGCACATCGTGATTTTGAATGACGTCGGTGGTGATCTCTATAAGCTGCGCGAGTCCTGGTAGCTGAGTGTCGATGATTTGGGCGCCCGCTTCCTTAAGCCGTGCGAGGGCGATTTCCGTCAGCCGTAGGACCTCAGGATCCAGGTCCGTAAACCAGTAATCGCGGACCACGCCTAAGCGCAAGCCTTGGAGCGCCGTGGCATCGAGCATCTGCCAATCCTGTGCAGCCACCGAATCAAATAGTACAAGATCCGCGACGTTGCGAGCGTGCGGTCCCACCTGATCGAAGAGCGGAGAGATCGGTACGCATCCCTTCGTCGAATAGCGTCCGGTGGTCGGACGAAAGCCGGCAATCCCGCAGAACGCCGCCGGCACGCGAATCGAGCCTTCGGTGTCTTCGGCGATGCCGAGCGGCGCGAGACGCGCTGCAATCGCTGCGGCGGTCCCACCACTGCTACCGCCGGGAATGCGGGATATATCGTAGGGGTTATGCACTGCGCCGAACGCGAGATTATTGCTGGTCCAGCCGTAAGAGAGTTCGTGCAAATTCGTTTTGCCGAGCACCAGCGCCCCCGCGGCACGCAGGCGCACGACCACCGGGGCGTCTTCCCTGGGGCGAAAATGCCGCAACGCCGGCGTGCCGGCGGTGGTCGGGTAGTCCCGCGTATTGACACTGTCCTTCACGGGGATGGGAAGACCGAACATTGGTCCAGGCTTACCGCCGGCGCGACGTTCTAGATCGCGAGCTCGGGCATCCTCGAGCACGCGTTGCGGTTCCAATGAAATGAAGGCATTGAGGCTGTGCGCCGAGTGACAGCGCGCGAGTAGAGCCTGCGCGTAGCGCTCGGACGTCAAGGATCCCTGCGACATATGCGCGACGGCTTCCACGGCGCCGAGATTGCAAAGTTCGCAGCCGTCGGGCGCCGCCGTGCCAGGCGCCGCAGTGCTGCCTGGCCTTGCGACGTCTGCGCTCGAGCTACCCGCCGGGCCCTTGGCGCCGGCCGCCGTCATCGCCACCGTGGCCGTCGTGCCCAGTACGAAGCTACGGCGCGAGATATCAGACGGCTCAGACACGATCGCGCCTCAGTGCCTGACACATGCAATGCACGGCGCCGCCACCGTTGCCGATCATCGACACATCGGGGTCGTATACCGTGAGACCCTCCGCTCGACAAGCGGCGACGAGATTCTTGCTCGAGGCGGGCACCAGCACGCGATCCTTGCCCAGAGCGACCACATTGGTACCCATTTGCATGGCGTCGCTGTAAGGAACCGGTATGGCGCGAATTCCTTTCGCACGCAGCCACTCGACAAGCTGCGGCTCGACCGCTTCCAGGCACACCACCGCCAGGCCCTCCGCGAGCATGCCCATCTGCACGTCCAAATGGAGAAAATGCGAATCGAAGGCGTAGGTATGAAACTCCCAGCCTTCTGTCTCGAACCAGCTTTGCAATTGCCGTACGGCGGGCTCGATGGAACGTTCGCCCGAGTAGCCACAGGCGGCGACGCCCGGCTTGAGCACCATGAAGTCCCCGCCCTCGACATTCCCCGCAGTGACCATGTCGTATATCGGGATACCCGCATCGAGATAGAATTGCAGGCAGGCCGCGTATTCGCCGCGGCGGTAGGCTTTTTGCAATTGCATGATCACGGCGCCCCACGGGGTCATCACGCTGCTGTCGCGCGCGAATATTTGGTAGGGCAGCGCGGGTTCCGCGGCAAGAAAGTGCACGTTCACGTCCGCCTGTCGGTAGGCATCGATCATTTCATCGTATTGCCGGCGTGCTACCGCAAAATCGAACTTCAGTCCGACGCGTTCGGCCCGCCGGCAGACGGCGTTACCCGGCTGCCATTTAAAATGATCGATGGGTCCGACGAGAACCTCGCGCAAGGTGCCGTATTCACTGTCGACGCCCCATTTGTCGAGCGGACGAGTGCCGCCGCCCTGAATTCTTGTTCGCAGTTGCATCGTAAGGCCTCTTCGCTGGAATCGTCCGGGGTCGCCACATCATATCAAGCGGAGTAGCTCGGACTGACGTTTCTTAATGCGCCGACAGCGCCTTGAGAGAGTTTTGGGTCGATGTCGAACCGACGAGATTCAGGTACTCCTGATCAAGAGTACGATGCGGTCGCTGCTGGTGTACGATCGGGTGAACGGGCCGCAGGGCTGCCTCGGCGAAGGATACGCGCCGTCGACGTTATTCATCTGGGGGAAGCCGACGATGCGCAGACTCGTGATTGCCGGATTTCTTGCACTTAGCGTGCAGGCTTGCAGTTCCATGAAGGCGTCGGACGCAGGCTCGAAGCCGGACGATCACCCCGATGCCGTTGCCGGTGAGCCGGCCTCCGCACAGCAAGCACCGCCGGCTGCGCCCTCATCTTCAAAGCCGCTGCCTCCCCCGCAGCCGGCGCCGCCCGCCACGATTTCCGCGCCGGCGACGGGGGCGTCAAGTACTCCGCCGGTGAGTACAGGGAACAGCCCCAGCCCCGCCAAGGCGAAACCGCCAATCGCTTCTCGCCCGGCTACGCCGCCAGGCGCCGCACCATCCGCTCGACCGGCCGTTGCTCAGTCAAAGCTGCAATCGTCCTCGACACCGTCGCCGACGCCACCATCGGCAGCGATATCGCAACCGACGTCACCGGCACCGGCAACTTCACCCGCACCCGCAAGCTCACCCCCGCCGCAGTCGCTGCCGTCCCTCAACCTACACGATCTGGAACAGCGCCTGCGAGACACCCACGCCATCGGGGTGTTCGCAAAGCTTTCACTCAAGAATCAAGTGGATGACTTATTGAGCGCATTCCGGGAAATATATCGAGTTGCAAACAGGCGCCCGCCCAAGGAACTGCGGCAGCGTTACGACTTGCTGATGCTCAAGGTGCTCAGTCTGTTGCAGGACAGCGATCCGCCTCTGGCGTCGGCCATCGCTTCTTCGAGAGAGGCAATCTGGGGCATTCTCGCGGACCCGGACAAGTTTTCAAAAATCTAACCCTCATACCTCAAGGAGAAATCATGGCACTGCGAATTTCCGCTGCATCGTTGACCATCGCCGCTTTGCTGCTCGGCGCTCCCGTGTTCGCGGACGACGCCGGACTCGGCAAGGACCTCAAGGCGACGATTGCACTGCAGGGCCTGCCCTGCGATCAGATCGCGACGACGAAACAGAACGGCGACAGCGACTACACGGCCACCTGCAAGGACGGCAATAGTTACCACATCTTCGTCAATGCGCAGGGACGGGTGATCGTGCAGAAACTATAGCGCCAGGATCCTGCGTCGAGCGCCGTCGATGCTTAATTCAGGGCGCGCACCAGATGCTGTGGGCGGCAGCGAGGTTGCGTGACGGTCTGCGGCATCGACTTTCGAGTATAGGGATCCACTCGGTTGATGCAGGTGGCGCGGCGCCGCGGAACTACTTAGGGGCCGCCCTGGCACGCGCGGGACGCGAAGTTTCCTTCTTGTACGACTTGACGATCGAGGCTAACAGGCCCGGAAAGCGCGCGTCGAGTTCCGCGGCGCGAACCCGGCTCGAAAGATCCACGCCTTTGCGTTCGCTCACCAGCAAGCCGGCCTCGCGAAGAATGCGGTAGTGCTGCGAGCAGGTCGATTTCGCCATGGCCAGTTTGAGCTTCTGGGTCGTCTGCGTGCAATTCATGCCCGACGGCGACGTCAATAGTTTGCTGACAATGCCGAGGCGCACGGGATCGGACAGTGCATGCAAAATGCCGGACACCGTGACGTCGTCGATATGCGGATGCGCAAGAGGGCGTGCCATGGGTTCAAGCATATCGCAAGGCTTGCATTTTTAATAGTTCTATAGTTCAATATTATCGAACTAAGCGACGGCCGGAAGTCGCCGCGATATCAACGGAAGGCAAAATGACCACATTGTTCGACTCACTAAAGATAGGCGACATTACGCTGCCGAATCGCATCATCATGGCGCCGCTGACGCGCAGCCGCGCCGGCAGCGCTCGCATCCCCAATGCTTTAATGGCCGAGTACTACGCGCAGCGCGCTTCGGCCGGGCTGATCTTGACCGAGGCCACCGTGGTGTCCTGCATGGGCATCGGCTATGCCGATACGCCGGGCATCTGGTCCGCGGAGCAGATCGAAGGATGGAAGCTCACCACGCGGGCCGTGCATGAGGCGGGCGGACGGATTTTCCTGCAGCTGTGGCATGTGGGCCGGATCTCCGACCCCAGCTTCTTGAATGGCGCGCTGCCGGTGGCGCCCAGCGCCGTCGCCGCCAAGGGCAACGTTAGCCTGGTTCGGCCACCGACGCCCTTCGTCACGCCGCGTGCCCTTGATCATGGAGAAATACCCGGGATTATCGAAGCCTTTCGCCGCGGTGCGCTGAATGCCCGGCTTGCAGGATTCGACGGCGTAGAGTTGCACGGGGCAAACGGTTACCTTTTGGACCAGTTTCTCCAGGACAGCGCCAATCTGCGCACCGATGACTACGGCGGAACCCTCGAGAACCGCGCGCGCTTGATGCTGGAGGCGACCGATGCGGCCATTTCCGTGTGGGGCGCAGGGAGAGTCGGCGTGCATTTGGCGCCGCGCGGCGATGCGCATTCCATGGGTGATTCGGATTTACCGCGGACCTTCGAGTATGTCGCGCGTCAGTTGGGCGAGCGCAAGATCGCCTTCCTATGCGCGCGCGAATATGTAGGATCAGACCGGCTAGGGCCGAAACTCAAGGCGGCCTTCGGCGGCGTATATATCAGCAATGAGAAATTCACCTACGAATCTGCCGAGAGCGCGCTTGCAACGGGAGAAGCCGACGCGGTTGCCTTCGGCAAGCTGTTCATCGCCAACCCTGACCTGCCGCGGCGATTCGCTTTACAGGCATCGCTGAATGAGCCGAGGCCTGAGCTATTCTATTCGGGCGGCGCCGCCGGCTACACGGACTATCCGGGCCTGCGGGATGAGCGTCAGAGTCCGGACTTGAACAGCAGCCACGCCCGGGTGAACGAGCGCGTTTCCTCGGCTGTGTAGAGTGGTTGCAGTTCGAATCGACTGCGCACCTCGGACGGCGGATAAATGATGGTATTGCCGCGAACCTCCGGCTCGAGTAACGGCAACGCGGCGGCATTGGCCGTGGCGAAGCCGATAAATCGTGTGACCGAGGCGGAGATTTCTGGCCGCATGACGAAATTAATGAACGCGTGCGCCGCCGCGGCGTTCGGCGAGTCGGCCGGGATGACCATGTTGTCGATGTAGAAAGGCACCATTTCGCGGGCGAAGGAGTAGGCGATCTTGATGCTGCCATGCGACTCGTTCACCATGCGACGCGCAACCATGGCATCGCCGGAATAGCCGATGGCCAGACATAGCTCGCCTTCGGCGAGTTGTTGATAGTAGCCGGAGGAGGAGATTCTGCGCACGTAGGGCTGGATTTCCTGCAGTTTTGCCATCACTGCATCGAGACTCGCCTTGTCGGCCGACAGCTGCGGCTGGCCGAGATAACGCGACACCATGGGTAGAACATCGCCCCAGGAGTCGAGCAAGCTGATTCCGCAACCTGCGAGTCTGGCGGCGACGCTTTTCTTCAACACCATGTCGAGGCTGTCCAACGGTGCGTTCGGCATGATGGCTTTGATCTTGTCGCTGTTGTAGAGAAGCCCGGTGGTCCCCCACATCCAGGGGATGGCGTACTGATTGCCCGGATCGACGCTAGTCAGCCGTTGCATGAGTTGCGGATCGGCGTTGCGGGCGTTAGGCAGGCTCGCCGGATCGAGCTTCTTCCAGAAGCCCTTCGGGATTTCGCGCGCCAGTTCCGGCGAGGCATTCATTGTGACGAGATCGTAGTTCGAGTGGCCGACGGACAAGATGGTCTCGGCGGTCTCGGGAGAGTCGAGGACGGCGTAGTTGACGTGGATTCCCGTCTCTGCCTGGAATTTTGCTATCAGGGATGCCGGAAAGTACTCGGACCAGGCATATATATTCAGGATTTTCGCCCGCTCCGCGGCGGTGCAGTTCATTCCGAGCCAGAGGCCGATTCCGAGCGCCGTCATTCGAGCGGCCTTGCTTCGTGCCGTCATAGGCGCCCCTTCGTAAGTACAAGTGGCCCGATGATACAGCGCGCCACAGTCGTCACACGCACCAATTTACGGCGCCGATCCACTGCCCTATTCCAATGAATACGTATGCAGGCGTCTAGGCAGCGACCACGTTCCGACTAGAATCTCGACGTGCCCGGTTGCGCTTATATTTCGATTCGGTATCAAACTTTTGCGTAGCCGACGGGTCTTTAACGAGACTTGGCGCTACAAAGGGATAGCAGGGATGGCTTCACGTTTCTTGGCAATCGGCACGCTCACCGTGGCGGCCACGCTGGCGGTCGCCGCTGCGACAGTATCCACGTTTCGGCATTCGCCCTTGCGGCCGAGTGCGCTGCCTGGCAGTGCGCGCCTGCTCGCGTTCGGCAGCCGCGGTGCGCAGCAACAGCGCCAGGGCTTGGCCGGCGCAAAATTCGACGGCGCGTTGGCGGATCTGTCGCGCCATGCGTCCAGGGCGCGCCCCGACCATGCCATCGAGGATTTGCGATCCATGGCTCCGGCGGTACGCTTCAAGCAGAGCGTCGCAGGCGCGCCGCTGGTCCTGATCGATGCGGTCACGCGCGGCGATCCGCAGGCATTGAAGGCGGCATTGGTGTCCTTGGGCCTGCAACAGCCGGCGGTGTATTCCAACGATGTCGGCGGGTGGCTGGCGGTGACAGCGCTGGATGCCGCCGCCGCTCGCGCCGAAGTGCACTCGATGCGCGCTGCGATGTCGCGCACGCGCAGCGGCGCCGTAACTTCCCAAGGCGATTTTGTGCAGCATGGCGACGTGTTGCGTTCCGCCAATTCTCTCACCGGCGCAGGGGTCACGGTCGGAGTGATCTCCGACAGCTATGATTGCTACTCGGTGTACGCTGCCAACAACGTGCCCGCCTCGGGTGCGGCGGGTTACGCATCCAATGGCTTCCTTGCCACAGCGGCCATGGATATGTCCACCGGAGATTTATCCTCCAGCGTCAATGTGCTTAAGGAAGCGCAGGACGGGCAGGGCGGCTGCATGAACTACGGTGCGCCCACACAGTTGCCTTTCTCCGACGAAGGCCGCGCCATGCTGCAGATCGTGCATGACACCGCACCCGGCGCCGGGCTCGCGTTTTATACCGCCGAGAACAGCGAGGCCGATTTCGCCAACGGCATTGGCAAGCTTGCGGCAGCTGTCTCGGCGGGCGGCGCCGGCGCCAAGGTGATCGTCGATGATGTGGGCTATTTTGACGAACCGTTCTTTCAGGATGGCATCGTGGCGCAGGCCATTGATGCGGTGGTCGCGAATGGCGTGGCGTATTTTTCCGCGGCCGGCAATAACGGGACCTTGGCTTATGACAATCTGACGCCGACCTTTGCCACGCTGGCGACCATGGCGCCGAACTCGGGTGAGCAATTGCTGAATTTCGACGTCTCGGGTGCCACCACTACGACGTCTCTGCCGGTGACCATTGCCTCGTTGGTGCCGGGGGATTTCGTTTCCATCATGGTCGCGTGGGATCAGCCCTATGTCACCGGCGCGCCTAACAGCGGCGGGGCGAGCAGTCACATCGACCTGTGCATCACCGGGGCTTCCGGCACTGACGAGATCCAGGGCTATACCAGCAACCCGGTAATCGGCGGCGGAATTACCTGCACGGGATCGAACGCCGGCGGCGCGGACCCGTATCAAATTCTGATCGTCGCCAATCCGGCCAATGCGGCCGGCAATACCGCTGCGGAGACTCTGAATATCGTCGTGGGATTGGCAGACGGCACGGCGGCGCCCGGACGTATTAAGGTATTAGTGGGGGACAACGGAGCCGGCAGCACCATCAATGCCTTCCCTGCGAGCAGCGCGGGCGGCACCCTGCAGGGTCATCCCGGCGCAGCCGGAGCGGTGGCGGTGGGCGCGGCCTACTATTTCAGCACGCCGGCTTGCGGGACGACTCCGGCGGCACTCGAGTATTTTTCGGCGCGAGGCGGCGACCCGATATTGTTCGACAGCGCCGGCATGCGGCTCGCCGCCCCCGAGTACCGGCAGAAGCCCGATTTAGCGGGTCCGAATGGCGGCAACGACACTTTCCTCGGCTATACGCTCGCGAGCGCCGGTGTCACGGGCGGCTTGCTCACTACCACTATTAACGCCTGCCAGAATAATCCCAGTTATCCGAATTTCTTCGGCACGTCGGCCGCCGCGCCGCACGTGGCAAGCATTGCGGTACTGATGCTGGAAGCAAATCCGGCGTTAACGCCCGCGCAGATCTACCACGCGCTGCAGGACAGCGCCTTGCCCATGGACCCGACGTCGCCCAATATCGATGCAGGGTATGGGTTCGTGCAGGCGGATGCGGCATTTGCGGCCGCTCCGCAGGTGGTGCCCGCGGCACCCACGCTTGCACTGGCGTCCAGTTCCATCGTCGTCGGCAGTTCGGCCAAGATCACTTGGTCGTCGGTCAACGCCACCGGCTGCACGGCGTCGGGCAGTTGGAGCGGCGCGCTCGCAGCCAGCGGAAGTCAGGCCGTAACGCCTACGGCTGCGGGAACCGACACCTATACATTAATCTGCGCGAATGCGACGGGAGTGTCGGCGGCAAGCGCCGTCAATTTGACGGTCTCGGCTGCCAGTGCGGCTGCCGCCGGCCATAGCGGCGGCGGCGGATTGGACATGCTCGCGCTGTTTGGCCTCACAGGCCTGGGCCTTGCGCGATTTTTTCGATTGCGGCCGCGCGTGTTAATCTAGAGGCGTGAAACGCACCGTTGTAGCGAAAATACTGACACGAGGCTGTCGCGCCGGCAGCACCACCGCTGCATTGGCCGCTATTCTGCTATTCGCGGGCGCGCAACCCGCGCGCGCCACGCTGTACACGCTTAAGAGTCCCACCGATGTCGTCGTCGGTGAGGACAAGTCCGTCGTCACGGTGTACGAGGACACTCTTTACGACCTGGCTCGAAAATTCAGCTTGGGTTCCGAGGAAATGATTAGAGTCAATCCGGGGATCGACCCCTGGCTGCCCGGCGCCGGTAAAACGCTGGTGGTTCCTGACCGCCATATTCTGCCGCCGGGACCGCACGAGGGGATTGTCGTCAACCTTCCGGAGCATCGGCTCTATTACTATCCGAAGCCTAAACGCGGCGGCCCGATCGAGGTCATCACGTATCCCGTGAGCATCGGCAAGATGGATTGGCGTACGCCGCTCGGGCTCACGCATGTGATCGGCAAACAGAAGAACCCTGTTTGGTATCCGCCGGAATCGGTGCGTAAGGAACATCTCGAGGCCGGTGATCCGCTGCCGGCGAGCGTGCCGTCTGGACCCGACAATCCGCTAGGGTTATTCGCGATGCGTTTGGCCGCGGGCAACGGCACCTACTTGATTCATGGCACCAACAACCCCATCGCCGTGGGACTGGCCGTAACGCACGGCTGTATTCGCATGTATCCGGACGATGTGGCGGCGTTGTTTCCGCTGATTCCGGTAGGTACTTCAGTGCGCCTCATCAACGAGCCGATCAAGGTGGCCTGGGTGGATGGCGAACTCCTGCTGGAAGCGCACCCGCCGGTCGATGCTCAAGGACAGAGCTTCGAGCCCAATATCGATCAGTTCGCTGAGAGGCTGCGAGCGGCCGTCGGAGAAACCACGGTGGCAATCAATTGGGATTACGCGCGCGAGGTATTGCAGAAGGCCGATGGCGTTCTCGCCACGGTGGCTCTGGAAGCCGACGATCCCAATGGGCCGGTACCCGCGACCGACCCCGCTGCCGCCCCCGTTTCACCGGGCGAGCCGCCGACTTCCGGCGCGTGGCGCTAGGCGCGGCGCCGATGTGATTGCATTGGTTCTTGCGTGGCAGGAACGATTTTTCGAGGTACGGTATTCACTGTGCGCGCTCTTTCCCGATACCTTGGATGTGCAAGGCGACGCACGGTGTGATGGCAGCTGAGCAATCAATTCTCGAATCGATGCGTTCCGGACATCCGGGCCGCTGGGCCACGTTGAGCGCATTGGGCGTGGTATTCGGCGACCTCGGCACCAGTCCACTGTACTGCTTGCAAACCGTGGTGCAGGCCACGGGCGGTCAATTCAACTCGCACAGCGCGCTCGGTATTCTCTCGCTGATCGTGTGGACCTTGATCCTTATTATCTCGATCAAGTACTGCGGGCTCGTCATGCGCGCCGACAACCACGGCGAAGGCGGAATTCTCGCCCTGATGTCGCTCATCGGTGCAAACGGCCTCAAGCCAGGATTCAAGGTCCTGACTGCAATGGGGCTGCTGGGCGCAGCGCTGCTCTACGGCGACGGCGTCATCACGCCGGCCATTTCAGTATTGAGCGCACTCGAAGGCATCAACGTGGTGACGGCGTCGTTCAAACCGTTTGTCATGCCGATGGCGGTTGTGATCCTGCTGTGCTTGTTCGCGGCACAGCGTTTCGGCACCGAGAAGATCGGCCGCGCGTTCGGTCCGGTGATGCTGCTGTGGTTCATGGTCATCGCAATCCTCGGTGCGCTGTCCATCGCCCGCCATCCGGGAGTCATCGTGGCGATCGACCCGCGATATGCCGTGCAGTTCATGATGCATTCGGGAGGCGCCGGGTTCTTGGTGCTCGGCGGCGTATTTCTATGCATTACGGGCGGCGAAGCGCTGTATGCCGACATGGGCCACTTCGGCAGAGGACCGATCCGCTGCTCCTGGTACGCCATCGTGCTGCCTTCACTGCTGCTGAGCTACGCGGGACAGACGGCCTTTCTCATCGACGAAGGAAGCGTCGCCGGCAATCCCTTCTTTCAAATTGCACCGACATGGTCGATCTATCCCTTGGTAGTGCTCGCGACCATGGCGACCATTATCGCGAGCCAAGCCATCATTACCGGATCATTTTCAATGACTCGCCAGGCCATGCAGCTGGGATGGCTCCCGGCCGTCGCGATTCGGCAGACATCCGATCGAATCTATGGGCAGATCTATGTCCCCGTGGTGAACTGGCTGTTGATGGTGGCGACGATTGCAACGACCATCGCCTTTGCCAGCTCGGGCCGGCTTGCGGGCGCCTATGGCACCGCGGTGTCGACCACCATGCTGCTGACTACGGTGCTGCTGTTCCGAGCCATGCGCCAGGTGTGGCGCTGGCCGGTCACCGTTTCGATTGCCGTCGCCGGCTTTTTTCTCATTGTGGATGGGAGTTTCTTTCTGGCCAATCTGCTGAAGGTTGCCGATGGAGGCTGGCTGCCCTTGAGCCTCGCGGCAATACTGTTCGTGATCATGATCACGTGGCGGACCGGCAGCGAGGGCATCCGAGCAACACTGCGAGAGACACCTGACTCCATGGACAGCTTCCTGGCCAACCTCAAGAGCGGGGCCATTCCCCGGGTGGAGGGGACTACGGTGTTCTTGACGAGGAGCACGCAGAAGGTGTCGCGGCTCATCATGGATCATGCGCATTTCGCGGGGGTGCTGCCACGAAATGCCATCGCACTGAGCGTGATATTCGAGAACACTCCACGCATCGCTGGACCGCATTGTACGGTGGTCAATGATGTCGGTGAAGGTCTGTGGCATGTAGAGGCACGCTTCGGCTTTTTTGAAATCCCGGATTTACGCCGCGCACTGCTCAATGCGCCTGGGCTCAACGCCGCGGTTGATTTTGACAAAGCACTATTCGTCGGGACTCGGGATCTGGTCGTGCACAAGCGCCACGGCGCCATTCTACGAGGCTGGCGCCTGGCGCTGTTCGCGTTTCTCTACCGCAATTCGGTGAAGGTCGTCGATCGTTTCAATCTGGCGCCCGAAAATGTGATCGAGATTGCCAGGCAAATTGAGATCTAGTTTCTCGGCTCCCAGCTCAATCACCGAAAAGTGCGGCGGGAAGGACCCTGCCTTGTGCGCTGCCGAAACCGATGCGCACGGCCCCGGATTTCTCGCACCAGCCACGCAAATTGACGGTATCCCCATCCTCCAGAAAGGTGCGAAATTCATTTGCACCAATTTGGATCGCCCGACTCCCCCCGGCGCTGAGCTCCAGCAATGATCCCGCTTCCGGGGGCGTCGGCCCGGACTGAGTCCCCGTCCCAAGCAGGTCCCCAGCGCGCAAGTTGCAGCCGTTCACGGTGTGGTGAGTGACAAGCTGTCCGATGGTCCAGAAGGCGTGTCGATAGGAGGTCGAGGAGAGACGGTGCGGCGGGTCGCTTCGCTCGCGCATGGCTGCGCTTTGAATCAGCGCTTCAAGCCGGATGTCGATCGCCCCAGTATCCCGGTTGCCAGGAGAGTCCAAGTACGGCAGCGGCGCGGGAGCGCCTTCTGGTCGAATGTACGGAACCCTAAAGGGCGCCAGCGCCTCGAGCGTAATGATCCATGGGGAAATGGTCGTCGCAAAGTTTTTTGCCAGGAAAGGACCCAGAGGCTGGTACTCCCACGCTTGTAGGTCGCGGGCAGACCAGTCATTGAGCAGGCACATGCCGAATATATGCGTCTCGGCGTCGGCCATTGGAATCGCCGCGCCGGCCGCGTTACCGGCGCCGACGAACACCCCCAACTCGAGTTCGTAGTCCAGGCGCCGGCTGGGGCCGACGACGGGTTGCCCCGTACCGGCCGCCAATCGCTGCCCGCTGGGCCTGCGGAAACACTGCCCCGACACGCCGATGGATGAACTGCGACCGTGGTATCCGATGGGCACCCATTCGTAGTTCGGCAGCAAGGGATGGTCGGGCCGCATCATGCGGCCGACGGCCGTGGCGTGATAAATCGAGGTGTAGAAATCCGTGTAATCGCCTATTTGCGCCGGTAGGGAATATTCCGCGTCGCGCTGCGCCATCAAGCAGTTCTGCACGACGGACTGCAGCGGCGATCCGGCCAGCAAACTCTCGAACAGTGCGCGGCGTGTGCTACTCAGCACCTGCGATCCGAGTTGCATCAATGCGTTGAGCGAGGGCTGGGTGCAGGCACCAATTCCCGCCGCGGCACCGGCCGCCGCGGCACCGGCCGCGAACAGATCCGATTGGGAGAGAGCGGCAAGATCGATGATCTGATCTCCGATCGCGACACCGCCTCGAAACGGCTCGGCGGAGCCGCGCCGGCGAAAGACTGCAAAAGGGAGGTTCTGGATGGGAAAATCACAGTCGATCTGATTGGCCGATTCAAGCCAGCTGCGCGCCCGCGGATCATGGGTCACATTAAGTGGGGTGGGGTGGCTCACGGTCGAGTTGGGTCGAAGCGCTTCTTGAGCTTGAGCCAGTAGGACATATAGTCATCCTGCAACGGCGGCACCCCCTGCAGCGCGCCACGCGTGGGTTTGATCACCAGCCTGGTCTCGAACATGAACGCCATTGTGTCGGTTATATGCATCGGCAGCGAAGTGTCAACGGCAGTGGCCTTATCGAAGGTGGGCGCATCCGGACCGTGCCCGCTCATGCAGTTGTGCAAAGAGGCGCCGCCGGGCACGAAGCCCGTGCTTTTGGCATCGTAGACACCGGAGATCAAACCCATGAACTCGTTGGCCACATTGCGATGAAACCACGGCGGCCGGAAAGTGTTCTCCATCGCGAGCCAGCGCGGCGGGAAAATCACGAAGTCGATGTTGCCCGTACCAGGCGTCTCGCTCGGCGAGTGCAGCACAAGAAAAATAGACGGATCGGGATGATCGTAGGAAATCGAGCCCATGGCGTTGAAGCGGCGCAGGTCGTACTTGTAAGGCGCACAGTTGCCGTGCCATGCGACCACATCAAGCGGCGAATGATCCAGGCGGGCTGTCCAAAGGCGGCCCAGAAACTTGCCGATCAGCTCGGATGCGATGTCGAGGTCTTCGTAGCGCGCCAGCGGCGTTTGGAAATCCCGCGGATTGGCCAGGCCATTGGAGCCGATGGGTCCTAGGTCCGGCAACTTGAACGGCGCGCCGAAGTTCTCGCAGACATAGCCGCGTGCCCCGTCCGCCGGAAGCTCGACGCGGAAGCGTAGACCGCGTGGAATGACCGCGATTTCCTGCGGCTCGACCTGCAGGCGTCCGAGTTCCGTGTCGAGCGTCAATGTGCCCAGTTGGGGGACGATGAGCATCTCCCCATCGGCGCTATAGAAGTATCGATTCCGCATCGACCGATTGGCCGCATACAAATAAATGGCGCATCCGGCGTGCGCCTCCGGCGAGCCGTTGCCGGCCACCGGCACAAGGCCATCGACGAAATCGGTAGCTGCTTGCGGGAGCGGCAGGGGATCCCAGCGCAATTGGTTCGGCGACAACGGCGCGTCATTCACCGCGTCATCGAAGCGTGCGTGCGCAAGGCGCTGAAACGGGTGGTGCATAACCGCAGGGCGTATGCGGTACAGCCAAGAGCGGCGATTTGCGTGGCGCGGCGCGGTAAACGCCGTCCCGGAGAATTGCTCGGCATACAGGCCGTACGGGCAATGTTGCGGCGAATTGCGACCCTGCGGCAATGCGCCCGGCAGCGCTTCGGTGGCAAATTCGTTGCCGAAGCCGCTTTGGTATCCGGTCTCATTCACTTGGGGCACGGTGGAGTTCACGGTCGCAGTCTATAATACCGGCGGCCACAAAGTCGCGAACTGGAGATCATGCTCAAGGTCATTGAATCGGCGCGCACGGCGCCTGCGGCGAGCGATGTAAAAGATCGAATTATGTCGTTCATGCGGTACGCTTCCACCGAAATTACGCCGGCGGAGGAAAATCGCCTGCCGGAACTTGCCGCCATCCTGCCGCCCGGCACGCCCGTGTACGTGGCGCATACGCCGAACGCGAGCTTCGCCGAGGTGATCCGGGCGGCGCTTGCGCTGCGGCGTGTGGGGTTGCTGGCGACGCCGCACATCGCGGTGCGACGCGTACCGACGGCACAGGCGTTGCGCGCCGCGCTCGCTGAATTGCGCGCCGGCGGTGTCGAAAACATATTGCTGATCGCCGGTGACGCGACGCAGCCCATCGGAGAATTTTCCAGCACCTTGGATGTACTTCGTTCTGGGATTCTGGAGCAGGCCGGCATCAGCCGAATCGGTGTCGCCGGACATCCGGGCGGTCACAACTCCGTAACTTCAGGCGCACTCTGGGAGGCGCTCGACAGCAAACAGGCGATCGCTGCTCGATCGATGATGGCCATGCATATCGTCACTCAGTTCGGTCTCGACGGCGGGGCATTTCGGGCTTGGCAACGAGAGCTCATACACCGCGGGATACATCTGCCCGTGCGCGTGGGGATTGCCGGCCCCGCGCCGATTTCCCGATTGGTGCACTTCGCGATCCAATGCGGTATCGGTACCTCGACGCGTGTGCTGATGCGCACTCTCAACGCGGCCACCCACTCCGGCGTCTGGGCCATCACTCCGGATCAGCATTTGTTGAGAATGGCCGAGGCGCCGTTGCCTCCGCAAATCCTCGGCCCGCATTTCTTTGCTTTTGGCGGCGCATTGGAGACGGCACGGTGGATGCGGAAAATCGCCGCGGGCGCCTTTAGCATCGACGCGCAAAGCGGAAGACTTCGGATTGAGACCGGACGTGCGCAGCGCTTGTAGGAGTCTGCCGACATCAAGCACGCAAGCACCTGAGCGGTTAGACGTTCATAATGGGGCATGACAGGGAGGGTGCCATTGGTGAAGGTCGGCGGATTCGGCAAGATCATTCGCGAATCGCTAGTCTCCTGGATCAAGGACGATGCGTCGAGCATGGGCGCGGCCATTGCCTTCTATACCTTATTTGCCATCGCACCCATTCTGCTGTTCGTTATTTGGATCGCGGGCAGGTTCATCGCAGCGGACGCGGTTCAGGCCCACGTGCTGACACAGGTGCAAATGGTGCTCGGGGACACCGGCGAGGCCGCGGTGCGAACCATACTGGTCAGCACGAAAAGTGCTGTCGCTCAAGGGTATTCTCGGGCGTTGAGCGCCGTCGCTCTGGTGTTCGGCGCCACCAGTGTATTCGCCGCGCTGCAGAATGCCTTGGATCGAATCTGGCGTACGGCGCCTGTCGAGGGGCACTTTGGGGTGTGGCACGTGGTGCGCAACCGGCTGCTGTCGTTTGGCCTGGTGCTCTGCGTCGGTTTTCTGCTGCTGGTTTCATTGCTGATCAGCGCCAGCCTCGAGGCGCTCAGCAGTTGGCTGGGCAGTGTCATGTCGGATTGGAACACGCTCATATTCACATTGGATGTAATCTTGGGGTTCGTGATAACCGCCATATTGTTTGCGCTGATTTACCGGTATGTGCCGCGCGAGCGGGTCACCTGGGGTGACGTTTGGGTGGGCGCGGTGGTGACGGCAACGTTATTCACCGTCGGCAAGTTCGTCATCCTGGTGTATTTCGGGCGGGTGGCGGTCGCTTCGGCCTACGGCGCGGCAGGATCCTTCTTGGTGCTGCTGCTGTGGGTCTACTATTCAGCTCAAATCTTCTTGCTGGGAGCAGAATTCACCCGCAGTTACGCCTACGCAAACGGCTCGAGGGTGGCACCTCCTGAAGCCTCGCGAATCTAAAACTGACAGGCGTTGATGCTGTTAATCTGGGTTATTGCGCGCGACTGAAGGCCTTTAGCAGCCGATAGGTGAATTCGACGCTCTCGTCGAAGGCCTGAATGCCGATGCGTTCATCCCTGCCGTGGGCGCGATTCTCATCGACGTCCTGCCATACCCCACTGATGTCATAACTCACCATCCCTGCGTTACGGGTCTGCCGGTCATCGCTGAAGCCCGTCGCCATGGTGGGCACAATAGGCACGTGAGGCCACATCGAGTGCGCGAGAAGCGCGACTTCTTTCATCAATTGCGGTGTGGGTGGTGATTCAGGGCTCACGATCGGAGGCGCGTCGAGCGTCACGCGTATGGCGGGATCGGCGAGGGTGCCTACCAGCAGCTTCTGTACGTTGTCCGCCGAATCCCCGGGCAACATACGGCACTGCACGGTTGCCCTGGCTCGCTGCGGCAGCGCGTTTTCCGCGTGCCCGCCCGAGATCAGCGTTGCCACACAGGTGGTGCGCAGCTGCGCATTGAGACGCACGTTTTGACTGAGCCGCTCGGCCGCGGCGAGTTCAGGCGGAATTTGCGCAACCTGCCGCATATCCGCCGCGGTCGACCCGCTTTCAAGGGCGGCGAGCTGCGCAAAGCTCGCACGGGTGGTGGCCGTCAGCATCACCGGAAATTTGAAGGCTTCCAGGCGTCCGAGGCCGTCGGCCAGCCGGTAGATGGCGTTATCGGGACCGGGAAGGGATCCGTGCCCACCGGGGCTGGTGGTTTCCAGGGTGAAAGTCAGGTAGGTCTTCTCGCTGGTGCCCACTTCAAAGAACTGTCTCTCGCCATTCTTGGTGTTGCCGCCGCCGCCGTCGAGGTTGACCACCTGGGCCGCATTGATCAGATCACGGTGCTCCTTGAGCAAGTAGGCCGGACCATTGGCATCGCCGCCGGCCTCTTCGTCGGCGGTGAACGCAACAATGATGTCGCGGTCGGGAACGAATTTCTCACGCTTCAGACGGATCAACGATTCGACCAGGGCGGCGTCGCCATCCTTCATGTCGATGGTGCCGCGCCCATAGAACCATCCGTCCTTCTCGGTCAATTTAAAGGGATCGACCGACCAATCCTCAGGTTTGGCTTCCACCACATCCAAGTGACCCATGAACAACACCGGATCGCTCGAGCGCTTGCCGCGGTAGCGGACCACAACGTTGCCCTTGGTGGGGTGGTCGGCGGGAGCCAAAAACAGCACGTCCGCCGCCGCGAAGCCCGCGCTCAACAGCCAGCCTTGGATGGTCTTCGCGGCCTCCGTGGACCCGTGCGCATGGGTGGTGTTGATCTCCACCAAACTCTTCAACATGTCGCGGGCAAGCTGCTGATCCGCCGGGGGCGGCGAGGGAGGGGCGGCTGCTGCCCATACGGCCGTCGTTGCGGCCAGACTCAATATGCATACCCATCCCCGCATTGAATTCTCCCGGTGTTTGCAGTTCACTGCCAGCATAGCGGGAAGCAAGGGGTGAACCAATGCGCACGGCGATTATTATTGTGGGCGGTTTTCCGCCATGGGGTGCCGGCGTCGCGGTTGGGGTGAATAGAGTATGAACAGCACCCGACTCGAGGCATTCAGCGACGGCGTCCTCGCCATCATCATCACAATCATGGTGCTCGAACTCAAAGTACCGCGCGGCGAGACGCAGGACGCGCTGCTGCCGCTACTGCCGCATTTCTTAAGCTATGTCTTGAGCTTCATCTACGTGGGAATCTACTGGAATAATCATCATCACATGCTGCATGTCAGCAAGGTGGTCACAGGGCGGGTGTTGTGGGCCAACCTGCATCTGCTCTTCTGGCTGTCGCTGTTCCCGGTCACCACCGCGTGGATCGGAGAAAATCATTCCGCCGTGGCCCCCTCGGTTCTCTACGGGACGGTGCTGCTGATGGCCGCCATCGCCTATTGGCTGCTGCAGCAAGTGATCATCACCGCACAAGGGCCGGGCTCGCTGCTCAAGGAGGCGGTGGGAGCAGATTGGAAGGGAAAGTCGTCACCGGTCCTTTATTTGATCGGCATTGTCGCTGCATTCTTCTCGCCCCGGCTCGCCCAGGGAGTGTACGTGCTGGTGGCGCTGCTGTGGCTGGTGCCGGACCGCCGAATTGAACGCGTGCTCGTCCGCAAGTAGCGCCTTCGCAGAGCCCGCCTTCGCAGTCAGCAGCCGACTCGCGCTCATACGACGCCCTTGGCCCGTAGTGTCTCGATATCCGCCGTCGACAGGCCAAGCCGTTCAGCCAACACTTCGCCTGTTTGCGCCCCCAACGGTGGAGGAGCCGAACGGTAGCTCACCGGTGTTTCGGAGAGCCGCAAGGGATTCGCGACCAGCGACACCGTGCCTGCGAGTGGGTGCGGAAGTTCGATGCGCATGGCGCGGGCGCGCACCTGCGGATCATCGAAGACCGCGTCCAGGTTGTTGATCGGCCCGGCCGGCACCCCCACGATCTCAAGTGCAGCAACCCAGTGGGCCGTTGGGCGGGTCACGGTGACGGCGCACAGCTTGTCGATCAATTCGCGGCGATTCTGCACCCGTTTTTTGTTGGAGGCGAAACTGGGATCGGTGGCGAGCTGCGCAAGCGCAAGCACTGCGCAAAGCCGCGCAAATTGCGCGTCGTTGCCGACGGCAATGACCATGTAGCCATCACTGGTTGGAAAATCCTGATACGGAACGAGATTAGGATGTGCGTTGCCCGAGCGGCGTGGTGCATGGCCGCTGACCAGATAATTCATGGCTTGATTCGCGAGACACGCCACCTGCACATCGAGCAGCCCCAGATCGATATGCTGGCCGATGCCGGTGCGTTCACGATGGGTGAGCGCCGCCAGAATCCCGATGGCCGCGTACAGGCCCGTCAGAATGTCGGTCACGGCGACGCCGGCTTTTTGCGGCCCGGCTCCGGGTTCGCCATCCTGACGTCCGGTAATGCTCATGAGCCCGCCCATGGCCTGCACCAGCAAATCATAGCCGGCTCGCGGCGCGTATGGACCGGTCTGGCCGAACCCGGTGATGGAACAATAGATCAGCCGCGGATTGACGGCGCGCAGCGACTCGTAACCCAAGCCGTAGTTTCCAAGAGCGCCGACTTTGAAGTTCTCCAGCACTACGTCCGCGTTGCGCGCGAGGTTCTGCACGATGCTCTGACCCTCCGGGGTCGTGAAATCCACGGTGACCGATTTTTTGTTGCGATTGGCGCATAAGTAGTACGCGGCGTCGGTGCTGTCGTTCCCTTCAGGGTCGCGCAGGAAAGGAGGTCCCCAGGTGCGCGTGTCGTCTCCCGTGCCCGGCCGCTCTATTTTGATGACTTCGGCGCCCAGATCCGCCAATACTTGGCCGGCCCAGGGGCCGGCCAGGACTCGCGACAGGTCGAGCACGGTGATGTGCGAAAGTGCGCCATTCATCCGCCCAAGTTAGCACGATCGCAACACACACACCTATCCCCAGATTGTGCGATGCTTATGCATTAGCAGGGGCAAAAAGGCTGGAATATGGCGAGTGGAAGTTTTCATTGGGACGATCCGTTGTTGCTCGAAGAGCAGTTGACGGATGAAGAAAGAATGGTGCGGGACGCTGCGCGCGAGTATTCGCAGGGGCGCCTTGCGCCGCGGATCGTCGACGCCTTCCGCCGCGAGCACACGGATCCCGCCATTTTCAAAGAGATGGGCGATCTGGGATTGCTGGGCGCGACCATCTCCGAAGAATTCGGCGGCGGCGGTCTCAACTACGTCAGCTATGGGCTTATCGCGCGCGAAGTCGAGCGTGTGGATTCTGGATATAGATCCATGATGAGCGTGCAGTCATCGCTCGTGATGCTGCCCATCGAGCGCTTCGGCACGCAGGCTCAGAAGCGCAAATACCTGCCGGCGTTGGCGCGCGGCGAGACGATCGGCTGCTTCGGCCTGACGGAACCCAATCACGGCTCAGATCCCGGCAGCATGATTACCCGGGCGCGTGCGGCCGCCGGCGGATACCGTTTGTCGGGCGCCAAGACCTGGATTTCCAACAGCCCGATTGCGGATGTGTTCGTCGTCTGGGCGAAGACCGACGATGACATCATTCGCGGCTTCATTCTCGAGAAAGGCTGGAAGGGCCTGGAGGCCCCGGTCATTCACGGCAAAGTGGGACTGCGCGCCTCGACCACCGGACAAATTCTCATGGAAGATGTGTTCGTCCCGGAGGAGAACCTGTTACCGGGAGTCACGGGCTTGAAAGGCCCCTTCACCTGCCTCGATTCGGCGCGATACGGCATTTCCTGGGGCGCGCTCGGCGCAGCGGAGAGTTG
>JBDUEQ010000032.1:0-14963 GCA_040002315.1 Gammaproteobacteria bacterium
CGATCACCGGCGCTAGGGCATCGGCGAGATCCCGCGACGGGTCGCGAGACAGTCGACCGGTGGCAACCGCATATCGGAACACACGACCGCAATTTTGATAGGCCCGGTGGGCAGTTTCATTGGCACCGCGAGCCTCAATCCGCCGTAGGCAGGCCAAGACTTCCATGGGGGTGATGCTCTCCATGGCGCGGCCGCCGATCCAAGGGAAGATATCGCACTCCAAGCGACGGATGATCTTGCTGCCATGGCCGGGCGCCCACTTGGGCGAATGCATCGCAAACCATTCGCGGGCGATGGCTTCGAAGCCGGTCTCGGTGTTGGATACCTGAAGGAGCTTCGCGATCTTGCGCTGCTCCCCTGGATCGATCCCCGCCTTTAGCTGTTGTCGCGCCTCGTCCAGCTTGTCCCGCGCGTCCTTCAGACCAACATCCGGGTACACCCCGAATGCGAGGCGGCGCTCTTTGCCGGCGAAGCGGTATTTGAAACGCCAATACCGGCTGCCGCTCGGTTGGAGTTCGATATACAGGCCCCGCCCGTCGAATATCCGCACGGCCTTTGACTGCGGTTTGAGGCTATCAATTTGCAGCTTGGTGAGCATGGTGGGGGCACATCGCTGTTTTCGGAGCTACCTTAGGGGCATCTACGATGGAATGTGCCCCTTCCCGCCATGTACTGTCAAGGTCGACGAAATCTTGAAAAACACCGAACGAAGTCAACAAATCGCTTATTTTTCAGGTATTTAGGCGCAATGAGTCGTAGCCCAGAGGGCTGGGGAGTAGTCGGTCGTAGGGGGAAATGGTGGCCAGGGAGGGAATTGAACCCCCGACACGCGGATTTTCAGTCCGCTGCTCTACCAACTGAGCTACCTGGCCTATCTCGAACAGCCGCGTATTAAACAGGGGCGGGCCTTTCAGGTCAATGATCATCACAAAATCAGCCACTTACAGCGGCGGTCAGTCCAATATCGGCTTGCCCTACTTCGGCACAAACTCCTTAGGCTTCTCTGACCCGGTGCCGAACAGGAACTTCTCCATCTCCGCTACTAGGAACGCCCGCGCCTTGGGCTCAATCGGGGTCAGCCGGTTCTCATTGATCAGCATGGTCTGATGCGCCACCCACTGCGCCCACGCTTCCTTGGAAATGTTGTCGTAGATGCGCTTGCCGAGCTCGCCGGGATATGGAAGGTAGTCCATGCCCTCGGCCTCGCGCTTCAACAGAACACAATAAACGTTTCTTGCCATGCGCGAATATTACTCTAACCGGCCGCGGTCGATCGCAGCCGCTCGAACAGCTTGAGGATAGGCTGCGGCAGACCGACCCGCGGCGGGCTTCCCAAGCGATACCACAGCCGGCCGTCTCCATCGTGAACTGACGGCTGCGGCCGGCAGCGGACTCTCAATGGATTCAGCCGCAAGTCGAAATGCGTGAAAGCGTGATGAATCGGCGCCATCGCGCGTGATTCTACTTCCGGCTCCCCCACTTCCCGACGGCACCAGTCGAGCGCGGCGAACTCACTCTCGAACTGCGGTGGCGACCACAATCCGCCCCATAACCCGACATTAGGGCGGCGTTCTACCAGCACCGCCACCGATCCGTCATCGTCGGTCTCGGCGATCAGCAGCGTGGCCTCGCGCGATCCGCGCGTCCGCTTTGCCTTGGCGCCAGGCAGTTCTGCCTGCCGTCCCTCGAGTGCTGCGACGCACCCCGTGCTCATCGGACACACCGTGCAGGCGGGATTGGCGCGGGTGCACAAGGTCGCACCCAAATCCATGATGGCCTGGGTATAGTCGCCGACATTCTGTGTGGGAGTGCAGGCCTCAGCCTGCACCCACATTCTTGCGACCACCTCGGCAGAGCCGGAATCGCCGGCGATGCCGAACACCCGCGCCAGCACCCGCTTCACATTGCCGTCCAATATCGGGTGCCGCTGACCACGCGATAGCGCCAGTATCGCCCCTGCCGTGGACTTGCCGATGCCGGGCAATGCGATCACAGCCTCGATGGCATCGGGAAATTCGCCGCCGTGATGCGCGACCAAGGCTTGCGCGCAGGCCCTTAAGTTTCGCGCCCGCGCGTAATAGCCCAAGCCGGTCCACAGATGCAGCACCTCATCCAAGGGCGCGGCTGCGAGCGAGGCTGCATCGGGAAATCGAGCCATGACGCGTTCGTAGTATGGAATCACCGTGGCGACTTGAGTCTGCTGCAGCATCACTTCCGACACCCACACCCGGTACGGTGTCGGGTTCACCTGCCACGGCAAATTGTGTCGGCCGTGAACCTCGAACCAATCCAGCAGACGTTCGCTGAACTGCTCGGGGTTCAAGGTCACTTGAACAAACCTCCCAAGCCATTCTTCTTGAGAACGTCTTGCAGCTTCTGCTTGAGCTGCCCCTTGGCCAGCGCTTCGACATCGGGCCGTACCGTGGGATCCACATACGTTCCCGTGATCTTTAAGGGTATGTCGGCGACGCTCGCACCCGGTGCTTTCAACACACTGGCCAGCATCTGAAAATCGATGGCCTTGTTCACCAGATTCGTCGTGCCCTGCCCCGTTACCTTGAGCACCGGGGTCGAAATGGTCAGATCCGACGTCTTCGCCACGCCGGCTGTAATCTCCGCCGATAACTTGCAAGCCTCGAACTTGGTGCGAGGCGGACTGCTGCGGGTCGGCTGCGCCTCATGCTTGACCAAGGCCTGCGCCATCCCGATCTCATACGCGATATCCACCCCTTCGATGGCGCCGTCGCTTAAATTCGCATCAAAATGCCCGTTGAGGCTTTGCATGACTGCGGGCAGTTCGGCGCCGCGCGCCGAGGCTTTGAGGTTCACGTTGCCGCGCCCCGATAATTTTCCCTTGTAGGAGGTCGCGGCCAATAGGCGTGCCATGTCCACTGCGCTCAAATGCTCATCCATGCTCAACACCGGCACCGGCGTGCGCCGATCCAGCGTGATATTGCCGGAGTAGCTGCCGCCGTCGATAGACGCCTGTGCGGGGTACAGGTGCAGCACATTGTCCTTCGAACTCAAGGTTACTTTCACATTCGTGAAATCCAACGGCGCGAAATGCACCGAGCCCATCGTCAGCGTGCCGTCGGCATCCATGGTCTTCGCGGCCGCCGCCTGCTCCGCCGTCTCGGCCACCTTCTTGGGCGCTGGCGTCGTCGGCGCGGGATCCGGGTTCATGTACCGGTCCACATCGATCTCATCGATATTCAAATTGAATTTCGCTGCCCGCGGCTCGCCGGCAAGCGCGACACTGCCCTTCAAGTGCGTCTCATCGAGCTGGGCTTTCAAGTTGTCGAGGCGCATCCCGCCGGCGCCGTACATGAAGTCCGTGCTCCCGGACAAATTCATCAATGCCTTGGGATCCCGGGTCTTGGGCAGAGTCACCCCCAGCCGCGGCGCGAACTCGCGCAGCACCAGCGGCGACAAGGTCGCGGACCCCGTCAAGCGCATGTCATCGATCAGCTTCGTGGCCTGCAATTTTCCCGTGACTTGCGCGCCCGCGAGATTCATCGCAAAGGCCGGCACCGCCGCGGTTTGCGCGGTGAAATCCGCCTCCATTGTCGGCGCAGACATCTCCCAGTGCGTTGCCCGCCCATCGCCGGGCTCGGCCAAGAGCCCGCTTAAGGTGACCGCTGCCAATTTGAAGCGGCTTTGGTCGGGGTCCACACTCAGATCGAACTTGGCATTGACGCTCACAGTCTCGTTCGGCGTCCCGCGGTTGGCCTCGAAAGTGATGCTGATGGGAGTCGCCCCGGATCCGCCGAAAGCGCCGGTCTCGAGATTGAACTTCTGGATGTCGAGCCCTGGGTAGCTTACTTTGCCATTCGTGATCTTGATGCCGGCCAGCCCCTCGAAGGCCTCGCTCGCATTGTTGCCTTGCGTCTTCGGCTCGGCCTCCTTGGTCTGGCCGAAGTTCTCCCAGTTACCGGTCCCCTTGGCGTTCTTGCGCAAGCGCACATCGAGGCCGTCAATCTCGACCCGGTCGATATCCAGTCGTTGATGCAATAGCCGCATCAGTCTGACCCGAATCGCGGCGTGATTGAACGCTAGAAACGGCTCCTCGCCGAACCCCGGCGGATTACCGAGGCTGGCCGGCCCTAATTCCAGAGCCACCCAGGGGAATACCGAGAGCTTGATATCGCCCTGCAGGACCAGGTCCCGGCCCGTAGAATGCTTGACCGCGGCGGCGATCCGGCCCTTGTAATCGTTGGGGTTGACGAACAGCCATACCCCCACCAGCACGGCCACTACAAGGACTACGATTCCGCCCGCCAAACCCGCCAGAATCTTCACCGTTCGCACGTGCTTCCCCTGTCAATTTCAGTCCCGATCATAGCTCAAGCGCGCGTCCCTCCCGCCGATAACCTGGCCTTGGGGCCGCAATTAAGGCTGGGGTACCGATGGGCCGTTCTCCGATTCGCAGCAAAAGACCGTCTCCACAAAAAAAGCCGTCCCGTGCGCAAGGCATGCTGAAGGGACCGCCCGCGGAACCCCTTTCGCCCGCTCCCTTCGGCCCGTGCCACGACCCGGCTCCGCACTCGCCCCAGCGCCGTTCCTCTGACTTTTTGGAATCCGCCCAAGCCGCCGGCGGTTTCGGCGTCTTCGATTTGGATCTCTTCACCGGGGACATCACCGGCACACCCTTTTTCTTTGAGCTCATCGGTCAGCTGGGTCGTGATCCCCTGACTCGCGAGCAATGGGTGGCATCCATCCATCCCGAGGATCTCGAGGCCGTGGTGCTGGCCCTGGGAGCGGCCATCGACTTAGGCACGAAGTATCAATGCGAATACCGCACCCTGCTCCTTTCAGGAGAGGTGCGCTGGCTCGCCAGCCGCGGCGAAGTGCTCAAAGATCCCGACGGTCAACCGGCTCGCGCCATCGGCACCATCACCGACGTCACCGAGCGCAAGGAACTGGAAGAGAAACTGCGCTACGCCACCGAGTCGCTCAACATCGCCCAGACCGCCGCCGGCCTTGCCACGTTCGATTTCAATTTTCGCCGCAATAGCCGCATCTGCTCCGACAATTTCCACATGCTCTTGGGAATTCCGCCCTCGACCAAGCTCGATGACTTGAATCTCCTATTGTCACGGGTCCACCCGGATGACGTCGCACGCAGCCGCGGTGCGCCGCTCGCGACGACTCTCGACGAGCCCTCCTACCGCTGCGAATATCGGGTCGTGCTGGACGGCGGCGATGAACGCTGGATTGCCGAGAAGGCCACCGTGTCCTGGGGTCCCACCGGCGAAATGACGCGCATCACCGGCGCCATCGTCGACATCACCGAGCGCAAGCGCGCCGAGCAGGCGACTTTGGATGCCAAGCTCGGCGCCGAAGCCGCGAGTCGCGCCAAGAGTAATTTCCTGGCCAATGTCAGCCACGAAATCCGCACCCCGATGAACGGCGTGATCGGCATGTCGCAGATCCTGTCTGAGACCACGCTCGACGCGACACAGCGCGAATATGTGGACATCATCCGCGGCAGTGCCAAAGCGCTGCTCTCCCTGATCAATGACGTGCTGGATCTGTCCAAGATCGAGGCCGATCGCCTGGAATTGGAGTCCGTGGACTTCGATCTGCGCGATGTGATCTACGAGACCGTCGCCGCCATGGCGTTGCAGTCCGCCGTCAAGGGCATCGAAATGATCGTCAACATCGGCAGCGATATTCCGGTGCTGGCGCGCGGTGATCCGGGGCGTCTGCGCCAGATCATCATGAACCTGATCGGCAATGCCATTAAATTCACGCACGAAGGCTATGTGGTCTTGGACGCCCGCGGCACGGTGGACCCTGACGGCCGCCTCACGCTGCGCATCGAGGTCACCGACACCGGCATCGGCATTCCTGCCGATCGCCTCGACCGGCTGTTCAAATCCTTCTCGCAAATCGATTCCTCCACCACCCGCCACTACGGCGGCACGGGGTTGGGACTGTCCATCGTGAAACGATTGGCCGAGGCCATGGGGGGTGAGGTCGGGGTGTGCAACAACTCCGGGACCGGCTCCTGCTTCTGGGTCACGATCAAGGTGGAGGCCTTGGCGCAGCAGCCGCACCGCCAACCCTTAGGAGCCGGTCGGCGCGTCCTCATCGTCGATGACCTGGAGCCCAGCCGCAACAGTCTCGCCGCCAAGCTGGCGCTGGCGCATTACGACACCGTCCAGGTAACCGGGGTCGAGGAAGCAATACGGCAGCTGGCGAAGGATCCAGGCTTTCACCTGGTACTGGCAGATGAGCTCATGCCCATGCAAGGCGGTCTGGATCTATTAAGCGCGCTGCGCGCCGATCCACGACACGCCCGCCTGCCCTTCATTCTTTTGTCACTGTTCGGTACCGAACAGCACGCCGCCGAGTGGGTGCACCGGCCCGACGCCGTGGCTTTGAAACCCATTCGCGCGACGGCCTTAAGCACTCTCGTCGACCAGGTGCTCACCGGCAATGTGCCGCGCAGGGCTTGGGTAGTACCCGAGGCGCTCGCCACCCCGACCTTTGCCGGGCACCGCATTCTGTTGGTGGAAGACAATCCGGTGAATCAGCGCGTGGCGCTGCGCGTACTGCAGAAATTTTCCGCCGAGGTCACCCTCGCCAACAACGGCGCCGAAGCCTTGGAGCGCATCGCCGAATCCACCTTCGATGCCGTCCTCATGGACTGCCAAATGCCCGTCATGGACGGCTTCACCGCCACCCGCCGCATTCGCGAGCTGGAGCAGGGCAGCGCAGCCAAGCGCCTGCCCATCATCGCGCTCACCGCCAATGTCATGAGCGAGGACCGTGAGAGCTGCATTGCCGCCGGCATGGACGCGCACCTGGGCAAACCCATCGAGCCCGCGCAACTCGCCGACTGCCTGTCCCGGTATTTGAAGCACGAGCCAAGAGCCGCCGAAGTCGACATGAGCGCCCTGCACGAGCTCACCGGAGGAGACACCGAGTTCGAGCGCGAGCTCATCGACACATTCGTCTCCAGCGGCGATCAGTGCCTGGCGGAGATTCTCTCGGCGCTGCGCGCGAGCGACTTCGCCACCATCGGCAAGCGCGCCCACGCCTTGAAAGGCGCCAGTGCCAATATTCATGCCGTCGGACTCGCGGCGGCGGCGTCGAGCTTGGAGAGTGCCGTGCGGGCAAAAGAGTTGGGCGAGATTAATAAATTGGTGGAGACGCTGACGGAGAAACTTAGACTAGTGAATGCGGAGTTGCGTAAGGCCGGCTAACGATGGCCTTGGATTGTAATTGAACGATGAGTTGTGGGGTCAGCAGAAAAAGCAGTCCCCTCAAGAAACTACCAATGTTTGCCACTGCAAACCCGGCTGATTCAATGGTGCCGAATTCCAGAAGGTTTCAACGGCAACCCTGGGCTCATTCGCCACGCGATCGGAATCGTAAGTGCGGGTCGACCGTCGATTAGATCTTTCACCTCGAACGAATACTTGACGGTCATCACGAATTCGAGAGAGACATTATCCAGACGATAGTAGCCACTTGACTTAAGAACCGTCGCTTTGTGCACGCACCAGTCCGAATCGAAAATAAGTTGCAAGAAGACGGTGCCCTCTTCCTCAGCCCTCCTCGACTCCTCGGGATATATCTCCCATGGAACGCGAATGGTGGAGCGCGGACGTCCCTGTATTTTGCACGCAAAAAGTCGCGTGACCGATATCATATAGCGCGGATCCGACTTTAGCTCCGACACCAAATAATTGATGCCCTCGCTGTGCGACTTCGCGTTATGGGCGAAGAGGAGAATGAGAGCGAAAATAAAGTACCGTTTCATGTTGACTCAGCTTAGTCATGGCCTCCGGCAGATGCAGGAGAACGGATTCTGCCGTTCGTTCTTAGCTCCGGAATGACGCTCGGATGATGAGCCCTTCTATCACAGGGCCCAGACATGGCAATTGTAGCCCCACCTTACCCGTGGGCCTTCATCGGCATGGACGCAATCTCCAGCCCGCTGCTGCGGTTCCTTCCACCCTGCTTGCTCTGATACAGGCACTCATCCGCAGTCCTGATCAACACATCCACTTTCAGCGAAATATCCGGGCCATTCGGTCCCGTCGACGCCACCCCGAAGCTCGCCGCCACCGCACAGTCTCCCGTGCGCGTCGCGAATGGCGTGCCTGAGATCACCTCGCGCAGCTTCTCCGCCACCTGCATGGCGCCCTCGAACGATGTCTCCGGCAGGATGACCAGGAATTCTTCGCCGCCGTAGCGCGCCACCCAATCGCTGTTGGTGCGGATGAATTTCTGCGCCCGTGCCGCGAACTGCTGCAGCACTTCATCCCCTGCCGCGTGCCCGCGCACGTCGTTGATCTTCTTGAAATGGTCCACATCGCACATCAGCACCGACAAGGGGTAAGCATAGCGCCGGCAGCGCTCCAGTTCGCGCGGCAGCTGCTCCATCAGATAGCGGCGGTTGTAGGCCCCGGTCAGAGCATCGGTGATGGATAAGATTCGATTGCGCTGATTGGCGGCTCGCAGCGACTGCTCCAGGTTTAGGATCCGCCGCCCCGCATTCAAACGCGCGATGAGCTCGGCTTCATGCACCGGCTTGATCAGATAGTCATCCGCGCCCGCCTCCAGCCCGGCAATGATGTGCTCTTTGGCATCGCGTGCCGTGAGCAGCAGCGCATACACATAGCCATCGAGCTGCAGATTGCGCACCGCCTTGCACAGGGCCACGCCGTCCATTTCCGGCATCTCCCAATCGGTGACCAGCATGGGGTAGTAGCGCGCCGTCATCCGGTCGAGGGCCTCGGAGCCGTTCGCCACGGCATCCACCTCGTATCCCGCCTTCTTGAGAAAGCGGGACATCAGCATTCGGGTGACCGGGTCGTCCTCCGCCAACAGAATCGTCGCGGCAGGTTCGACGGTGAGGGAGGTCACAGAATCCAGGTCAGACACGTTGGGGAACCCTCGCGCAAGGTTTCTAGTATTTTTGGGTATCGGCCCCTCCAGGGCCGACTTAAGCCGCGGCCCCAAGGCTTCTTGCAAATCCCGGCACTGGCGCTCACTGTGCGCACTTGTCGGATCTGTGCGCTGGTCGTTCAGAATTCTGCGCAACGGATCTCAAGATCCCTGTCAAGTGCGCAGCATGACGAACCGATAGCAAGGAATGCCCATTTCGACGCCGCGACCGCATCGACAGCTCTCATCGGGACCGGGCGAACCGACGGACGAGGGACTGTGGGAGTTGGATTTGTGGAACGGCTCAGTGTGGTACAGCGAGTGGTTTCGCCGCCGCCTGCAATGGCCTGCACACACCGTTCACCGGCGCTTGGAGGACTTGAAAGCCTATCTGCTACCCGAAGGCTGGGAGACGCTGCTGCAAGGGATCCGCGCCCATCTGGAGCGCCAAGAACCCCTGGATCTTAAGGTGGCAGTGCAATTGCAGGAAGGTCACACCGAAACCTGGCGGGTCTTAGGATCGGTCGAGCGCACTGTCGCCGGTCAACCCGTGTATCTCGCCGGCAGCATGAAGGGCATCGATCCCGAGGCGCCCGCCGCACTCGGCGGCGAACCCCCAGCCACGCCTTAGACTTGGGTCACCCGACCGATAACTATCCGCCCGCGGCACCCATCGAAGGCCCCTGCACTTCTGTAGAGGGCGGGGGCGCGAAGGTGCTCGCCTCGCGGCCGGTAAACCAGTTCACCGCGTACTGCACCAGTTGTGTGCCGGTGGTCAGATTTAGTTTTCGTTTGATGCGCTGCCGATGTGATTCCACGGTCTTGATGCTTAAGTTCAGCGAATGCGCGGTCTCGCGCGTACTCATGCCCTTGCCGATCATATGCAGAATCTGCAGCTCGCGATTGCTCAAGCGATCGATCGGGTTCGCCGATATGTACGCCCCGCCCGCCGCGAACTTCTGAATCATGTTGTTGCCGACCGCCTCGGACACATAGATCCCGCCGTCGAGCACCCGCCGCAGCGAGACCAAGAACTGCTCGCTCGCCGCCTGCTTCATGATGTAGCCATTGGCTCCGGCCGACAGCATACGCTCGGCATAAATGGTTTCATCGTGCATGGACAGCACCAGGATCGGCAGCTGTGGATGGTGTGCGCGCACATCGCGCACCAGCTCGATGCCGTCACCTTGTTTCAAGCTAATGTCGGCGATCACCACGTCAGGATTCAACTCCTTGATCGCGGTCCGCGCGTCGCGGGCGGTCTCCGCCTCGCCGCACACGGTCAGGTCGTCCTCGTTCTCCATGACCCGTCGCAGACCCTGGCGAACGATGGGATGATCATCGACAATCAAAACACGTCGGACTTTGCGCTTGCCCGTGTTGGTCCCCGACTGGGACACCTGAGAACGGGTCCACGTGTTGCTGGCAGCCATCATAATCTCGCTCCTTAAGTCATCCGCGCCGGCATCAATCCGGCCGCGGTCTGCGGTAGTTCCCCCAGTACTCGAACCACGGTGCCACGCGGCTCGTTAGGGGCAATTTCAAACTTCGCTCCAATAATACCGGCACGGTACTTCATGATCTTTAAACCCATACCACTATAATGCGACGTCGGTGGGTGAAAACCCTCACCGTTATCCGTGATGCACAGCAAAAACCTCACACCGTCGGCTTCCAGGCGGATGTTCACGAGGGTCGCGTGTCCATGACGCGACGCATTGGTCAGCGCCTCTTGTGCAACGCGATACAAATGGCTGGCGTCCGTCTCATCCAAATTCAATTCTTGGGCCACTGCCGCTGTGAAATTCACATCCAAGCCGTATAAATCCCTGCTGCGCGACGCCAGTTCCCGCAGTGCACAGGCCAGGCCCCCAGTTTGGGTCCGCACCGGCAGGAGGCCCCGCGCCAAAGAGCGCGCATTCTCTATAGAGCGATTCACCAAGGCAACAATTTCGTTGACCGAATCCACCGCCTCGGGGCAGCGCCCCTGCACCTGGGTCGCCAGCCCCCGCAGCATCAATGCCACTCCGGTCAATTCTTGCCCCAAGCCATCGTGCAAATCGCGCCCGATGCTCTGCCGCTCGCGGCCCGACACGTCCAGAATTTCCTGCTCCAGGTGCTTACGCTCCGTGATGTCGCGCGTCGAGATAGAAATTCCCGTGCCCACCCCGACGTCGCGCACCAAAACCGCGCGGTTCTCGAAATAGCATACCTGCTCCGCCTCGGTCGACTCGAATTCGTAGGTCGCCGTCTCTCCTGTATCCAAGATGTGCCGCAGCTTGTCCAATACCTGCGCCTTCGCCGCCTCCGGCAACAACACGCCGATCTCTCGGCCGATGATCGCCTCGATGCTCATGCCCCCGACGCTCTTGTTGATGAAGCGCACCTTCAGATCCATATCCACGAGTATCAGCATGTCCGCTGCGTTCGCGGTCGTGGCGCGCAGCAATTCCTCCGATCGCCGCAACCGCGCCTCGGAATCGCGTCTCGCCGTGACGTTCTGGATCACCCCGACCAAGCCGTGCGGCGCCCCGCCGGCGTCGAACAAGGGCCGCGCAATTGCCGCATACCAACGGTAGCGCCCGGTGGTCGATTTCAGCCTAAATTCCGTTTGCACTTCCGTTTCGTACTGGAAGGCATCGTCGATGGCCCCGCTCACCGCCGCACGATCCCCCGGATGCACCCGCGCCATGAACTTCTTCATGCCCGGAAACCCACTCGGCAGTGGCGCCTTGCCGTCGTCCGCATGGTCGCCGAGCTTGCCGCCCGGCGCGCTGCTTTCCGTCCGTTTGCCGTCCATCTTCGGCCCATCCGTACCGGCGAACTGCAGCACGTCCTGCCCCCGGTCCCAGCGCCACGCATGCATATGCGCCATGTTCATCGACAGCTTCAACCAGCGCGTGCTCGTCTCCAGGGCAATCTGCGCCAGCCTCTGCGCTTGTATGTTCTGCACCGAACCGAAGACCCGAAACAGCCGCCCTTCCAGCAGCTCCACATGGCCGAGCACGCGGATCCAAATGCGCTGATTCTTAAGGGTTGTGATCTCAAGTTCCAGATCCAGAGGCGACCCCGCCTCTTCTGACTTGTCGCAGGCATCCTGAAAGCGTCGCAGTGAATCCGGCGTGCACTGCGCCAGCATCGTGTCCCACGACACCGAGAACTCCTCCGGCGAGGTCTCATAGATTCGGTACATCTCATCTGTCCAGGTGAGCTCCCGCGTCACGTAGCTATATTCCCAGCCGCCCATGTTGGCCGTGCGTTGCGTCTCCGCCAGAAGGTCTGTGACCCGCTTGATTTCGGATACATCGACGCAGCAGCAGATCGCTCTGACTGGATCGCCGCCGACATTCCGTTGAATCAGGCCGCGCTCCAGCATTGAGCGATAGCGCCCCTTCGTATCGCGAATGCGGTACGTCGTCGTCCAACCCCGACCCGTGAGAAGCCCCAAGTTCACCGCCTTCTTGGCTACTTCGAAATCCCGCGGGTGAATGCGCGCATACCAGGCAGAGATGGTCGGCTCCAGATCGTCCGACTCCAGGCCCAGCACCTCCAGCACCCCGCGCGATCGATGCACGAAGCCCCGCGTCACATCCCATTCGTAAATGACCCCATCCACCGCATCCGCCGCCAAGCGAAACAATTCCTCGCGTTGAGCGAGTCGGCTCTCGGCCATTTTCCTTTCAGTGACGTCTCGGGAGTTAATTACCACCCCACCGATCAACGGATTATCGAGCGCATAGGTGTAGCTCGATTCCAGCCAGCGATAGGTACCGTCCTTGTGCCGCACCCGAAACTCACGCGAGTACGATTTAATCTGCCCGTCCACCAATTGCTGGTACTTCGCCCGCAGCGTTTCATAATCTTCCGGGTGCACATGCTCGAAGAGGTTGCTTGACTCCCGCTCCTCCGACAAGTAGCCCAATGAGTTCTTCACCCCACCACTCACGTACTGCAATTTTCCGTCAGGAGCCGCCACCGTGATGACGTCCCGCGCATGCTCCGCCAGCGCCAGCAAACGATGATCATCGGCGTTCAGCGCAGAGGCCAACGGGAGCTTACAAGCTAGTTGAGGTGTAGCCGGCGCAAACGTCAACATGATCAGGCGCTGTCCCGGGGACGACACTAAGGGCTGGATGTCCGTCATGATTGACAGGTCACCCGCCGCGCCTCGCCATTGAAGGATGCGGCGGATCGGAGAGCGACGCTCCGAAAAACCTGCCAGCGATGTTTCAACAATGGCCGCCGACTCCGGCGCCATCCAATGAAAGAGCGGCGATTCGATGAGCCCGAAAGTATCCGACTCTTCGATTAAACAGCGGCGTGCCGCTGCGTTCGCAAGTACCACCGGGAAATGCTTGTGGCGTGCATCCACTATCACCACAGCATCACGCAGACTATCTAAAGCTGTGTCCGCCAAGGCCCGCGACGAACTGGTCGCCAGCCTTATGAATTCCGGAGATGATGCCATCCTTTTGTACCCCGGGAGAAATCAACAAGCCTCACTGCTATATAGCTTATACGCCCTTCCTAAACCGGGCGTATCCCGCAGTAAGATATGAGAGATCCCCTGGAGTGTAAAAAATACGCGAAATTGCTTGTGAATAGCACACACACGTGTTTACGGCCGGTTGCGTTATGTGCGTCACCGTACATTGCGCCGCGACTGGCTTCGTGGCGAGTGACCCTCACTGCTCTCTCGAGGATCCCGCGCTTGCGCCCGTGCGACACGCAATCGATATTATTCTGCAGGTACAATTGCCGTATCCCGCGTTCGCCTTCAATCCTTCAGTCGCCGGTGGGATATTGTCGCCTCCCACTCGGCGCTTCCCGTATTGTACGAACGCGTCGCTGCGGAATTAACCACGCCGCCGGTGAATGCATTGCGTCTGGCACTACATCCAAGTGGCCTTGCGCATCACATCGCCAATTTTTTTTGCGAATGGCGCGCGTCTGCTGCATCGCCTGCACCAACAGATTGAGCAGACCGGCGATCAAGATCCCGCGGCATTGGAACAAGAACTCTTGAGTCTATCCTCGGGTTCCGCGCCTCTCGCGCCACCATATTTTCCCAATACGGAGTTCGTCATACCGTTTCGCATCAATTCCCCAGCCGGCATTCTTCCATTCTTTTCAACGACCATGGTATCCGGTATGCCACTCGATGCAACGTTGCCCGAACTCGCGATTGAACTATTTTTTCCCACCAAAGAAAAATGCAAAGACGAGATGTACTTAAGAGCGCGGTTGCTGCCGTAGCCGCGGATGATTTGATCAGCGAGCAATCCACGGCGACCGCCCGGCAGCCCAGCACTACATATCAGCTCGCGACGGAACCAAGCTCCATTGGAGAGACTGGGGACGAGGATCGGCAATTCTGTTTCTAAGTAGCCCTGCGCTCCCACTGAGATGTGGACTACCAGATGACGGACTACCTCACGCGGCATGGCAGTCGCCGAATTGCGCGAAACATCATGCTTGCCCCGACCACGCCGCCAATGAAGGCCTGGATGGCAACCTTAATCACGCAAATCACGGTGCCCGTCGCCATCGCCTGCAACCAGGCCCTGAAGACCACTGATTTCCGTGCCGAAATGAAGGCGATGGAAACGCCTATCAAGGTGCTCCCCACGGTCCGATGTACACCCACTCCGATCGTCTGCACGCGGATATCATGAGCTTTATACGAGGTGCGAGTCTTTAAACAGCCGGAGGGGCGAAATCGCACTATTTATGGGTCACCGCCGCATTTTTTGCGGCCGAATTTACTTCTTGAATAAGTCATCGAGCGCCGACTTCGCTCGCGCAAGTTCGGAAGTGTCTTTAGCGACGTAGGCGCCCGCCTTGGGTTTGAAGTGATCGCAGAAATTCGCCTCGTCCTTCTTGCGCACTTCTTCCGCCGTCGGCTCCTTGCAATGCTTGGCATACGAGGTGTCGTACTCCACGCACATCTTGCAAACATGCAACTCAGCGTTGCACGCCTTGCACACGTCCAGGCGACGGAGCGGCAAACTGAGTGCAGCTAGAGAATCGCCGCAGCGCCAACAGACTAGGGAGTGGGACAT
>JBDUEQ010000033.1:0-3332 GCA_040002315.1 Gammaproteobacteria bacterium
AGCCCTTAACGACCTCAATGACGCGGTCCCGGATGCACCCATCCCGGATCGCGCCACTGACCTGCCTTGGGGCAGCGCCTGGGCCCCCGGTTGCGTGCCGATACGAATGTACTTCGCTGCCCCCGAGACAGTGGTACCTTGATGGGCTAACCCGTCAGGAGACTTGCGTGAATCAATACAAGCCAAACCCCAGTTTGGGGCGCCCCTCGATACCCAGCGGCGAAGATCCCATGATGGATTTCCGGGCGCGCTTGGTGCACCAGCAAGCCGAAGCCGCTGAACGCCGCCGCACCGACTTGGCGGAACAATGCTCGCGATTGAAGACTGCCGAGGAGCGTATTCGTATCTGGGAACGCATCCACGAGGTCACTCTGCCACGCGACCCGGCCCATCGTCTGGTCGATATCATTGCCGCCAATACCGGGCTGACCGACGCGGACGTACGCGATGAGCAGCACCGCCGCGCCACGCTGCGAGCGGCCACCGTCTAAGAACGTAAAGACAGCGCTTCGATCTACTCTACGAAGCGCGCGGGTGTCTTGCGGCGTAGCTCTTGCGCCGTCACGCCGGGTGCGAGTTCGATCAGCTTGAACGAATCCTTGCGGCTCGGCCGCGAGAACACCGCAAGATCCGTGATCAGCATGTCGACCACATTGGTGCCGGTCAGCGGCAATTCGCAGCGGGTCTTGAATTTCGGATCGCCCTCCTTCGAGGCGTGATCCATCACCACCACCACGCGCTTGACGCCGGCGACCAAATCCATGGCGCCGCCCATGCCCTTTACCATCTTGCCGGGGATCATCCAATTGGCGAGATCGCCGTTTTCCGCGACTTCCATGGCGCCCAAAATGGCCAGGTCGATGTGGCCGCCGCGAATCATGCCGAAACTGTCGGCAGAGGAAAAATACGACGTCATCGGCAGCGCGGTCACCGTCTGTTTACCCGCGTTGATCAGATCGGCATCCTCCTCGCCCTCATACGGAAACGGCCCCGTGCCGAGCATGCCGTTCTCCGACTGCAGCACGACCTTCATACCGGTCGGAATGTAATTTGCCACCAAGGTCGGGATACCAATCCCTAGATTCACGTAGAACCCATCGGAGAGTTCGCGTGCCGCGCGCGCGGCCAGATCTTCACGCGACCACGGCATTCGCCTTCTCCTCGCGCTTGCGCACCGTGCGCTTCTCGATCAATTTCGTGTAGCTCGCGCCTTGGATGATGCGCTGGACGAAAATGCCCGGGGTATGGATGCTGTTGGGATCGAGAGCTCCCGGCTCCACCAGCTCCTCCACCTCGGCGATGGTCACCCGCGCGGCGGTGGCCATGTTGGGATTAAAATTTCGCGCCGTCATGCGATAAATGAGATTGCCCTCGGTATCGCCCTTCCACGCCTTGACCAGGGATAGGTCGGCCGTCAATCCGGTCTCCAGGACATAGGTTTCGCCGTCCACGATGCGCGTTTCCTTGCCCTTGGCGACGTCGGTCCCCGCCCCCACCTTGGTATAGAAGCCATAAATACCCGCACCGCCGGCGCGTATGCGTTCCGCCAAGGTGCCCTGTGGATTGAATTCGATCTCCAATTCACCGGCCAAGTACTGCCGCTCGAACTCCTTGTTCTCGCCCACGTAGGAAGAAATCATTTTGCGGATCTGCCGCGTTTGCAGCAGCAGTCCCAAGCCCACCCCGTCGAGGCCCGCGTTGTTCGACACCACGGTGAGATTGCGCATTCCCGAGGCGCGCAGCGCGTCGATGAGATTTTCAGGAATGCCGCAGGCGCCGAAGCCGCCGCACATCAGCGTCATGCCGTCCTTGATCACACCTCGCAATGCGCTGGCGGCATCCGGATATACCTTTGAGCCCGACGGCTTGTTCATACGTTTTTCCTTCGTCTCCTTAGAAGCGTACATGGCACCCGTCCGATCATCAACAAAGCAGAATCGCCTTGTTTTTGTGCCGCTTCGCCGCCGCAGCCAATACCCGGTCCGCGGTCAGTAAAGGCAGCGCCTCGAGGGTGGCCGCTGCCAGATGCAGCGCGTCCAACGTGTGAAGCGGGATCCGCATCTCGGCAATGAACTGACGGGCTTTCAAGTAATGCTCGGCGGTCAAGTTCATCCGACGGTAAAATCCTTCCGCCACATGCTCGGCGAACAGCTCCAGAACCTTTCGGGCCTGCGGCGCATTCAACTCTCGCAGCCGGTGCTTCTTGGCAACGAGCGAACAAAACTCCAACTCGCTCAAAATACTTATTACCGGCGCCTCGACGCGGCGAAGAGCGTCTTCGGCCGCGGCACTCAAAGCCTCCGGGCAGTAGTAGGCGCCCAGAACGCTGACATCGACATAGGCATTCATCGAGCTTCGCGTTCCGCCCTCAGCAACTGGGCCGCCGGGGTCCCAAGCGCACCGATTTGTCTACGGAACTCGGACAGCGCGGGCAGGTGTTTGAGCGTCTTCGGGGCAGGAATCAGCTGCGCCACAGCCCTGCCTTGGCGGGATATGGTGATCTCCTCGCCCGCCTCCACCCGATCGATCAGAGCGGGTAATTGTTGACGTGCCTGCTTGATCCCGATGTGTTTCATGACCAGAGCCTGCCATTTGTGTACACCGCCAATGTACACTTTAAGGAAAACCGGGTCCAGCCTACCGCCTAGTAACGATACTGATCGACCTTGTAAGGACCCTGCTTCTCCACCCCGATGTAGCGCGCCTGTGTGTCGGTCAATTCCGTCAGCTGCGCGCCGAGCTTGGAGAGCTGCAATCGCGCCACTTTCTCATCCAGATGCTTCGGCAGCACGTACACGCCCACAGGATATGTCTTGGTATTGCCGAACAGTTCGATTTGCGCCAGCACCTGATTCGCGAATGAGGAGCTCATCACGTACGACGGATGCCCGGTGCCGCAGCCTAAGTTCACCAAGCGCCCTTCTGCCAGCAGAATGATGCGTTTGCCGTCGGGAAAAATCACATGGTCGACCTGCGGCTTGATGTTGTCCCACGCGTATTGCTTGAGCGCCGCCACTTCGATTTCGTTGTCGAAATGCCCGATGTTGCACACGATGGCCTGATCCTTCATGCGCTTCATGTGATCGTGGGTGATGACATGGAAATTGCCGGTCGCCGAGACGAAAATGTCGGCTTTGTCCGCCGCATAGTCCATGGTGACGACTCGATAGCCTTCCATCGACGCCTGCAGGGCGCAGATCGGATCGATCTCGGTCACCCAGACTTGCGCCGACAGCGCGCGCAGCGCCTGCGCCGAGCCCTTGCCCACATCGCCGTAGCCGCACACCAGCGCGACCTTGCCGGCGATCATCACGTCGGTGGCGCGCTTGATG
>JBDUEQ010000034.1:0-24895 GCA_040002315.1 Gammaproteobacteria bacterium
TACAATCCCGAGGGCGGACAGCGATGTCCGCCCTTATTTTTAGCTCTGGATGAAGCCATTACTGTGACCTCGCAGCCCCTGGCCGCTCCCCTCAGTGTGGAACTGGAGGTGCAGAGGATTCGCGGCCTGGTGCAGGCGCGCCGCTTTGGCGAGGCGGTCGCCGCCGCAGGCCCGTTACGGGCGCTGGTGCCCGAAAACCGCGACGTGCTGTACCTGCTTGCGCTCGGACAACGGCATGCGGGGCGGGCAGCTGATGCCCTCGACACGCTCGCCAATATGGAGCGTCACCATCCGGGCGCGAGCCGTCTCTATCAGGAACGCGGCCACTGCTATGTGGCGCTTAAGGACGCGCCGCACGCTATCGAGGCATACGAGCAGGCGGTCGGCATCAATCCCGCTCTGCCGGACGCCTGGAACATGCTCGAGAGGCTGTACGAGATGATCGGTGATGACGATCACCGACGGACTGCCGTCGCGCACGCGACGAAACTGAAGTCCGTTCCGCCCGACGTCATCACTGCCACGGGGCTATTTTGCGAAGGCGAGCTCTCGACCTCCGAAAACCTCATCCGGGCCTTTCTCTTGCGCAACGGCAATCATGTCGAGGCGATGCGGTTGCTGGCCCGCATCGGGGTCGCGCGCGAGGTGCTGGACGATGCCGAAATCCTGCTGGCCGGCGCTCTGAAGTTGGCTCCGGATTATATCGAATTGCGGCGCGACTACGCCTGCGTTCTGCTCGACCGCCACAAGCACGCCGAGGCGATCGCCGAACTCGACGGACTATTGCGGCTTGACCCGAAGAATATCGATTACCGCACCCTACGGGCCACGGCGGCCGTCGGGCTCGGCGACCATGAAGGCGGCCTCCGCGGCTTCGCTGAAGTGCTCGCGGATTGCAAACAGGAGTCGCGCCTGGCGGCCGACCTTCATCTGTCGATCGCCCATTCATTGAAGACGCTCGGTCGTCGCGCCGAGTCGATTGAGGAGTACCGCAAGGCGATCGCAGTCCGACCGAACTTCGGCGACGCGTACTGGAGCCTCGCGAATCTAAAGACTTACCAGTTCTCCGCCGAGGAGCTCACGCAGCTCGAGGCGGTCGAGGCGGATCCGGCCACCGCCCTGAACGATCGTTACCATCTGTGCTTCGCGCTTGGCAAGGCGCTCGAGGACCGTAAGGCCTACGACCTATCTTTTCGTTTCTACGAACGCGGCAATGCGATGAAGCGTGCCGAAAGCCACTATCGCGCGGAGCTGCTGGAACAGAATACCGCGAACCAGAAGCGGATCTGCACACGCGCATTCTTCGGTGAGCGAGCCGGCTACGGCGCGACCAGCCGCGCACCCATATTCATTCTTGGCATGCCGCGCGCCGGCTCTACTCTGCTCGAGCAGATCCTTGCATCGCACTCGCAGGTTGAGGGAACGCAGGAACTCGCCGACGTGCCGCGGGCGGTTCTCGACCTGCAGGGCTACAACCCGGACCTGAACAATCCGCGCTATCCGGCATGTCTCCTGGCGATGCCGGCGGACGAGGTCCGCGCCCTGGGCGAGAAGTATCTTGCGGACACCAAGGTCTACCGCACCGGCAAGCCGCGCTTCATCGACAAGATGCCGAATAACTTTCGGCACATCGGGCTAATCCATCTGATGCTGCCGAATGCGAAGATCATCGATGCTCGGCGCGAACCGATGGCGTGCTGCTTTGGGAACCTCAAGCAGCTGTATGCGCGCGGCCAGGAGTTCGCGTACAGCGTCGATGACATCGCTCGCTATTACCGCACCTACCTCGAGATCATGGAGCACTGGGACTCGGTGCTGCCGGGCAGGGTGCTGCGGGTGTACCACGAGGACGTGGTGGAGGATCTCGAGACCAGCGTACGGCGCATCCTCGACTTCTGTGAACTGCCCTTCGAGCCGGCGTGTCTTGAGTTCCATCGCACCGAGCGCAGCATACGCACGGCCAGCTCCGAGCAGGTACGTCAGCCAATTTTCCGTGAAGGCTTGAGCCAATGGCGGCATTACGAGCCCTGGCTTGGGCCCCTCAAGGAAGGCTTGGGCGACGCGTTGGTGCGTTATCGCGCTTAACCGCCGCGGTCCGTGGCCCCGGAGTTCGCAGGGCGCAGCGTGTCGTCGAGGTAAACGTCGATTGCAGATTGTCTACAATCTGCAATCGTGCTAGGTTGGGGCCTGTCAACAGCAGAGGTGTCCATGGCAACGGCTGCCGTCCCCACGGTACTTCAATTGCTGCAGTCAAACTCGCTCCCGGGTCTGGTTCAGGTCGAGATCGAGCAGCTCATTCTGCGCGGCGAACTCGCGAGCGGCCAACACGTCAACGAGAGCGAGTTGGCGTCGCGATTCGGCACCAGCCGCGGCCCGATACGCGAGGCGTTGCGGGCGCTGGAAGAATCACGCTTGGTGCGCTCGGAGAAAAACCGCGGTGTGTTCGTACGCGAAATCTCCGTCGCCGAAGCCGATGAAATCTATGATATACGCGAGGCACTCGATCAATTGATCGGGCAACGGGTGGCTGAATGCGCCACAACCGAGCAGCTTCGCGGTTTGAAGGCCGTGGTTGCAGAAATGGATGACGCCGTTCGCGTGCAAGATGTCAAGGGGTATCATGCCTTGAATCTGAAATTTCACGACATGCTGGTCGACTTTGCGGGCAATTCCCGCTTGACAGAAAGCTACCGTCTCTTGACCAAGGGTCTTCTGCTGTTCCGGCTGCGGGGCCTGCAGGACGGCGGCGGTTTCGCTGTCTCCAATACCGAACATAAAGCCGTGATCGCGGCAGTCGCGGCGCGCGATTCTTCCAGAGCCGGGCGCTTGCTGCGCCAGCACGCGGTGGAGAGCCGCGCTCGCATGCACAGGGCTGCCGCGGCAGCCGTCGCGGAGTAGCAATGCCAGCCGACATCACCGTCAACGGCCGAACCTATCACTGGATGGACGCCCCTCTGGTTGTCGTTTGTGTCGACGGCTGCGAGTTCGAGTACATCACCGCCGCCGTGGCCGCGGGAGTCGCGCCGTACCTTGGGAAGCTGCTCGCGGGCGCCGGTAGCTCCTTCGTTGCCGATTGCGTCATGCCGAGCTTCACCAATCCCAACAATCTATCCATCGTGACCGGCGTGACGCCGGCGGTGCATGGCATCTGCGGCAACTACTTCTTTGACCCGGAGCGGGGCGAGGAGGTGATGATGAACGATCCGCGTCATCTGCGGGTCGACACCATCCTCGCGGCGTTTTCCGCGGCCGGCGCAAAAGTCGCAGTGATCACCGCCAAGGATAAATTGCGCAAGCTCCTGGGTCACCACATGCGGGGCATTTGCTTCTCTTCCGAAAAGGCCGATCAGGTTTCCTTGGCTGAGAACGGCATCGAGAATGTACTCAAGATGGTGGGTATGCCGCTGCCTTCCGTGTACAGCGCCGAGCTGTCGGAGTTCGTATTCGTCGCGGGCGTCAAGCTGATGGAGCGTGAGCGGCCCGACCTTATGTACCTGTCGACGACCGACTACATTCAGCACAAGGCCGCTCCGGGCACTGCGCTGGCAAATGCTTTTTACGCCATGATCGACCGCAATCTCGCGCGCCTCGACGAGCTCAAAGCCACCATTGTGCTCACCGCCGATCACGGCATGAACGCCAAGCATGGCGCCGATGGCCAGCCCAACGTGATTTACCTGCAGGACACCCTTGATGCCTGGCTTGGAAAAGACGCGGCGCGGGTGATTTTGCCGATCACCGATCCGTATGTGGTGCACCACGGAGCGTTAGGATCTTTTGCGCTGGTGTACCTGCCTTCAGGCGAGGGAGTGCGCGCGGGCGCGCGAATTGCAGAGCTTGCAGGCATAGAATCGGTGCTTACCCGTACCGAAGCCGCCGCGAAGTTCGAGTTGCCGGCCGATCGCATCGGCGATCTGGTGGTCGTCTCGACGCGCGACACCGTGATTGGCACCAGCCGCGACCGGCATGATCTGTCCGGGCTCGACGTTCCGCTGCGCTCGCATGGCGGCACGTCGGAGCAGAAAGTTCCGCTGCTGGTCAATCGCCGGCTTAGGCAGCGACCCGCCGCTCGCCGCTGGCGTAACTTCGATGCCTTCGACCTCGGGCTGAATCTCGCCGCTCCATCCGCGTAGGTGACCGATGACTGCCAGCGCTGCTCCGTCCGCATCTCGCCCGCCGATTCGAGAGTCGCTGCGCATCGCCGGCGAGAGGGTATTTCGCGACCGCGTCATCGAGGTTCACCACCCCTATAGCGGTGAGCTGGTGGGCACCGTTCCCAAGGCGACACCACTCGACGTGCGTCGGGCGTTGCAAATTGCGCGCAACTTCCGCTCGCCGCTGACGCGTCACGCGCGCTACGAAATTCTCATGAAGGCGGCTGCCATCATCGCGGCGAAGCGCAATGATCTTGCGCGCCTGATTACGCTGGAATCCGGCCTGTGTCTGAAGGACTCGCTTTACGAAGTCGGGCGCGCGTCGGATGTGCTGTTGTTCGCCGCCAATGCAGCGTTGGTCGACGACGGCCAGGTGTTCTCCTGCGATCTGACGGCGCATGGCAAGAACCGCAAGGTGTATACCCTGCACGAGCCGCTGCTGGGCGTCATCACCGCCATCACGCCTTTCAACCACCCGCTGAATCAGGTCATCCATAAGGTGGCTCCGGCGGTGGCGACCAACAATCGCGTGATACTCAAGCCCAGCGAAAAGACGCCTCTGACGGCATTCGCGCTTGCGGATATCCTGTATGAGTCCGGACTGCCGCCGCCAATGCTGTCGGTGTTGACAGGCGACCCCGCGGACATCGCTGATGAGCTGCTGACGAGCGCGGATGTCGACCTCGTTACCTTTACCGGCGGAGTATCGATCGGCAAGGCCATTGCCGCTAAAGCAGTGTACAAGCGCCAGGTATTGGAACTCGGCGGCAACGATCCCCTCATCGTGCTCGAGGATGCCGATATCGAGGAAGCGGCGGCGCTGGCGGCGAGCGGCTCCTATCGGAATTCGGGCCAGCGTTGTACTGCGGTCAAGCGCATCCTGGTTCAGGAGAGCGTGGCCGACCGCTTCGTCGAGCTGTTGGTAGAGAATACGTGCGCGGTCAAATACGGTGATCCCTTTGATCCCAGCATGGATATGGGGACGGTGATCGACGAGGTGTCGGCGCGGCGCTTCGAGGCGCTGGTGACCGAGGCCGTGGCGGGGGGCGCCAAGCTGCTGATCGGCAATGTGCGTCGCGGCGCGCTGTATTCGCCGACGGTGCTCGACCGCGTCACTCCGGATATGACGGTGGTGCGCTACGAGACTTTCGGACCGGTTTCGCCCGTGATTCGCTTCAAAACCGTGGAGGAGGCCATCAGTATTGCTAACGGCACCGCCTACGGCCTGTCATCCTCGCTATGCACCAACCGCATTGATCTGATTACACGCTTCGTGCGGGAGCTGCAGGTGGGCAGCGTGAACGTGCGCGAGGTGCCGGGCTATCGCCTGGAGATGACGCCGTTCGGCGGCATCAAGGATTCGGGATTGGGATACAAGGAAGGCGTGCTCGAGGCCATGAAAAGTTACTCCAACACGAAGACCTATTCGCTGCCTTGGTGATCGATGTGCGCTGAAAAGACAGCAGCCGTAGGCTAGCGAGCGCATGGGCAGTACCGTCGTACTCGACCTGATGGGCGGAGTCGCCCTGCTTCTGTGGGGGCTGCACATGGTCCACAGCGGCGTGGTGCGCGCCTTCGGGGCCGACCTCAGGCGTCTGCTCGGCATGGCATTGAAAAGTAGACTGCGCGCATTTCTGGCGGGAGCTTTTGTCACGGGACTTTTGCAGAGCAGCACCGCCACTGGGTTGATGGCTGCGTCGTTCGTCACCGGCGGCACTCTGGATCTGGCTCCGGCGCTTGCCGTCATGCTGGGCGCCAACGTAGGCACCACGCTCGTGGTGCAGATTCTATCGTTCAACATCGCCGTCGTAACTCCTGTCCTGTTGCTTACCGGCGTGATCGCATTCAAGCGCGGCGGCAGAACCCGAACTCGTGATTTGGGCAGGGTGGTCATCGGCATCGGACTGATGCTGCTGGCGTTGCACATCTTTCTCGGCGCTCTGGCGACGACGGAAAGCGCGACCGTGTCGCGTGCCGTCCTAGGGGCGATTACCGATCAGCCGATACTGTGCCTGATCATTGCAGCGGGTATTACTTGGGCTGCCCATTCGAGCGTCGCCGTCGTGCTGGTGGTGATGTCGCTTGGCGCAGCTCATTTGGTATCCCCGACGGCGGTCGTGGCCCTGGTACTCGGCGCGAATGTCGGCAGTGCCCTCAATCCCTTGATCGAGACGGGACAAGCTGGGAATCTGGCGAGCCGTCGTCTGCCCATCGGCAATCTGGTGACGCGGCTGGTCGGCTGCGCGTTGGTGCTGCCGTTTCTGCATCCCATCGCGGAACTTCTGCAGCGATATGAACCGAACCCGTCGCGCCTGGCGGCGGATTTTCACACCGCCTTCAATATATTTCTCGCACTTCTGTTCATCGGCCCGCTGGATTTCATCGCCGCAAGGCTCACACGCTGGCTGCCCGATCAGCCGAAGCCGGCCGACCCGGGCACTCCGGTGTATCTCGATCCTTCCGCCGCCAGCGCTCCCGCCGTCGCACTGGTCTGCGCCGCGCGCGAGGTGCTGCGGATGGGCGATTTGATCGAAACCATGCTGCGTCAGGCGATGACGGCGCTGCTGACCAATGACCGCAAGCTGGTCGCCGAGATCAGCCGCATGGACGACGCCATTGACAGCCTCAATGACGCCGTAAAGCTGTACGTGACGCGAATGACGCGCGACAGCCTCGATGACCGCGACGGCTATCGCGCCATGGAAATCATTTCTTTCTCGATCAATCTCGAGCATGTGGGCGACATCATCGACAAGAATTTGATGGACTTGGCATCCAAGAAGATCCGGCGCGGCATCACGTTTTCTAAAGAAGGCGAGGCCGATCTGGTCGAGTTCCACCGCCAAGTGGTCGACAGCCTGAAGCTTTCGGTGGGCATCTTCATGTCGGGCGACATGAATGTAGCGCGGCAATTAGTCGCGGCCAAGGCACATCTTCGTGAGCGAGAATTCGCAGCGGCCGAGCGGTATCTCACGCGGCTGCGTGAAGGCACGCCGGAATCGATCGAGTCGTATTCGCTGGATTTGGATATTTTGCGCGACCTGAAGCGTGTCCATTCGCATCTGTGCTCGGCGGCCTATCCGGTACTGGAGCGCGCCGGAGCATTGCAGCGCAGCCGACTTAAGGACACGGCCTTCGGCCGGCGCAAGGCCGCGGTCGGCCGCCTCCCCGACAAAATATGAGGATTCCATGACGGACCCGATATTGTTGACTCCCGGACCTCTGACGACGTCCGCTGTAACAAGGTCTGCGATGCTGTTCGATTGGGGATCGTGGGACGGCGCGTTCAATGAGCTCACGGCGTCGGTTTGCCGCGATCTCATCGGCATTGTCCATGCGCAAGACGAACACGTCTGCGTGCCGCTGCAGGGCAGCGGCACGTTTTCAGTCGAGGCGGCGCTGGGCACGCTGGTGCCGAAGGCCGGCAAGGTTCTGGTCGCGGACAATGGCAGCTACTGCAAGCGGATCGTGCGTATCTTGGGTTATCTGGGTCGCGAGGCCGTCGTGCTGCCGCATGGTGAGCAGGAAGCGGCGGATCCCTCGCGGATCGCCGCCGCCTTGGCTGCAGACGGGGGAATTACGCACGTCGCGCAGGTGCACTGCGAGACCGGCACGGGGATATTGAATCCGCTGTCGCAGATCGCAGCCGTGGCCGCCAAGCACGGCCGCGGCCTGATCGTCGATGCCATGAGTTCCTATGCGGCTATTCCCATCGACGCCCGCACTTTGCGCTTTGATGCGTTGATTGCCGCCTCCGGAAAGTGCTTGGAGGGCGTGCCGGGCATGGGATTTGTCATCGCAAAACGAGCGACGCTCGAGCGCTCCGCCGGCAATAGCTGCTCGCTTTCCATGGATCTGCTCGATCAGTGGCAGTACATGCAGAAGACGGGGCAGTGGCGCTTCACGCCGCCGACGCATGTGCTCGCCGCGTTGCGCTCCGCCATCGATCAATACCAGGCGCAGGGTGGATTGCCGTCACGGCTGGCACGTTACACCGAGAATTGCGCGGCGTTGGTTTCCGGCATGCGCGCCCTGGGCTTCAAGACATTTTTGCCGGACTCGCTGCAGGCGCCCATTATCGTCACGTTCCATGCCCCGCCGGATCCCAACTACGACTTCCCCGAGTTCTATAGACGAGTGCGGGATCGCGGCTTCATCCTCTACCCAGGCAAGCTGACGGCCGTCGATACATTCCGGGTCGGCTGTATCGGTGCCATTGGCGCCGATACCCTTAAGCGGGCGGTGGCCGCCGTCGCCGATACCTTGAAGGACATGGGCATCCGCCGGGTTGCGCAGGAGTGAGCAGTGACGCCGAGCGGGGCACACAGTTCGACACGCTGCGCGACCGGGGATACGTGGTCGTACCGCAGTTTGTGCCTGCTGATGACTTGGTGCGCCTTAACCGCACCGCCCGGCTGCAGCTGGGCGCTCGTGCCGATCCGATTGAGTTCGAGGCCGATCTTCAGTACCCGGGCGCACCGCCGTCACGCACGGCTGTCGGTGGCGAGACCGTGCGCCGTCTGCTCGACGCCTATGACCGGGATCCGGCATTCGCTGAGCGGGGCACTGCGCCCGAGTTACGCGCCTGGATGGAGCGCTATTTCGGTGAAGGCGTGCTGATGTCGCGCGTGCATCACAATTGCCTGATGACCAAGCATCCTCGCTACGGCAGCTTGACGAGTTGGCACCGCGACATTCGCTATTGGTCGTTCGAACGCGAGGATCTGGTATCGGTGTGGCTCGCGCTCGGCGCGGAGCTTAGGGAGAATGGCGGCCTGTGGTTCGTGCCCGGATCGCACCGCTTGGAATTGGAGACAGATCGCTTCGATGAGGCGCGGTTTTTTCGCACCGATCGGGCCGACAATGCCGAGATTCTGCGCACCGCCGTGTCGCCGCGGCTGGCGGCGGGCGACGCGGTTTTTTTTCATTGCAACACCTTGCATTCTGCCGGCCAGAATCACTCCGATCAGGTAAAGTTTTCGTTGGTCTACACCTTCCATGGCCGTAGCAACGCGCCAAAATCGGGAACGCGCTCGGCGTCGAAGCCCGAAGTTGCTCTCTAGCTGAAGCGTCTTGACTTCGCTTGTTGCAAATTCCGTGTAATCCTAGGCGACGGTTTACCCCTTAAAGGATGTGAATGGTGGCAAAGGTACCCCCGGGCGTAGGTCCGCAGTTTCCCCAGGTCGTGGTGCTGGTGGGCGCCACCGGCGATCTTGCCCGGCGCAAATTACTTCCCGGCCTGTTTCATCTGGCAAGTTCGGGGTTCATTCCCGGATGCCGGATCATTGGCATGTCGCTCGATGACCTCGATGCCGACGGCTTTCGCAAGCTTGCCCGGGATGCACTGACGGAGTTCTCGACCCGCAAGGTGGTTGATGCCGATTGGGCGGCCTTCGCCGCCAACCTGCAATACGTGCCCATGACCGCGGGCGCCGCGGCGCTCAAGGCGGCGGTCATCGAAGCCGAACGGGCTTTCAAGGGCGAGAGTCTGCGGCTGCACTACTTGAGCGTGCCGCCGAATGCGGCATTGTCCGCGGTACGCCTGTTAGGAGAGGCAGGCCTGGTCGAACGCTCGCGGATCATCATGGAAAAGCCCTTCGGCACCGACCTCGCGAGCGCGGTGGCGCTGAACGCCAGGTTGCACGAAGTATTCGATGAGGACAGGATTTTTCGCATCGACCACTTCCTGGGCAAGGAAGCGGCGCAGAACATTCTCGCCTTCCGGTTCGCCAACGGCTTGTTTGAGCCGATCTGGAACCGCAACTTCATCGACCATGTGCAGATCGATGTGCCGGAGACCTTGAGTCTCGGCAAACGTTCTGCCTTCTACGAGCAGACCGGCGCCTATCGGGACATGGTGGTCACGCATCTGTTTCAAATTCTCGGCTTCATGGGGATGGAGGCACCGACGTCGCTGGAGCCAAACCCGATCAGCGAAGAAAAGAACAAGGTGTTCCGCAGTCTGCTGCCGATCAAACCGTTGGACGTGATTCGCGGCCAGTACACCGGCTACCGCTCCGAAGAAGGTGTTTCCCGGGATTCGGATACGGAGACCTTCATTGCCCTGAGGTGCTTCATCGACAACTGGCGCTGGGCCGGCGTGCCGTTCTACCTGCGCACGGGCAAGCGGCTCGCCCAGGGCCAGCGCATCATATCCATTGCGTTCAAAGAGCCTCCCAAGAGCATGTTCCCGGCCGGATCCGGCGTGAGTGCCCAGGGGCCGGATCACCTCACCTTCGATCTGGCGGATGCTGCGAAAATGTCGCTGTCCTTCTACGGCAAGCGCCCGGGACCTGGCATGCGCCTGGATAAGCTCAGCATGCAGTTCGCCATGCACGACACCGGGCATATCGGCGATGTGCTCGAGGCTTACGAACGGTTGATCCTGGATGCCATGCGCGGCGATCACACGCTGTTCACGACGGCTGACGGCATCGAACGACTCTGGGAGGTGTCGGCCACGCTGATGGAGGCACCCCCGCCGGTTCGTCTTTACGACCCCGGCTCATGGGGTCCGAACGCCATTCACCAGCTTGTCGCGCCGCATGCCTGGCGGCTGCCCTTCGAGAGGGTCTGGCGCGATCCCAATACCGTGGGCAGCTGAGGGAGCCCGGCCTCGCGGATCCTCGAGGTGCAGGCATGATATAGGTTGGTTGGTGTGCTATCGAACCGACTCCATGTCGTGGCGCCTATAGAATCAAGCATCATCTGCCAGCGACAACACAAGGAAGCCGAACGTGGAATGGCCGCCGTCAGCGAGTAATTTATGACGAGCGATTCCACGCCCCCCGACAGCAGATCCTTGGGCTTTGGCATTATGCCTTGGACGAGCGCATCTCAAGCCGATAGCCGCGATCGTCCGACGAAACCACATAAAGCGCACATTCTGTTGGTCGATGACGATCCGGCGATGCGGAAGCTCATGAGCACCCGCCTCAGTGCGGCAGGCTACGCGGTCGAAATCGCGAACGACGCGATTGAAGCGCTGGACGCATGCGTGAAATCGCGCCCCAATCTGGTAATCACCGACTTGAAATTGCCGCAAATGGGCGGACTGGCATTTCTCAAGGAACTAAAGAGCCGCTGGCCCGCGATGACTGTCATCATCTTGACCGCCCATGGCAGCATCCCCGAGGCGGTTCAGGCAACGCAGGCTGGGGCATTTGGCTTTCTCGTCAAACCGGTCGGTAAAGCGGAGCTGTTGGGACATGTACAACGGGCGATTGCAGCCTCGACGTTTACCACGGCGGGAGGTGACTGGCGGGCCCAAATAGTGTCGCGCAGCAAGCTCATGGAGGAGCGACTCGGTGAGGCCAACTGGGCAGCGGGCAGCGATGTGCCTGTGTTGTTGACCGGCGAGAATGGGACCGGCAAAGAGCTTCTCGCGCGCGCCATTCATGCCGCAAGCGCACGTCGCGCAAAGCCATTCGTGGTTGTGAATTGCCGCGCTCCGGTCGAGGAGGACTTGGAGATTGAGCTATTCGGGCCCGCCGGCAACCCGCAAGTGCGGCCGACGGGGAAGATAAATGCCGCCCGCGGCGGCACTTTGCTGCTTCATGAAATCGGCGATTTACCCTTTCCGCTGCAACTGAAACTCGTCGAAGAATTGCGTCACAATCCCAACTGCAAGGGCCACGCCGACGCCAGGAGCGCCAACAATGTGCGGCTTATTTGCGCGACGTCGCGCGACCTCAGAGATTTGATGAACTCCGGAAAGTTTGCACAAAGTCTTTATTACGAGATCAACATATTGCCAATTGAGATTCCCCCCTTGGGCAGTCGTCGAGAAGACATTCCGTTGCTGGTTTCGCACTTTTTGGAGCAGGCAATCGAATTGGGCAGCAGCGAGAAGATCTATACGCCGCAGGCCATAGAATTGCTGGCCACAGCGGACTGGCCGGGAAACGTGAGACAACTGTTCGATTTGGTCAAGCAGAACGTCGCGCTTGCAGCGGGCAAAGTCATGACGGAAGCATATGTTCAGCAGTCGCTGGGGGGCGAGCCAGTGCGAGCTCCGACGTACGATGAAGCACGGAATACCTTTTCGCATGACTACCTGACAGACAGCTTGAAACAAACTGAAGGCAACATCACGCAGTCGGCCCGCATCGCCAAACGTAATCGTACCGATTTTTACAAGCTTCTGGCTCGGCATCGAATACTGGCGAACGATTTCAAAAAATGCCACGACGGCGAAGTCGCCACGCACGGAAAATTGGTCGGGCCTCGGTCCTCGTGGGGCTACGTACGGCGATAACCGTCAGCCGAATGAAAGACGTCGTTGCGATGGTGCTGTCCGTCTCGTAGCCGATGCTGCCGACCATTGTTCGATGATTGCCCTGGCGATGGGACGCGCGGCCCGCCGGGTTTTGATTCACCGCGCCACTATCGATTGCCCGCCCGTCCGTGTCATATTTACCCCATGCAAGACCTCGACTGGCAAACCATCGTTTCCGGCAACGCCGAGTTGAAGCTGTCATCGGTGCCCGCCGGGCACGGTCAGGCGCTGCGCATGGACTTCGATTTCAAAGGCGTCGGCGGCTTTGTGGTGGCGCGGCGTACCATGAAGCGGCCGATGCCCGAGGAGTACGCGGTAACGTTTCGCCTGCGAGGGTCTGGCGCGGCGAACACCCTCGAGCTGAAACTGGTCGACGCCACGGGTCAGAACGTCTGGCGGCACGTCCATAAAGACTTAAGGCCACCGGCGAGGTGGAAAAGTATCACGATCGACAGCAGCGCGATCGAGTTCGGCTGGGGCCCGTCGAGCGGTGGTCATATCAAGTCGCTGGGTTCGATAGAGTTGGCCATTGTCGCGGGCGAGGGCGGCAGCGGCACACTGTGGATTACCGGTCTCGAAATCGTGGATCGCAGTCCGAGCGAGGCGCCCACGGTCACTGCGTCGAGCGAATTGCCGGAATTCGATGCGGCCGCCGCACTGCTTGGTTCCGGCTGGAAACCGCGGCCCGACGACCTGCGCCCGTGGATTGTCATCGATTTGATCAAGGCTCGCGTTATCGGCGGTTTGGTGGTCGAATGGCTTGAACATGCGCCGGCGAGCGGCTTTCGCGTGCGCGGCTCGAACTCCGGCCGCCGCTGGAAGACGCTGCACGCCGCCGCGCAGGCGGGCGGCAAACGCAGCTACGTGTACCTGCCCGCGCTCAAGACCCGCTACCTCCGTCTTGAACTCGATCAGCCGTCATCGGGCGCTGCTCTGCGCATACAGTCATTTGAGTTCTCGCGTTCCATCGACGCTTTCTGGAACAACGTCGCCCAGGGCGAAGCGCGCGGCTGGCATCCTCGCTGGCTGCACAACGAACAAACGCTGTGGACCCCCTTCGGCACGTCTCACGGCATTCATTGCGCCTTGATGAACGAAGACGGGATGGTAGAAGTGGATCAGGGTTCTTTCTCCATCGAACCCATGCTGCTGGTCAATGGGCGGCTCGTAACCTGGACGGATGTCATGCCGCGGCAGGAACTGCTCGGAGGCTGGATGCCGGTGCCGTCAGTGATCTGGGAAACCGAGGATTGGCGTCTGCGCATTCGGGCGGAGGCGACTCCCAGCGGCACTTCGCGCGTGGCTTATCGGTTCGAGAATCTCACTGCCGGACAATTAAGTGCGCGGCTTTTCGTGCTGTTGCGACCGTTTCAAGTGACTCCGCCGTGGCAGAGCTTTCGCGAGTTGGGCGGCGTGAGTCGGATCCGCGACCTGGCGTGGCGCGACGGGGTGGTCCACGTTAACGACACCGCGCGCCTCGTACCTGAGAGCGGCGAAGGCGCGAGCACGCTCATGGGATTTGGCGCGCTGAATTTCGACGAGGGCTTCATGGCCGCCCGACTGGACGCAGGCCCGCTGCCGGGCAAGGCGCAGACGCATGATCCTATCGGTTTTGCCACGGGTGTGCTCGGCTTCGAATTGTCGCCTCAGGCCCATCAGTCGGTCGAAATCATCGTGAATTGCATGACTGCCGCCGCGCGTGAGCGGCTCATCGAACGCGAGGCGGTATTCGAGCACGAACCCGCATTCAACTGGGGACCCACGCTGCGTGTCGGTCAGTGGACCGGCAACGGTTGGTTGACGGATGCCGTGCAGGCGGCGCTCACGGCAACGACTCACATTCTAGTGACCCGGGCAGGGCCTGCTCTGCAGCCCGGTCCGCGCCGCTATACTCGGTCCTGGATTCGTGACAGCGCCATGATGAGCGCGGCGCTGCTGCGCATGGGACACGCGCAGGCGGTCAGGGAATTCATCCGCTGGTACGCACCGTATCAGCGCTCGGACGGATTCGTCCCCTGCTGTGTTGACAGTGACGGCGCCGACTGGCTGGTGGAACACGATAGTCATGGCGAGTTGCTGGCGCTGATTGCAGATTATTATCGATTCACGACGGATGATGCTCTCCTGCGGGAATTATGGACTCACATCGGCAGGGCGGCCGGATGCATCGAGGAGCTGCTCGGTGCGGACGGACTGCTGCCCATATCGGTGAGCCATGAGGGCTATCTTGCGCAACCCGTGCATTCCTATTGGGACGACTTCTGGGCGCTACGCGGTTTGGGGGATGCAGCGTACCTGGCTCGTGCAGCCGGCGAGGAGAATTCGGCGCAGCGCTGGGAAGCACTGAGTGCGCGTCTTGCGGCTGCGCTTTATGCATCGATCGAGTCGACCCGTGCAGAACGCAAGCTTGATTTCATTCCGGGCAGCATAGAGTGGGCGGATTTCGATCCGACGGCGACCGCCAACGCCATTTACCTGCTCGACGTGCCGGCTGGCCTTAACCGCCTGGCCCTCGAGCGGACCTTCGACAAGTATCTTGCCGATTGGCGCAGCAAGCGCAGCGGCGCCGTGGCATCCGCCAATTACACGCCCTATGAAATCCGCATCATCGGCGCCTTGGTGCGACTGGGAAGGCGCGACGCGGCGCTGGAACTATTGCGGTTCTTTCTGGCGGATCGTCGCCCGCCGCCTTGGAATCAATGGCCGGAGATCGCGTGGCAGGATCGCAAGGCGCCGGCGCATGTCGGAGATCTGCCGCACACCTGGATCTCTGCGGAATATGTGCTGGCCGTGCGCAGCCTATTTGCCTACGAAAGGGAAGCCGATCGATGTCTGGTGTTGGCGGCGGGTTTGGCAGCCGAGTGGATCGAGGGCGGCGGTGTGCACGTCAATGACATGCCTACGCTGTACGGCGCGCTGAGCTACACGTTGCGCCGGATGGGGGACGGCGTCTTGCGGTTCAAGATCAACAGCACCACTGCGGCCAAAATCATCCTGCGCCCGCCGCTCGGAGCTGCCCTGCGCAGCGTGCGTGTCGATGGACTCGAATGCACGAGTTTCGACAAGGATTCCGTGACGCTATCCAATGCGCCCGCGGAAGTGATCTGCATCACGGCCTGATCACGGGCTTGCCTGTAAGAGGCCGGCCGCGCGGGCTTCGGTGGTATGCTGACCCTGATGACAGATCGCTCATCAGAAAACTCCGGCATTTCTCCCGAGGGCGAGATTGCCCAGCTGGGCTTTGGGCGGCAAATCGGCCTGGTTCTCCGCACGATCTTCGGCTCACCGGCGGGCAAGACGCTCACTTTGCTGTTGGCCGCCATCATTCTGGTCGTTGCGGCCACGGCCTACGGACAAATTCGCCTCAACGGCTGGAATAAGCCCTTCTACGATGCGCTGTCGCGGCGGGATTTACGCGACTTTCTGTACCAGCTCGGGGTGTTCTTTCTGATTGCGGGTTTTCTGCTCGGAGTCAACGTGGCGCAGCGCTGGCTGGTCGAGACCCTGGAACTCCGGCTGCGCGAGGGGTTGGTGCTCGGGTTGCTTCACGACTGGTTGTTGCCGCGCAGGGCATTCTGGCTGGCCAACGCGGGATCGTTGGGCGTCAATCCGGATCAGCGCATACACGAGGATGCCCGCAAGCTCTGCGAGCTGTCGGCCGATCTGTTCGTCGGCCTGCTGCAGGCATCGATATTGTTGCTGACCTTCTCGGGCGTGCTCTGGGTCCTGTCGAACGATTTCATTTTTCGGGTCGGCGAACGGGATTACACGGTGCCGGGCTTTATGGTGTGGGCAGCGATCCTTTATGCGAGCGCGGGCTCGCTGCTCAGCTACTGGGTGGGGCGCGGTCTCATCGGTCGTAACGCGCAGCGTTACGCACGCGAAGCGGATCTGCGGTTTTCGCTGGTGCGCGTGAACGAGCATGTGGATGACATAGCGCTGGCGGAGGGGGAGGCGGATGAGAAGCGCCGCATCGAATTGCATCTGGGTAATGTGCTCGCCGCGACCCAACGCATTGTCCGTGGTCATGCCAACCTCACCTGGGTTACGGCGGGCTTCGGCTGGATTACCATCGTTGCGCCCATACTGGTCGCCGCCCCCCTGTATTTCAACGGCAAGGTTTCGTTCGGTGGCTTGATGATGGCCGCCGGCGCATTCAGCCAGGCACAGTCTTCGCTGCGCTGGTTCATCGACAATTTCAGCGCCATTGCGGATTGGCGCGCGACATTGCTTCGCGTCGCGAATTTCCGCCATGCTCTGATCGACGTCCATGAGCCGAGCGGCTTTGAGAGCCGCATCGACTACACCGAGGGGGAATCCGGTGTGATCTCAATCAATGATCTGGAGATCGTCTCGGCGGCGAATGCCGATATGCTCAAGGAAAGGAAAGTGCTGGTGACCGCCGGGGAGCGAGTACTCATCCAGGGTGCGCCGGGAACCGGCAAAACGCAGCTGTTTCGGGCGTTGGCCGGATTATGGCCGTGGGGTTCCGGACACATCGTGCGCCCGAAGGGACAGCAAATATTCTATTTGCCGCGCGGCACTCCCTACATGCCGCGCGGGACCTTGCGGGAAGTTCTTGCCTATCCATTGAAGGCCGAGAGCTTCGAATCGAGCGCCGCCACGCGCGCGCTATACCGGCTTGGGCTCGAACGCCTCGCGCCGCTGCTCGATACCACACGTCGCTGGGATCGGGAGCTGAGCCAGGACGAACAGCTGTGTCTCGCCGTTGCCCGAATCTTGCTGCAAAACCCGCCGTGGGTGCTCGTGGACGGAACATTTGGTTCTCTCGATGACGATGTTCTGGATCTGGTCATCGACGTTTTCACCAATGAGCTCAATCGCACCGGAATCGTTCATATCGGCGGGCCCGGGCAGGCGCACCCGCTGTTCACTCGGGTCCTGCACTTGGTGAAAGATCCTCGCACTCGGCGGCGTGGTCTGCCGGTGAACGCGCCGGGAAGCCAGCTATGATGGGCACCACCACACCATCCACGACGGCGGGGTGCAGGCAGATCGTGCAGCGCTTCTTGCTGTTTTTTCTCCTGGGCGTATCGCGGTCCTTGGCAGCCGCGCCGGAACTCGAGTTTCATGCGCCGGCGACGGTCGGGGATGCGGCAACCGCCGCAGCCATGCACGATCTTGCCGGGCGGCTGCTTCCCGTCTATGAGGAGCCCGATCGCGACCGCTATCTCGCGAATTTGTCGGCTCTGCAAATGGCCGCGGGTGAGTTCGCGGCCGCCGACGTCTCGAGGCAATCGCTGCGCGACCGTCGCCGCCGCTTGGATGCCGGCCGGCCGGTGAGCCGGGGTGCGATCCGCGATCTTTACGCGTATGCGAGAGCGTTGGAGACTGAAAATCGAGTCTCCTTCGCGGAAGGCTTCAACCGATCATTTCGCGAAGTGGCGGCGCGCTTCAATGATCACGACGCATACGCCGTGGCGCGGTGGCTCGAGACGCCGCCCACGGTGTTTCGCGACGCCCTGCAGAAGTCACTCGATCAACAAAGAACTCGCGACATCATCACCCAGGCGGAAGCGGTGGATCTGATTTGGAAATACGTAGACTTCGAAGCCTATCGAAACTTCGCACCTTTGGTGGGCGCGCTCATCGCCGAGGACGACCGTCGGCGCTACACGGCAGAGGAGGATGTCTTGATCAAGACTCCCGAGGCCAGCATTGCTGCTTTGGTGATTCGCCCGAAAGGGTCCATCAAGCCGCTGCCCGTGTTGCTCGAGTTCACGATTTACGATTCGCCGAACTATGCCAAGGAATGTGCGGCCCACGGCTACGTCGGGGTGGTGGCGTTCGCCCGCGGAGTGCACGGCAGTTCGCAACCCACAGTTCCGTATCAGCACGACGGCGACGATGCCCGCGCGGTCATCAATTGGATCGTCAAACAACCTTGGAGCGACGGCCGGGTTGGGATGTACGGCGATGGCTACAGCGGCTTTACCGCTTGGGCGGCCGCAAAGCGGCTGCCGCCCGCGCTCAAGGCCATTGCTACATCCTCACCCACTGCGCCGGGCATCGATTTCCCCATGGCCGGCGGCATTTTCCACAACTCCGCCTACCGCTGGTCTTCGTATGTCACCAATACCAACCCGTCGGACGACGTCGCTTACAATGACGACGCCGTGTGGCACCTGCTCGATCAGAAGTGGTACAAGAGCGGAAGGCGCTACCGGGATCTGGGCCGCCTGCACGGCAAGCCCAATCCCATTTTCATTCGTTGGCTGAATCACCCCAGCTATGATCGGTTCTGGCAGAACATGGTCCCTTACCGGGAGCAATTCTCGCGCATCGAGATCCCAGTACTGACGATTACCGGCTACTATGCGGGCAGCAATCCGGGCGCCTTGTACTATTTCAACCAGCATCGTATCTATAATCCGCGCGCCGACCACACGCTGCTGATCGGACCCTACGACGACAGCGTGATGCGACAAGGGCCATCCGCCATGCTGCAAGGCTATGAGGTGGATTCGGCAGCCCTGGTCGACCTGCGCGAGATGCGCTATCAGTGGTTCGACCGTGTCTTCAAGGGGGGTGCGATGCCATCTCTGCTGAAGGATAAGGTCAACTACGAAGTCATGGGAGCGAACGAGTGGCGGCACGCCGCATCGCTCGAAGCCTTGGCCAAGGGCAGCCTGAGGTTCTACCTGGACGGCAATGGTACGGGTGAGCGTCATCGGCTGACGCAACGCAAGCCCGCTCGTGCGTCAGCCTTGCGCCAGATCGTTTCGCTCACCGATCGCAAGGACTTTGCCTGGACGGCGCCGGCTGATTTTACGAGCAGAAACTTGGCGACCCACAACGCGCTGATGTTCACCAGTGAGCCGCTGTCGAAGGACACGGAGTTCATCGGTCTGTTCTCGGGCAAGCTCGATTTCACCGTCAACAAAATGGACGTAGACCTCAATGTCACTTTGTACGAGCTTTTGCCGAGCGGCGATTACATTTACCTTTTCAATCCGACTTATGAGTTGCGCGCGAGTTACGTGCGGGATAGGGTCAATCGTCACTTGTTGAGGGCGGGCGAGCGGCAGGAGCTCAATTTCAAAAGTGAAAGGATGACCAGCCGCCGATTGCAGGCCGGCAGCCGCCTGGTCATGATTCTCGGCATCAGCAAACGGCCGGACCGCGAACTCAACTATGGAACCGGGAGCGACGTCAGCGAGGAAACCGTTGCGCAGGGGAAAATCCCCATCAAGCTGCAATGGCACAACGAAAGCTATATCGAAATCCCGGTTCGCAGGTAAGCCAGGCTCACAGCCAATTGCCCATGAGGATGAAGGGTGCCCAATAGTAGGGATGGGCAAACGGCGCTGCGGGATCGACCTTGAAATTTCCCGCCGGCTGAACTGCATTTGCACGCGTCAAGCCCCGCTCGCCCTTGGTTCCGGGCTCAGGATCGCTCAAGCCGCGTAACAGCGTCAGTTGCGCCTTCTGCAGCGCATCGGCCTTGGTCAGGTGATCGTCTTTGTGCGCCTTGTACAATGCCCGCATCAGCAGCGCCGTGCTGCTGTCCGCGACCGGCCACAGAGTGGCAAGGACTGCCTTGGCTCCGCCCTGTTGGGCGATCGCGCCCAGACCTTCGACCTCGACCCCATGATGTGCGACGCTGTCGTCGCCGAGCGCCGTCTCGCATGCTGACAAGGTCAATAGGTCGACGCTGTTGAAATTCAGTCGAGTTTTGATCTGTGCGAGGGTCATCCGGCTGCCGTCGCCCAGCAGCAGAAACGAATCATCCATGCTGCCGGGGGTGAATTGAAAGTGGCTGGCGATGTGGATGATGGGATAGGCCTGATCGAGCCCGTCCCGCAGCGAACCTTCGGTGAACGATGAGTCGAGCAGAACCTTGCCGGCCAAGATTCCCTTCGGGCCGGTGATTCCATTGAGTTCGACTCCGACCCAAGGTAGAGCTTGTGCACCGTCGTGCGCGCGCGTAACTCCGAGCCCCCATATCGACCAGGCTACGGCGGCAGGTTTGCCGAGCTTGTCGCGCACCGCCTCGGTCACCATGACAATCGACAGGCTCTCGATGAGATAGGCCTTGCCGTCGTGCAATGCTGCAAACGGCAGATATCGCAGAGTATCGTCCAGCGACAGCATCAGCGTTTTGGCCCCTGCCTGGCGCAGATCGTCTGCGATTGGTCCGATCAGCACTTGATAGAGCGCCTTGGCCTGGGGCAATGGATCGGCGGCCGCGCTGGACAAGGTTTTGCGGTATGCGCGGATTTGCTCATTCAAATCCTCGCGTTTGATATCAGCTTCCCGCGCCACCACCACATTGGGCGTAGTGAGCAGAATGGCCACCTTGTCGTCGAGGATGAAATACTGGGCCAGCACCGCGTCATGGCCAAGACCCTTGAGAGTCCCTTGGAAGGAGCGGCTCCAATCCGTGATTTCCTGTCCCCGCCGTTTGCGCGCTTCTGGGTCAGTGGAACTCTTGGCCACCGCCGCCGCGCGGCTGTCGAAAGTCGCCTGCGCGGCGTCCATTGATTTGCGCAGTGCATTCAGTCGGTCATGCTCCGCGGAACTGAGCTGATGGTTCTTCTTGAATTTTTCCTGGAGCGCCGCGTATTCGCGGCCCAGTGTCACGTCCTTATTGCTCAAGGAATCCAATTCCTTCTCCGACGGGCTCATGCTCGCAATGGTCTTGCGAGGGTCGGAATCCGCGTTGCGCTCGGTGAAGTCGTAGAATTCCTGCTCTTTGAGCATGGCGAGAATCTGCTGCGCCTCGCCGAGCCGGCCTTCGCGGATCAGGAGGTCGGCGAGGGTTCGGTATACGGAAGCAACCTCTGCGGCGCTGACGAAGGACTCCTGCGCCGCGTTGCCTGCAGCGCTCATGTCGCTGCGCAGCTGCTGCAGATTGTTGACGGACTCCTTGCCGTAAAAGATGGCCACATCCGTCTGCGGCGACTTGCCCGCACGGTAGAACTGCATTAATTCACTGGTAATGCGCCAGGTGATCGGGCGGTTGTCCCAAACATGAGCAATATTATAGGCGTGCTTCAACAGTGCCAGAGCTTCGGCATCGCGGCCGCCGGCCATCAGTGCTTTGGCGAGCAGCATCGAACTCACGGCAATTTCCGGGTGGTCTGAGCCCAGGTATTTCGCATCATTTGCCAATGCACGCCGGTAAAGGGGTTCCGCTTCGGCGTAACTGCCCTTTTCTCGGAGCACTTCTGCCAAGCCGATCAGCCCGATGCTGAGTGCGGGGTGATCCGGGCGCTCGGGACCCAACACCCGCTCTGCAGTGGCGAGCGCGCGTCGCGCGATGGGTTCAGCCTCGGCATTGCGGCCCGAGATGCGCAGTATCTGCGCCAGTGCAATGCTGTTGATGATGACAAGCGGATTGTCGGCGCCCAAGGCTTTCTCGTCGATCGCCAACGCCTCGCGCATGGCAGCTTCGGCCTTGCCATATTGCCCGGTGAAGCGGTACAGAACTCCTAAATCATTGAGGCTCACGCCGGCATTGACATCTTCGCGCCCGAAGGCCTTTCTGCCGAGCGCCAGCGCCTTGTTCAAGGTGACTTGCGCCTCGGCATAGTGCCCCGTATGAATGAGCACTGCGCCCAGAGTATTGAGATTGGCTTCCGTCAACGCAGACTCGGGGGCGCACGCTATGTTGCAAACGGCGATGGCACGCCGGACAAGTGTTTCCGCCTCGACGTAGTTTCCGGTTTTGAACAGTACTCCGGCCAGCGATGTCAGCATCAGCGCGGCGCAGCGCGTCTGCGGACCGTAGGACTGTTCGCACACCTCGAGAGCCTTGCGATAAAGCGGCGCCTCCTCGAGGTAGCTGCCTGCTGCATCGTGTAGCTGCGCCAGCAAAAAGTAATAGGGCAGCAGCTGCGGATGAGCCGCGCCATATACCTTCGCCTTTTCGCTCAATCCGGCCTGCAGCACCGGCAGGGATTCTTTCACTTTGCCGCGCACGCCCAACAGGTAGGACTGAACGGCGTGGGAGTCCATCTGAAACAAGGTTGCCGCCTGGTCATAGGCGTCTTGGGTATGAGTTCCAATCTTCGTGAATTTGATGGCGGCGTTTAAGAACTTGCAGCCGCTCAGCGCCGACAGCAGCGATCTAACTTCGAGTTCGCCGACAAAGGCCCCGTCGCCGGCAGCGCGAAGCCGCAAGCTATGCCCGGGCGCCGATTCACCGGGATAGGTCAGCGGCAGTTGGCCCAAGTTATTACCGCTGAAGTGGCCGCCAACAATTTTCTCACCGTACAGATATCCGTCGATTCGGTGTCCCGGAGCGTCGTCCCGGCCATAAATGTAAATATTCAGCGGCGCGCCGCCAGGTTCCGAGCATGTATCGCCGGAAATTGCCTGGAGCTGAATCTGGCCCTGGTAACTGTAGAACTCCGCAGGGGCTGGACTCGCGGCCATCGCCAACAGGCCCGCGGCCAGGCATTTGAGGAGAAATATCTGCGGAGCTTGCATAGGCTCACTTTTTTGGGAGTCCAGAGTCGTTCGTAAAAGCAGCGCTCTTTTGGTCTGGCAATCTTCGCACTCTTGCGCAGATAATCCGCCAATGGCAAGTAAAACGATAGCGCTATTGATGATGAGGTGGGCCGTGCTTTGCCCCGATGCGTTCGGCGCACACGCTGCACCTGCGGCGGTCAGACGCTCGGTGAGAAGCGCGGAATCCTACGTCCGTTCGCATTGTGCTCGAATCCCGACGCCAGTGTGATCAGCTTTGCCTCGCTGAAGGCGGCACCAAAAAACGACAGCCCGACGGGCAGCCCGCGATACAGTCCTGCGGGCACAGTGATGTGAGGATAGCCCGCAACCGCCGCGGGAGACGAGCAGCCGCCGGTATCGGAATCGCCATTCACGGCATCAATCAGCCAGGCCGGGCCCGAGGTCAGCGTCACGATGGCGTCGAGGCGGTGCTCGCACAGCACCGCGTCAATTCCGCCCGCGCGGGTCACCGTCAGACAAGTGGCTCGCGCATCTTGATAAGCGGCTTCATTCAGACCGCCCTTGGCCTCGGCCTGACGCAGCAATTCTTGATCGAACAGCGGCATCTCCTGCGCCGCATGCGTGTCATTGAAGCGGATCAAGTCCGCCAGAGAGCGCACCGGAAACCGATTCGGCAGGCGCGCGAGATAGGCATTGAGGTCAGCCTTGAACTCATACAGCATGACTTCCTGTTCGGCCGCCGCCGCCGCGCCGTGCGTCGGCAGATCGGCGGGGTCGACGACAGTTGCGCCGGCGCGTTTCAGGGTGGCGATGCAATCGTCCAAAAATCCGTTGAGTGGCGCGCTCTCGGCGAAGAAACGCCGAGCAATGCCCAGCCGCGCGCCGCGCAGGCCGTCGCTGTCGAGAAAATGTGAGTAGTCGCTGATGAAGCGATCGCCAACGGCGGCGCTGGCGGGATCGGCCGGGTCTGGAGCTGCCAACACGCCGAGCAATACCGCCGCGTCGCGCACGCTGCGTGCAAGCGGACCTGCGGTGTCTTGACTATGCGAAATCGGCACGATTCCCGAACGGCTCACGAGCCCGACCGTCGGCTTCAGGCCGACAATGCCGTTCACCGAGGCGGGGCTCACGATCGAACCGTCGGTCTCGGTGCCTATCGCGAGCGCACAGAGATTTGCGGAGACCGCAACCGCCGATCCCGAACTGGAGCCCGACGGAGTGCGATTGAGTGCGTAGGGATTGCGAGTCTGGCCGCCGCGGCCGCTCCAACCACTGGAAGAATGAGTGGATCGAAAATTAGCCCACTCGCTCAAGTTGGTCTTACCCAATATTAGGGCGCCCGCGGCGCGCAATCGCGCCACCAGCGGCGCGTCCACGGGTGCATACCAGCCATCGAGTGCCATCGACCCGGCGGTCGTCATCATGTGATCCGCCGTTTCGACGTTGTCCTTGATCAGCACCGGGACTCCGTGCAGCGGGCCGCGCGGCCCGCGAGATTGGCGCTCGCGGTCGAGTGAGTCCGCAATGTCGAGCGCGTGCGGATTGATTTCAAGCACCGACCCCAGTGCGGGGCCGCGGCGGTCAAGCGAATTGATACGGTCCAGATACATTTGGGTTAACCGGCGCGACGTCAAGCGTCCGTCGGCGAAGGCGGCTGCGATGTCCGCCAGGGTCAATTCCTCGACGTTCACGGCAGGTTTGCACAGAGCGATTGCGGGAGTCGCGAGCGCGGCGACGGTGGCTACGAGGAGAAAGTTACGCCGATCCATAATTACATCCCTTCGGTATTATCTATAGTTGCACGCTAGCCGATCTGGGCTCCGAATGAAACTGAAAAGCCTGCTGACGCCGCGCTGTGGTTCCTCGCCGCGCCGCGATAGCATGCAATAAATCGCAATCAAAATGAGTCATTGAGGGGGAGATTGCATGAGCGAGGAAGTAGTCCAATTCCACCGTGCTGGGGCCGAGCAGGCGCACGCCGTCGAGCTTGTCGCCGTTTAGTAGCATTTGGCAGAAGCGCATGTAA
>JBDUEQ010000035.1:0-103875 GCA_040002315.1 Gammaproteobacteria bacterium
TCCGGACCCTCGAAACGTGAGTAGCCCACCCCTAAGGTGGCGGACAGCTTGCGCCACAACGGCCGCTGCACGCTGAGCTGCGCCGATTCGGAGGTGACACCGGCGAATCCGCCGTAGGAGTACAGATAGCGCGGCGCATTCGGCGAATAGACAAGGCCGACATTCAGCCATTCCTGATAAGTGGCATCGATATCGAACTCGTCATAGTCATATTCGGAGCCATGGCGGTTCCACGGATAGGCGTAGTGGCTCAGCAGCGCTCGACCGCGCCAATCGCCGCCGGCGGTCCAGGCAAAGCCGATAAATCCATCGAGCTCCAAATCGCTCGGCTCGCGATGATCGATTTTCGTATTGGATGCAAACAACCCCAGCACGAAACCGGAGCTGTTCAAATAATGTACATCCAGCTGCAACGCCGCTTGATCGTCGCTTCGCGATATGCCGCGCACGATGTAGTCGCTGGTGATGGCGAGGGAACCGCCCCACAGATCGGCCGCCGCACAGCGCGGCGTTCCATAAACAAGTGCCGCCGACAATACAATGCCACTCGTGATCAGACGCACTACTTCACAACCGCCAGATCCTTTCTCGAGCATTGCACGCAAAACTCTCCGCACCTCGCACGGCCACAGATTAACTCTTTCTTTCATGAAAAGCCCCGCTAGCTAAACCCAACGTCGGCCGCACGGTACTTACTCCACGTCGTCACCCTTGTGAGTTCGAGAATGCCGATCGACAGATACCGCCTTTGGAGCGTGCTGCTGCTGCTGGGAAGTGCCGCCGGGTGCGCCGGCAACGGCCAGGGCTTGGATGAGAATGGCCAGCCAAGCTCTGGGGGTGGTGGCGGCAACGGTACGATCACTGCGGATTTCCAATCAATTCAGGACACTGTGTTCACGCCCATCTGCTCGAAGTGTCACATCGGTGCGAGCGCTCCTGAAGGGCTGCAGCTCGATGCAGGTCACAGCTATAACCTGTTGGTCGGCGTCGCCAGCGTCGAGCAGCCGAATTTGCAGCGCGTCGCGCCGGGCGATCCGGATAGCAGCTACATTGCGCACAAGATCGCAGGCGTGCCGGGAATCACCGGCGGACAAATGCCGCTGGGCGAAGCGCCGCTGCCGCAGGCAACGATCGACGCCATCCGTCAGTGGATCACGAACGGCGCGCCGAACGCACCGGCCGCTGCGGCCGCCGCTCAATCATTCGCGGTGCAAACCACCGCTCCGCTGGATAAGTCGATCGTGCGTGTCCCGCCCGCACGCATCCTGGTGACCTTCACCCAGGATGTGGATGCCTCGCTCGTCAATGGCAGCACCGTGACGCTCGAACTCATCGACGGCCCGCAGTCAGTAGTCACCGGCGATGCGCAGCGAATGCCTTCACAGAGCGCGCTCGCCAAGAATAATCCGTCCGTGCTGGTGATTACGCCTGTCGCAGTGCTTGCTTCTGGAATCTATCGGGTCACGTTGCGCGGCAGCGGCGGCGGCGCATTAGCCAATATGAACGCCGCGACGCTCGGTACGGATGCTTCCTTCGAATTCACCGTGGAGCGTGGGCCGTGAAGCGACCTCACACTCGATTGGTGCTGCACAGCCTCTTTGTCATGATGTGTCTTACGGCGTTCGGAGCGCAAGCCGAGCCCTACCTTGCCGTGCAGCTGGGCTTGAAATGCGGTCAATGTCACGTCAACCCCACGGGCGGCGGACTGCGCACCGCGTTTGGCGACGTCATTGCGCAGACCGTGTTGCCGGCGCAGCATTTGGACACGCCGCTCGACAATTGGACGGGACAGCTCGGACCGTACCTGCGAGCCGGCGGCGACCTTCGATTTGAGGCTTCATTGACTCAAGTGCCGCACGCAAATTCGGTGCAACAGTTCGAAATGGAACAAACTCGCGTGTACCTGGAGGCAGAAGTCATTTCGAACCGCCTGCTCGCCTTTGTCGATGAGCAGGTCGCGCCCGGCGGCGCCCTGAATCGTGAGGCTTATCTCTTGTACTGGTCCGCGACACACGATTGGTATGTGAAGGCCGGACAAATGTACCTCCCCTTCGGCCTGCGGCTGCAGGACCAGAGCGCCTTCATCCAGACCACCAGCGGAATCAACATGACGACGCCGGATGAAGGTGTTGAGCTCGGGTGGGAGCGTGGCCACTGGGATGCACAGCTCGCCGTCAGCAACGGCACCGCGGGCGGCGCGGTGACCGGCAACGGCAAGCAATACAGCACGCAGTTGGCCTTCGTCGAATCGCGTTGGCGCGTGGGAATTGCGGCCAACCGCAATGCTCAGGCGGGCGGCGCCAAAAATGCATACGGTGTATTCGGCGGCCTCAAGACCGGTCCCATTTCATGGTTAGGTCAGGCGGAAATCACCGATGATCAGGGCATCGCCAATGGCCAGGGTGGTCAGCTGGCAACTCTGCTCGAGGCCAATTGGCGGATCGCTCGCGGCAACAATTTGAAGGTCACCGAGGAATTTCTCAATCCCAACCGTGCCGCGCCGAACGGCGAACAGACCCGCTGGAGCCTCATCTATGAGCTCACGCCAATACAGTTCGTGCAAATACGCAGCGGTCTGCGCTGGAACGACGGTATTCCCCAGGATGACTCCGAACATCAACGTTTGTACTTCGTTGAACTGCATGGATACTTCTGATTCTTACGCGAATCGGCGCGCAACGGTGCGAGCAATCGGCTTTAAGGACGCTGCACGCCGACTGCACGCTCACCATCCGCGGCAGACTCGCTGTCCGACACGGAGTTGTTACGGGTTCGCGACGCGGCGCGGTGCCGCGCAGTTGATCGATAGCCGGCCAATGCCAGCAGATGCGGCGTATCGGCAATGCTCGCCAGCACCATGTAATCAAACTTCGTAGGAGTATTCGCCACAATACAGCCATGCGAACCGGAAACTTCGGTCGCGGCCGCTGCCCCGGCAACGACGTCTGCCGCAAGCATGGCGATTATCGCAAAGTATATGCGCGGCAACCGCCGGGAACGCAGCACGATAAATGCGATGACGAAGTTTACAATCGTCCGCTGAGGACCAACACCAGCAGCACGATGAGCACCAAACCCAGCCCACCGCTCGGGAAGTAGCCCCAGCCGCTGCTGTACCCCCAAGTGGGGAGCGCACCGACCAACAGTAAAACCAGGACGATCAGTAGGATGGTGCCTATGGACATTGTTCTCACTCCCCATGTTTGTAGTGCATCGACGTTAATCCGTAATCAGCGCAGGCGCAGTCAGGGCGCTTCGTCACCGCGTGTAGGGACAGTCCTACCGGGAGCGTTGCGCGGCTGTTAAATTTGGGCGTGCCGATGAAACGAGTCGAGCGCGGCGCGCGCCGCCGGACCGGGCGACACGGGTTTCACCAAGACCATATGTAATGGGACATTCCGCGAACCACCGGTCGCAAGCGGCAGACGCCGCAATGTGCCGCTGCGCACGGCGTCCGCCACCAGATGTTCAGGCAGCCAGGCAAATGCGAGGCCGGCGAGAAGCGTGGCTAGCGATGCATCCAGGCTGCTTACCGTGAAACGGCGAGCCGCGCCGAGCCAGCCCTCATCCCTCGGATGGGTGGTTCCCGAATCCCGCACCACCGCCTGTACGTGGCGTACCAAATCGCCGGTAGTGAGTTCTCGTTCGAGCTGAAACAGCACATGATCGGGCCGCGCAACGGCAATGAAGGTAATGTCTAACAACCAGTCGCCGAGATACCCCGGCGGCACCCGGCTGGTGACGACGAGATCCGCGACACCGGCGGTGATGGCATCCTCGGCTCCCGACAGGACGACATCGGCTAGCTGAATCTGAGTGCTGGGGCAAGTTTGCTGCAACTCGGCCACGATACCGAGCAGGCGCGAGCGAGGAAATGCCGCGTCCACCACCAGCCTGAGTTCGGATTCCCAGCCCTGCTTCAAGCTGCTTGCCAGTTGCTCCAGCGTTTCCAAGTCTTTGATTAGGGTGCGGGCACGGGTAAGCAGAGTGCGGCCGTGAGGCGTGAGCACCGACTTGCGGCCCTCTATCATCAACAGGGGCACTCCCAGGGATTCCTGCAACCTCCCCACGGCGTAGCTCACGGCCGATTGACTCCGATTCAACACCTCCGCCGCCTGTGCGAAGCCGCCGGCATCGACCACACCCGCGAGGACGGTCCACTGTTCCACGCTGCTCTTCGCAATTGCCATGAATCTATCCAATTAACTGATTAATTACAGCAATATTCTGCGCTTTATTATTCGACTTTTCGACCCTATTCTATGCAGCACGGAGGTTCTCATGAACAATATTAGGCGCAGTAGCGAACGAGGCTTTGCCGACCACGGTTGGCTCAAGTCCTATCACACATTTTCCTTTGCCGATTACTTCGACCCAGAGCACGTGGAGTTCGGACCGTTGCGGGTCATTAACGAGGACCGGGTGCAGGCGGGCCAGGGTTTCGGCACACACGGCCATCGCGATATGGAGATTATTAGCTATGTGCTGTCGGGTGAACTTGCACATAAGGACTCGATGGGCAATGGCTCCACCATCAGGCCCGGCGATGTGCAACGAATGAGTGCCGGCAGCGGTGTGCGACACAGCGAGTTCAATCCTAGTTCGAATGAGCCTGTGCACTTTCTGCAGATATGGATTCAGCCGGACAAGCGCAATATTGAACCGAGTTACGAAGAGAAGCGTTTTTCGGTCGAGGAGAAGCGGGGGCGCCTGCGGCTCATAGTCTCCCCGGACCGCGCCGGGGGATCCTTGTCCATTCATCAGGACGCACGAGTGTATGCCGGACTGTTCACCGGCGCAGAGCATGGCGAGTTGAAAGTAGCGACCGGGCGGCGCCTCTACTTGCACGTGGCGCGGGGTGCGATAAAGGCAAACGGCACGGCGCTCGAGGCCGGCGACGCGTTGCGCATCACCGAGGGCGGAGCTCTAAGTCTCATCGACGGCCGTGATGCAGAAGTGCTGGTGTTCGACCTGCCGGCGGACGCTTGTAACGTATGACAAACCCCGAACCTGACCCCTTGCGATGAAGCTTGGCGCCCGCGTCGCTGGCATACCCGGCTTCGCTATTGCTGCAGGGCTGCTCGGCAACTTTGAAGCCGCTGGCGGGCACTTCCGTCACCCCGGCTGCCCAGGCTCTTTTATCTCGGAGCGCTGCGGCCCATGGCGCGGACTTCAGCCTGCGCGGCGCGACCAGTACCAGTAGAAAGGCAAGCCGGCGGCGAGCAGCACGACCCCTCGCAGCGCCTGGCTCGGTGCCGCGACAAAGGTATTGATCAACAGGGCCGCGGTCACCAAGACGAAAACCAGGGGGACCACGGGGTAGCCGAATGCACGATAAGGCCGCGGCGTGTCGGGCATGGTTTTTCTGAAGACGAACAAGGAGGCTGTCACCAATCCGTAGAACAACCAGGACGCGAAAATCACCGAGTCGGTTAGTGTGTCATAGGAGCCGGACAGCGCCAGCACGCTGGCCCAGGCTGCTTGCGCGAGAATCGCACGCACCGGAACATTGGTGCGCGGCGACAAGCGCGCCAGGCCGCGGAAGAACAATCCGTCCCGCGCCATGGCAAAAGGAATGCGCGAGTTGGCGAGCACGCTCGCGTGCAGCGAGCCGAACGAGGAAACCATGAGCGCCACGGCGGTCATGGAGACCGCCAACGGTCCGAGAAATCTCTTCAGAACTTCGGTCGCCACCGACGAACTCACCGGGACGCTCGCAATCTCGACCGGAGTCAACGCATAGAAATACGCCGCATTAACGAACAAGTACAGCGCGGCTACCACCAGAGTGCCTCCGACGAAGGCGCGCGGCAAATTGCGCTGCGGATCCCTGACTTCACCGGCGAGCGGCGCGACATTCTGCCAACCATCGTAGGCCCACAGCGCTCCCAACATGGCGGCTCCGAAGCCCGCCACGCCGCCGCGCGCGCTGTCCGCGACGTTCTCGCAAGTGCCGCCAAGCCCGGACTGCGACAAGTGGCCCCAGTCGCCGGCGGCAAAAACGAAGGCGCCGACGCCGACGCAGAGAACCAGCCCCACCTTGGCCAGCGTCAGAACCAACGCCATTTGGCCCCCGGCACTGACCGAGGCACAATTGATCAATGCCACGATCCAAATGGCAGCGAGCGCCACCAGGCTCAAGCCGCTGAAGTGAAGGCCGGCGATACTCAAGCCGCCATGCCAATGCTCGAGGGCGCCACCCAAGGCCACATTCATAAAAATAGCGAGCCCGACTGCGAGAGCTGCCTGAGATCCGGCGCGCGCGACGGTAAATGCCACCCAACCGTAAAGAAAACCCACCAGGCGCCCATACGCGCGGCGCAGGTAGACGTAGTCGCCGCCCGCCTCCGGCATCATGGCCGCAATCTCGGCATACGAAAAGGTGCCGGCAAGGGATAAGAGACCGGCGGCAAGCCAGACCACCAGCACCATTTTGGCGTCGCCCACATTGCAGGTCATGACACGGCTCTTGAGAAACACACCGGTGCCGATCATGTTGGCGACATTGACGGCCATCGCCGCCCAGGGACCCACGCCGCGCGTGAGTTCTCCTCCGCTTGTTGTACTTGAGGTTCCAATGCGCATCCCAGGTGTATTATCCGATATATGCACTCGGACTTTTCGCAAATCGGAGCATTTTTGCTGGCTGCACTAGTAGTGTTTGCCATCTACCACCGCTTCCGCCGCAACTTCGGGCGCCAGCCCCTGCGGCCGAAGCGCATGACATTTAGAATCGTGCTGCTGATGGTGGTCGGCTGCTCATTGCTGCCGATGGCATTGCGCTCGGCACAATTTTTCGGCGCCGAGGTCGTCGGGGCGGTGCTCGGCATTGCAATGGCGGTGTGGGGCGCGGAGCGTACCCGCTTTCAAGTGTACGAAGGGCGCCTGCACTACGTGCCGCACACGTACACGGGCATTGCCGTGTCCCTGTTGTTTCTGGGCCGGCTGCTGTTTCGATTCATTCAAATGTACACGGGCACGGGCACTCACCCGCAAGCAGCCCTGGGTGCGCCGGCGGCAAGCATGGCGCATCCCGCGCAGGCTTTTGTGCCCGCAGCCATGGTGCGAAGTCCCCTCACCCTCGGAATATTCTTTGTGCTGGTGTGCTACTACGTGTGCTATTACAGTTTGTTGCTGTGGAAATCAAAGCACATCAGTAGCGAAGACATTCAAGGCACTGCACCGGCTGCCCCTTAAGCGAAGGGCTCACGCGCGCGCGTGGCCCTGTCTTGTCTGCTTATCTGAACAATCCGAAAAAGATCACACATGTCATCAGCGCCAACGCGATTAACAAGGTGTTATGGCCCCAACGGGCTACCACTCCAAGCATATACCTCTCCTCAAATTACTCGAATCAACGACCGCGAGTCGACCCCGCCGGCCCACGTCCTTTATGGGGGCGGAACTGTACATTTCCAGGCCGATTGAAAGCATGTTGTACATCACACAAATGGCGCATTTTCAGCCACTTATGGTCGAAAGCTACCTCCACAGATTGGTGGCTGCGGCCTTGACATTGTGTGGAAAATGAGTGGCTGAAACTCGAATGAAAAGCCACAGTTATTGCCCCGTCTTTATATGCGTCCACACCCGCGTGCGCAGCCGATCGTAGTCCTGACCCAATTCGGCAGGCAGGTATAGGCGCGCCCGCACTTCAGGCGTGGGATAGATGGCTGGGTCCCACAGCAGTTTGTCGTTGACGAAAGGCCGTGCGGCCAGGTTGTCGTTGCCGTAATGAATATCGTTGCTGATGGCGGCAATGACCTTGGGCTCTAGAATGAAATTCAGAAACTTATGCGCGGCATCCGGGTGCGGTGCCGAGACGGGAATCAGAAAGGCGTTGTAGGTGATGTTCGAGCCTTCCTTCGGCAAGGTGAATGCCAGATGCGCACCCGTGCCGTCCTCGCGCGCGCGCTGCTGCGCCACCGCGTAATCACTCGACCAAGCGATGGACAGGCACACCTCGTTGGAGGCTAATTGATGCCAGTAGTCATTCGAATCGAAGGTACGAATGTAGGGCCGCACCGCCATTACCACACTCTCGGCAGCCTTCAAGTCCACGGCGCTGCGTGAATTGGGGTCTCGATGCAAATAGGCGAGTGCCAGCTGGATGACGTCTTCCGACGAATCCAAGAAGGTCACGCCGCAATCGGCGAAGTGCGCAATCACCTTCGGATCAAACAGCATGGCCAGACTGTCGGTGGGCGCATCCGGCATGTGTGCTTTCACCTGATCGATGTTGTACACGAAGCCATTCATGGCATGCAGATAGGGAACCGCGTAGCGATTTGCGGGATCGGCCTGCGACTGGACTGCCAGAACGGCCGGGTCGAGATTCCTCCAGTTGGGCAGCTTGGATTTATCGAGCGGCTCATAGGCGCCCGCCTTGATCTGCCGGCCGTAAAATCCCGTGGTGGTGCTGACGATGTCGTAACCCGAGTTCCCGGCCAGCATTTTCGCTTCCAGCGTCGTGTTCGAATCGTACAGCTCGTAAATGACTTTGATGTGAGTCTGGCGCTCGAACTCGGCGACGGTGTCATGGCCGATGTAGTCTGCCCAGTTATAGATATGCAGTACCGGCTCTTCGCCGGCAGACCCCGCCGGGTGCCGTCCGCCGCAAGCCGCCGCGCACAGCGCGAGCGCCGCCAACGCGGCCGCGCCCCGGATCCTAGACGCGCCCCAGCTCAGCGCGCAGCCACTCATGGAATTGGCGAATGACATACTCCTCGGGCATGACCACGCCGCGAACATGCGGACCGGCGCGCAGGCCTCGTTGATTGAGTTCGCATACCTGAGCGTCTTCGGTCATGACGGTATTGGTGAAATCCACCACATTGCGCATATCGAACTTCGGATCGGCGAGAGTTCGCGGCGAGAACAAATATTCGACGCGAAGTTCGGTTCTCTCCGGGCCCAAGGGCAGAAGACGAACCACGCGCACATAGTCGATGTGACCGACGAGAAATACAGACGGCAAGCTGGTCATGTAGATATGACCGGCCTCGCGATCCGCATCCGAAAGATCGGGAAAGGGTATGCCGGTGGTCTTGCCGTCCAAGGACCAGGTCGCCGCGCCGTTGCGTAAGCCGCCCTTGAATTTCGGATCAATCTCCCCGGAATGCGCGCGCCACTCGGGATCGTCGCGCTCTTCCAGCAGCCCGCGGCCGTAAATCGGCACCAGCTGAGACAACTGCGGATGCACCCCCGGGCAATGCAGGCACTCGTTGTAGTTTTCCCAGAAAATCTTCCAGTTGGCCTCGATGGTCTTCTGCAGCACATGGCCTACCACCAGTTCCTCGAGAGGCCAGGCATCCAGCCGATTCAACGGCAAGTCGAAGATCTTTTCGAACGGCGGAGGGCTGTCGGTCAGCGCCACGAAAATGAAACCGTTCCATTCCCGCACGCTCACCTTGTACAGAGGATAGTCGGCCACATCGAAACCACTGGCATGATGCCTGGACGAGGTCCGCAGCAAATCCCCCTGCAGGTTGTAGACCCAGGCGTGGTACGGACAGATGATGGTGCCGGCGCGCAAAAGACCTTCGGATTCCCGGCACAGCGCCGCCCCGCGGTGCCGACAGGTATTGTGAAATCCTTGCAGAGTCCCCTGATCGTCGCGCACCAGGAGAATCTTCTGGTCGCCCAAGTCAAAGGTCCGAAAAGCTCGATGACGAGCCACGTCGCCGGAGCGTCCGACGTACACCCAGTTTCGATACCAGATGCGCTGCAGTTCCCTCTCGTACTGGCGCGGGTCGTAGTAGGCGTCCGCCTGCAAGCCTTGCGTGTGTTCGGTCAGCCCGTTGTAGCCCAACGTGTCGATTTCGGTTGTACTTTGCATGTGCCCTCTCCGCGTTCGAGTCGGCGCAAGTTCGCGTCGATCACTCGCAGCGCAGCCGCTATTGTCGCATCAATTTGCCGTTCAAGTCGAAAGCCGCCCCCGCCAGGCGCTGCGCCTTGTGACGCTCGCCGATGATCTCGATTTCAAATCCCGCGTCGGCCTTGGCCAGTGCCGCCGGCACATAGCCGAGAGCCAGAGACCGGCCGACTCGATGTCCAAATGTGCCGGAGGTGACCCAGCCCACCGCCCTGCCGTCATGCCAGATGGGTTCATCGCCGATGGCATCTGCGTCGGTCGCGTCGACTGTGAAGGTCGCCAGCCGCATTGTCCCGCCGCTGTCCTTTTCCTCTGCGGCCGCAGCACGGCCAATGAACTCGCTCTTCTTGAAATCCACGAAGCGGTCCAGGCCTGCTTCGAAGGGCCCGTAGATGGGGCGATACTCGCGCGCCCAGCTGCCGAAACTCTTCTCGATGCGCATGGCATTGAGCGCGCGGCCGCCGAACAGTTTGAGTCCGAATTCTCCTCCGGCCTTGACGAGCGCATCATACAGCGCGCGTTGATAATCGGTGGTCACCCAGATCTCATAGCCCAACTCGCCGGTGAATGAAACTCGCCCGACGTAGCCCGGCACCATGCCAATTTCCATATGCCGGAACGACATGAAGGGAAAAGCAGCCGTCGACAGATCATCACGCACCAGGCTCTGCAATAGGGCACGGGACTGCGGCCCTGCAACCGACAGCCCGACATATTCCATCGCGCAGGGCCGCACGGAAACCCCCGTGGCAGGCATATGCCGCTCGAACCAACGCATATAGTAGGTTTCGGCAGCATAGGTGCCGATGAGCAAAATATGCTCGGCGGACACCCGGCACATGGTGAAATCGCCGATCAGCTTGCCGCGTTCATTCAGCATCGGCGTCAGCGCAATGCGCCCCACCGCCGGAACGCGATTCGCCATCATATGCGATAGCCATTCAGCCGCTCCAGGTCCGCGAATGTCGAACTTGCCGTAGTTCGAGATCTCCAGCAGGCCCACGGACCTCTGCACAGCCCTGCATTCCGCCGCAACGTGCGGATGCGCATTGGACCGTCTAAAACTGATGTGGTCCTCGGCTTCCTTCGCCGTCGGCGCGAACCACAGCGGATGTTCCAATCCGCAGTAGTCGCCAAACACCGCATGCTCGGCCTGCAGCTTTTCGTAGATTGGCGTGGTGCGCAAGGGTCGAGCGGCGGGCAACTCCTCATTCGGAAAGCGGATGCTGAAGCGGCGCGAATAATTCTCGCGCACCTTGGCGTTGGTATAGGCAAGAGTGGTCCAGTCACCGTAGCGCGCCACGTCCATGCCCCAGATGTCGGCACCCGGATCCCCGTCCACCATCCAGCGCGAGAGTGCAAGGCCAACGCCGCCGCCCTGGCTGAAACCCGCCATCACACCGCAGGCCACCCAGAAATTCTTCAGGCCGCGGATCGGCCCCACCAGCGGGTTGCCGTCCGGCGCGAAAGTGAACGGACCGTTGACCACTTTTTTGATTCCAGCGCCCTCGAGCGCGGGGAAATGCGCGAACCCCACTTCCAAACTCGGAGCGATGCGCTCCAAATCATTCGCCAAAAGATCTTGACCGAAATCCCACGGCGTCGTCAGCGGCGACCAGGGCACGCCGGCGCGTTCGTATGTGCCCATGAGCATGCCGCCCCGCTCCTGGCGAATATAGATTTCCCCCTCGAAGTCGATGCAGTGCAATTGTTCCTTCTTCCCGATCAGCTCCTGCATGTCGCCGGTGATGAGGTATTGGTGCTCCATCGCCAGAATGGGCAGTTCGAGCCCTACCATGCGGCCGACCTCGCGCGCCCACAGGCCGCCGGCGTTCACCACGTGTTCGGCATGCACGTTGCCGTGATCGGTGATCACATCCCAGGATCCATCGGGCCGCGCCTTGAGATCCGTGACGCGCGTATGACGCACGATATCCGCGCCTCCGATCTGCGCGGATTTCGCATAGGCGTGAGTGACTCCGTAAGGGTCGACGTGACCCTCGATGGGATCGTACATCGCACCCTTGAAATGCTTTTTGTCCAGCAGCGGAAATAATTTCGCCGCCTCATCGACGGAAATGATCTCCAGATCCATGCCAAGATACCGGCCGCGCGCCTTGGCCATCTTCAGCCAATCGAGCCGTTCGCGGCTGCCGGCCAGCATGATGCCGCCGGTGATGTGCACTCCGCACGACTGCCCTGAGATTTTCTCGATCTCCTTGTACAGCTCGATGGTGTACTGCTGCAGCTTGGCGACATTTGGATCGCCGTTGACGGTGTGCATGCCCCCCGCCGCATGCCAGGTTGAACCCGACGTCAATTCCGCACGCTCGATCAGCAGCACATCCTTCCAGCCAGCCTTCGTCAGATGATAAAGAACGCTGGCGCCGACCACGCCTCCGCCGATGACCACTACTTTCGCGTGGCTCTTCATACGTACTCCAAATTCATCGTTGAGATTTTAAAGCGAAATTCCGTGCAGGCGCGCCGTGCCGCTCGCAGGCGCGCTCACTCATTCGAAACCGCCAAATGCAGGTTGGACTGCAGGACAGCGGCGCCGCTGCCGAAGCGCTCGATCAGCCACGACCGGAACAGCGCAATGGCGGTGTCGCTGAGCGCTTCCGGATGTGTGATCAAATAGTAGCCGTAGCCGTCGTCGAGACTGATGTCGAAGGGCCGCACCAGCCGGCCGGTACGGATGTAATCGCCGAAGAGATAATTATCGACCAGGGCGATACCCTCGCCGCTGAGCGCATATTGCACCGCGAGCACCGCCGTATCGAACACCAGCCCGCGCTCGATATTCAACGCACTTAGGTTCTCTTGGCGCGCGAATTGCGTCCAAAGGTGATGTCGCGGCTGATCTGAAATGCGCACGTGCACCAGCTCGTTCGATTCGATGAATTCGGCCAGCGTCTTCTCGCCCAGCCGAGCCGCGACGCTGGGATGACACAGTATGCTGAGCCGCACCGGCCAGAGCAGATCCGTCACCAGATCGGTGACCGTAGGCTTTGAGTACACCACCGCCACATCGACATCGCTCGGCGGCGGCCCCACTCCGTAGGGACTCACCAGATCGATCTCCACCTCGGCGGCCGCGCGCCGGAAGTCGCGCAAAATGGGCACGGCCAGGTGGACGGCAAAACTCGGCGGCATCTGCACGCGCAGCGTTCTTAATGTGGTGGAGCCGTCATTGCGGATGTCGTCTAGCGCATATTCCAGCCGGTCGAAGGATTTCATGACGGCCGGCAGCAAATGCTGCCCCGCCTTGGTCAGCACCAAGGCGTGAGGCTTGCGCTCGAACAGCTGCACGCCGATCAATTTCTCGAGTGCAATCACATGGCGCGACAACGCGCTCTGCGAGATCAGCAGCGAATTGGCGGCTGCAGTGAAACTCGAGTGCTTGGCCACGCCCTCGAAGGCGCGCAATGCGTTCAACGGCAGCCAGCGCCGGTCGATGGTCGTCTTGCCCATATTACGGAGACCAACTGGAGGTGTAGCCAATGGCGCGCTTCTGATCCTCGATGATGGTGCGCGACGCCACATACAAGTGATATGCCGCCCAGAATCCCGTGGGCGCGAGACACAACAAAGCGAGGCGCAGCGATGCCGCATCCGTTGCGTGAGTGCCGGCGAACCAGTCGCTCAAGGCGCCCACGACCCAGGGTGCGACGATGAGATTGAAAATATTGGCCACCAGCAGCGACACCGCAATGAACATATTCCGCATGTGGCAGGGAGCGAGATTGTTGAGCAGGCCAAAGCACGGGCCGATGTAGAAATAGATGGCGGGGATGAAAATGCAGAACATCAGCTTGCACAACCACAAGGAGTGCGTCCAGTAGGCGATGATCGACGGAATGGTCGTCAAGCCGATGCCTGCTGCCAGCAGCCATACCACCCGGCGCGGGTCTGCCATTGAGGGGCGCGACAGCAGCCAGGCCGTACCCACTGTCGCCAGGGAACCGCCCACCAGATGAATATTTCCGGTGACGGCGCCTGCTTGGCCGACGTCCAAGTTATATGCCCGCTGCAGGAACGTGGGGGTCCAGTAAATGAGTCCCCAACCCCAGAGCGCACAGACACCGCCGCCCATGACCACGTGGTAAGCCGCCTTCTGTTTCCATAGAAATCGCATGGACTCGCCGAATGACGGCTTCAATTCGTCGACGATCGCGTCCAGGCGGCCGCGCTGCGGCTCGCGCACGGTCAAATACACGATGACACCGACGATGAGGCCCGGCAGGCCGAGCACCAGGAATGCCGAGCGCCAGCCGTAGGCATGCGCCACCGCGCCCGCCATATTCGCGCCCAGCCACGCGCCGATCGGTGCGCCTAACGCCAGCACCGTCATCGCCATCGGCCGACGGTCGGGCGGAAAACAGTCCGACACAATGGCGGTGGAGGGCGGTGTGCCGCCGGCCTCGCCCGCGCCGACGCCGATGCGACCCAGGAGGAATTCCCAATAATTTCGCGACAGCCCACACAGAGCGGTGAACGCCGACCAAATAATCAGCGAGGCTGCCAGGATATTGCGCCGGTTGGTGCGATCGGCGAACCAAGAAATCAGAATGCCGAAAGTTACGTAGAAAAGAGCAAGAGGCGCGCCGGTGAGCCAAGCCACTCCTTTGTCGGTCAGTTTCAGTTCCAGACGAATCGGTTCGAGCACGGTCGATACGACGTAGCGATCGGCAATGTTGATGGCGTATATCAAACACGTGAGGATGAGGACGTACCAGCGCTCGATCGACGACGGCGCGTTGCTTTGCGGCAGGTCAAAGGCTGTAGTGCTCATGCCTAGCGCACCATACAGGGTTCGGCATCGTTGCGCGACGTGAGGTACGCGGTTCGGCGGCGGGGAGTCACCTTGTTCGAATAATGACATGGGTGAATCGCGAAATGGCATAGCGCGCCGGCATTGAAAGACTAAGCTTCAAACCGTGGAAAGCTTTGACTACATAATCGTCGGCTCAGGCACGGCGGGCTGCGTGCTCGCCGATCGCTTGTCCGCCGGCGGTGCCGACCGGGTGTTGGTTCTCGAAGCCGGCGGCACCGACCGTCGATTTTGGATCAAGACGCCGATCGGCTACGGCCGCACCTTTGCGGATGCCGCGGTCAATTGGAAGTACCAGACCCAGCCGAACGCCGGTCTCAACGGGCGCAGCATTTACTGGCCGCGCGGCCGCGTGATTGGCGGCTCGAGTTCCATCAATGCGCTGGTGTACTGCCGCGGCATGCCGGCCGATTTCGACGATTGGCGTGACATGGGCAATGTGGGTTGGGGCTGGAACGACGTGAGGCCCTACTTCGAGAAATCTGAACGCCGTGTCGATGCGACAGGTCATGTCAGCGGCGATGGACCGCTCGACGTCAAGGACGTGACCTCATTCCTGCATCCCATGCGGCGCAACTGGCTGGACGCAGCAGTCGAATTGGGCCTGCCGCAAACCGAGGATTTCAACGGCCCGCATCCGGAAGGTTTGGGCTGCTATCAAGTGACCATTCGCAACGGCATGCGGCGTTCCGCCGCCGACGCCTTCTTGCGCCCCGCACTGCGCCGCGGAAATGTTCGGCTCGAGACGCAGGCATGGGTCAGCAGGATTCGTTTCGATCAGCGACGCGCGGTCGGTGTGGACTATGTTCGAGACGGTACCCCACGAATCGCAACCGCCGCTCGCGAAGTGATCATTTGCGCAGGGGCGGTCAATTCGCCGCAATTGTTGCAACTGTCGGGGATCGGCCCGGCAGCGACCTTGCGAGCAGCCGGCATTACGCCGCTGCTCGACAGTCCCGCCGTCGGCGGGCATCTGCAGGATCATCTAGCCGTGGTGTATTCCTTCAAGGCGACGCAGCCCACCTTGAATAATGAACTGCACTCCACGCTGGGCAAGCTCGTTGCGGGTCTGCGTTACATCATCGCCCGGCGCGGCCCGCTTGCTTTGAGCGTCAATCAATTCGGCGGATTCGCCCGCGCCGATCCGCAAGGCTCGCGGCCGGATGTGCAGTTGTATTTCAACCCGGTGACTTACGCCACGGGTGATGCCACACGGACGCGCATCGAAGTCGATGCGTTTCCTGGATTCTATTTGTGTTTCCAGCCTACGCGCCCGACCAGCGTGGGCCGAATCGATATCGCGAGCGCCGACTTCCGGCAAGCGCCGACTATCGCACCCAATTATCTGTCCACCGACAAGGACGTTGACGACGTGGTACACGGCGGCCGCCTGCTGCAGGCCATCGCCCGCACGCAAGCGATCAAGTGCTTGATACGCGAACCGATCGCGCCCGATCTCACCACCATGGGATCGGCCGAGCTCATTGCCGATTTTCGCGCGCGCGCGAGCACGGTGTACCACCCGGTGGGTACCTGTCGCATGGGCCGCGCCGTGGACGATTCCGTGGTCGATGCGGCATTGCGGGTTCATGGAGTTGAAGGCCTGCGAGTCGTCGATGCCTCGGTGTTTCCCACGGTGACCTCTGCAAACACCAATGCGCCCACCGTGATGGTGGCGCAAAAAGCCGCTGATTTAATATTACGAAGATGAATTCCAGGAAGGGCAATCGATGAAGCTCGACAGTGTCAAAGTGTTTCTGGTGCGCAACCCGCCGCCGAGTTTCGGCGGCCGTTACTTCGTATTCCTGAAGCTGAAGACGGCCTGCGGCATCGAGGGGGTCGGCGAGGTATACGCCGCCACCTTCGGCCCAAAGATCGTGGGCCAGATGATCGAGGATTTGTTTGCACGACGCTTCGCCGGACGCGATCCCTTCCAGATCGAATCTCTGTGGCGCGAGAGCTATGGCTCGGGTTTCAGCTTGCGCCCGGACATATCTCTGCTGGGCGTAATCAGCGGCTTGGAAATGGCATGCTGGGACATCATCGGCAAGGCCGTAGAACAGCCGATCTACAATCTCATGGGCGGCAAGGTCAACGAGCGCCTGCGCAGCTACACCTATTTGTATCCCGCCGCCGGCGAAGGGGACGAGTTCTACCTCGATGCCGATCGCTCGGCCGCACGCGCGGCGGAGTATGTAGCTCAAGGATTCACTGGACTTAAATTCGATCCCACCGGCGGCTTCTCCGCCTACGACCCGCGCCAACCCACCCAGGAGGCGCTGGAACGCACCGTGCGTCTGGTACGTCTGGTGCGCGAAGCCGTGGGCCGCAAAGCGGACCTCTTGGTGGGAACCCACGGCCAATTCACGACTTCAGGCGCCATCCGTCTGGCGAAGCAGCTCGAGCCCTACGATCCTTTGTGGTTCGAAGAGCCGGTTCCCCCCGAGATGCCGGAGCAGATGGCCCTCGTGGCGCGCGGCACCAGCATTCCCATCGCCACCGGCGAACGACTGACCACCAAGTACGAATTCGCGCGGGTATTGGCGAGCGGCGCCGCGAACATCATTCAAATGAACTTGGGCCGGGTCGGCGGCTTGCTGGAGGCAAAGAAAATAGCGGCGCTGGCCGAGGTGCACTATGCGCAAATCGCGCCGCATCTGTACTGCGGCCCGGTGGTGGGAGCGGCCAACATACAAATCGCCGCCTGCTCACCGAATTTCTTGATCCTCGAAAGCATTCAGCAGTGGGGCGGCATTCACGCCAAGCTGCTGCATAATCCGATACGCTGGGAGCAGGGCTACGTCATTCCGCCCACCGCGCCGGGCCTTGGGATCGAGCTCAACGAGGACGTGGCGCGCGCGCATGCCTACGCCGAAGACGGCCCGCTGCACTTGGAAATGATCGATCACCCGTTGGGCTAAGGAGTCACGTTTGCGTTACGGCTTCATCGGACTTGGAAATCTCGGCAAGCATCTTGCCGTCAATTTGGCGCGCGGCGGCTTCGAGGTCGCCGTCCACGACTTGAATCCCACCGCCGCCGACACGGCGCTGGCCGCGGGCGCGACCTGGGCAAATTCCATCGCCGCGCTGGCCGAGAACTGCGACTGTCTAATTACCTGCCTGCCCTCCCCGGCCGCCACCCAGGCCGTCATGGATCAGGCATTGCCGGCTCTGCGCAGCGGCAGCGCCTGGATCGAGATGAGCACCAATGATTTTGCGGAGGTCGAAGCGCTGGCCGTGCGCGCGCTCGAACAGGGCGTCGCCACTCTCGCCTGCCCGGTCACCGGCGGCGTGCACAAGGCAGAGGCCGGCGACATTACGGTGCTGGTCGGCGGCTTGCAATCGCTCTATGCGCTGCACGAGCCGGCACTCAAAGCGATGGGCGGCCGCGTTATTTACTTGGGCGGCATTGAACAGGCGGCGGTAACCAAAGTCGTGACCAATATGTTGGCCTTCATTCATCTGATCGCTGCCGGAGAGGCTCTCATGCTGTGCGCCAAAGCCGGCGTCGATCTGCGGTCTGCCTTCGAGGCCATCGCCGCGAGTTCCGGCAACAGTTTCGTTCATGAGACCGAGAGCCAGGTGATTCTCAATGGCAGCTACGACATTGGGTTCACGATGGATCTGGCCTGTAAGGACGCCGGCTTTGCGCTGGAATTCGGGCGCCGCTTCGGCGTACCGCTCAAGCTCGCCGGGGTCATGGAGCAGACATTCATCGAGGGGCGGGCCAAGTATGGCGGGGCGGCATGGTCGTCGATGATCGTGAAGCTGTTAGAGGATGCCGTCGGTACGTCGCTGCGCGCTCCTGGATTTCCAGCGCGCTTGGGGCCCGATGACACTTAACTCATGCGCCATCGATTGACCGACGAGAAGATCTGAACTGCGTGTCGGCATCGAGTGGTTGATCGGCTGCGGGCATCGACGACAGCTGGACTTTCATCGGGCTGCGGCGGTTCGCGCGCTTTCGTTGTCGCTGCGCAACAGATTGCTGCGACCTAGCGGTACCGCCAGGGCTATAGGTAGAGCGAGTGCGGGTGCGAGTGTGGATAGAGGGTGATGCGGCGACAAGAGAAGCTGCAAGGGGCGCCGGCCGCAAGCTTAAGGGCCGATATCGGCAGGCCCGACGCCATGCCTACGGCTATTTTAGTGACAAAGTCCAACGGCTCTCGAGCGTCACTCGGTGCTGGGCATCGCGACGAGATATTATTGATTACTAATAGTCTATACTCTATTGTTTTTATTAAATATATTATGCGGCGCTTTGGCATCCCCGAAGCGCCGCCTTGCGAGGTCGCCAGGCAGCCATAGGGCTTCGAATAACCCCTCGAGTGCGGCCGAACCGCCTCGAGGCGCGCAGGTATATGTGAACCGCGCGTAGCCGCGCTGGCGCTGCGCGCTGCGGCTGAAATCCGAGATGCCGGGAGCTGCGCCGCGAACTTCCGAAATCGAATTTCTGCATGGTGGAATCTAAAATGGGCATACGAGCGATGCATGCCCACAACAAAATAGCGCTTCCGCTCAGCGCGCTCGATGCTATTCTGCGACTCAATCGTAAACGATCGGGGCATTTTGCCGACTCAGATAATTTAGGGAAGGGATCGAAGCATGAACTCAAATCCGAAGTTGTCCTACGCCATTGCAGCGATCTTGAGCGGATCTGCCGCAGGATTCGTGCATGCGGCGGCGGCCACCGACACCGAAGCCGCCGATTCGATCCAAGAGATCACCGTGACGGCGCAGCGGCGGTCTGAAAACATTCAAAACGTTCCAATCTCAATCCAGGCGCTGACGTCCGAGACGCTGACGCAGCTCAACGTCACCACCTTTGACGACTATCTGCGCTATCTGCCCAATGTCTCGACGGCGAGCAACGGCCCGGGCCAGGGCAACATCTACATGCGCGGTCTGAGTGTGGGCGCCGCCGGCAGCCAATCGAGCGGCACTATCGGCGGGTTCCCGAACGTCGCGGTTTACCTCGATGAGCAATCCGGTCAGTTGCCCGCGCGCAACCTCGATGTGTACGCCGCCGACCTCGAGCGAATCGAAATTCTCGAGGGCCCGCAGGGCACGCTGTTCGGCGCCGGGGCGCAAGCAGGCGTGGTCCGCTATATCACCAACAAGCCAAAGCTCAACGTCACCGAAGGCAATGTGGAAGCCGGTTACGGCGTCACGGCGCACGGCGACCCGAACACCGATCTGACTGCGGTGTTGAACATACCGCTGATCAGCGACACTTTGGCGGTGCGTGCTGTGATTTACAACGATCGCCGCGGCGGCTACATCGACAACGTGCCCGGGACCTTCACGCGCAGGGACACGGATTTGGGCATTCACTACGCCAACAATCCCGGCGGTGGAGTTCCGGACGGCGCCCCGGTAATCAATAACAATGCCATCGCCGGCCGGGCCATCAACCCGGTCACCTACCAGGGCGCACGTGTCGAGGCTCTGTACCAGATCAACGATGATTGGAACATCCTGATCAGCCAGTCCTATCAGGACATGGACTCCCAAGGAGTGTTCTACCAGATGCCCTACTCCTCGGACGGCGTGAAGCTCAATCCGCTGGAGGTGACGCTATTCAACAATGCCTCCGACAAGGATAAGTTCGAGAACACCGCGTGGACGGTCAACGGCAAGTTCGGGGACTTCAAGGTGGTGTACACCGGCGGATACCTGGTGCGTCATATCGAGCAGGTGGCGGACTACACGAACTACTCGCGCGGCGTGTTCGCCGATTATTACCAGTGCTATGGACCTGGAACCGGTTATGCCGTCAACGGCGGAGCGGGTGATCCTAACTTGGCGCCTACTTGCTTTTCGCCCAGTTCGACCTGGAGAGAGACCGAGCGCAACGAGCATCTGAGCAACGAATTTCGCGTGAGCACCCCGGATGACTGGCGCATTCGCGCTATCGTCGGTGTGTTCCAGGAAACGAACAGGCTCTTTGACCAGACCGACTGGATGTACAAAAACATTCCCGCCTGTACCTCGAACGGCGCTTTCGGTACGCTCGGGAATAGCGGTTGCATGTCGAACATCGGCACGGCGTCGGGAGCGACCACCGAGAATCCGGGCGTGCAGAACGACAACGTTGCATTCTTCGAAGACACGCAGCGTGAAGTGAAGCAGCTGGCGGAATTCGCCTCGCTCGACTTCGACCTCATCCCAAAGACGCTGACGATCACCTACGGCTTGCGCCATTACAAATTCGACAACTCCTTCACCGGCAGTGTCACCGGCAGCTTCTACTGCTTCGAGCAGGGCACCGTGGCGGGTGGTTGCCTCAACTCCGCCACCAATCTAAACGCGAAGAATCTCAGCTTCACTGAATCCGGCACCAAGAGCCGTGCCAATATCACCTGGCACGTCACTCCGGACATTCTCGGTTACTTTACCTACTCGCAAGGGTTTCGACCGGGCGGCTTCAACCGCAATGGCAGCGCTAACGCCGCCTACATCCCGGGTACCGACGGCAAGCCCCAATTTGCCATCCCGAACGAGTATAAATCCGACCAGTTGACGAATTATGAATTCGGCTGGAAATCGGAGTTCCTCGATCACCGCATGCAATGGAACGGGGCGGTATACCAGGAGAATTGGGACAACGTGCAAATAGGCTTCTTCGACCCGGGCCAGACGGGCAACCTTTCGTTTGGTACCAACGGCCAGGACTTCCGCATCCGCGGTGTCGAGACCTCTGTCGTCGCCGTGGTCTTTCCGGGTTTGACCCTTCAAGGCGCCGCCTCCTGGAACTCGAGCGTGCAGACGAACTCGCCTGCTCTGATCGACACCAATCCGGGCAGCGTGAACTTCGGCAATCCAATCACGCAGCAATGCACCAAAGGCACCGGCGCGAACTGCGTCCCCATCAACAACCTGTTCGGGCCGCCGGGATCCCCCAGCGCGAACTCACCGCCCATCCAGTTCAACGCACGCGCACGCTATGACTGGACGGTCAACAACTATAATGCCTTCGTGCAGTTTGGCGGGCAGCACACCGGTCATTCATACACGCAGTCCGGCAGCAATCCCTCGCTCGCCACGGGAGGCGCCATCAACACGACGTTGTTGAGGTTCGAGAATCCCGCCTACACGACGTTCGACGCCTCCGCGGGCGTGGCCAAGGACGCCTGGAACGTGCGTTTGTACTCGCAGAATCTCTTCAACAAGGAGACCGCTCTGTTCACCAACACCGCTCAATTCGTCGTGGCGCAGACGGCGCTTCGTCCCCGGATCATCGGCGTGAAGTTCGCGTACAAATTCTGATCGTCAAGACACCGATTCGCGGCAGCGCGATTAGGATGTAAACTCAAGGCGGGCATTGGCCCGCCTTTTTTATAAACGATGTCAGCAGGCTCCATAAACACGCCTTCCCCGATCGAAACGGAAGTTATGCGCATCCGCGCCCTGGTGGAGCGCAAACAATTCGCCGCCGCGCTCGCCGCCGGCGAAGCTCTGAGCGCAACCGTCCCTGAAAACCGCGACGTTCTCTATATGAATGCGGTGTGCCTGCGCTGCCTGCAGCGGGTTCCGCAGGCACTTGCGATCCTGCAGCAGCTCGAACGGCTGCAACCACGCTTTAGCCGGCTGTTCCAGGAGCGCGGCCATTGCTACGTGACATTGCGCGATGCGCCGCGGGCAATTGACGCGTTTCTGACCGCGGTCAACATCAATCCAGCCCTTCCGGGCAGCTGGCGGGTGCTGCATTCACTGTATCAGATGACGGCACAATCCGAGAACGCCGCCATGGCCGCAGGCCACCTTGAGGCGCTCGCCAAGCTTCCGGGAGAGATCGTCACGGCGACCGCCCTGTTCTCCGATGGTGAACTCGCCGCCGCCGAGACCATGGTGCGCGCTTATCTGCTGAAGCACGGCGATCATATCGAGGGCATGCGCCTGCTGGCGCGCATAGGCCTGGCGCATGATGTGTTGGACGACGCCGACGTTCTGCTCGAGGCCGTTCTCACCCTGGCGCCGGATTATCAAGCCGCGCGCTATGATTACGCGATTGCACTGCTGCGCCGGCACAAGCACGAACAGGCCATCACGGAACTCGAGAAGCTGCTGCAAGCGGAACCGGACAACAGAGCCTATGCAACCACCTATGCCACCGCGAAGGTGGGGCTGGGCGAACATGAAGCTGCGCTCGATCTGTATCGCAAGTTGGTCGCCGGCGCCCGTTTGCCCGTTCAGGCCAGCGAGCTGCACTTGTCCATCGCGCATTCCCTCAAGGCACTCGGCCGCCAGGCCGAGGCCATCGAGGCGTACCGCGCAGCCGCAGCGGTGCGGCCGAGCTTCGGCGATGCGTATTGGAGTCTCGCCAATCTCAAGACCTACCGCTTCTCTGACATTGAAATCGCCCAGATGCGCGCCCAGGAGGAATTGCAGACCACGCCACGGGACGATCGCTACCACCTGTGCTTCGCACTCGGCAAGGCCTTCGAGGATCGCGGCGAATATGCCGACTCGTTTCACTATTACGAACGTGGCAACGCCTTGAAGAAATCCGAAAGCAGCTACCGCCCCGAGCCGGTGGAACGCAACACTCGACTGCAGAAGGAAATCTGCAGCCGGCAGTTATTTGCCTCCCGCAGCGGCGGCGGCTGCGACAGCCCCGACCCGATCTTTATCGTCGGGCTGCCCCGTTCGGGATCAACGCTGCTGGAACAAATCCTGGCGTCGCATAGCCAGGTCGAGGGCACCATGGAACTGGCCGATATTCCACGCCTTGTTCTGGAACTGCAGGGACGCGATGCCGACCAGGCCAATCCGCGCTACCCTCGAGTGCTTCAGGGACTGTCAGCTGAGGACTTTGTGCGGTTTGGACGCAAATATATTGACGACACGCGCGTGTACCGGACGTCGGAGAAGCCTTTTTTCATCGACAAGATGCCGAACAACTTTCGCCATCTTGGCCTCATCAGCCTGATTTTGCCGAACGCGAAAATCATCGATGCGCGCCGCAATGCCATGGCCTGCTGTTTCAGCAATTTCAAGCAACTGTTCGCCTCAGGCCAGGAGTTTACCTACGATCTGGACGATCTCGGTCGCTACTACCGCACGTATCTGGAGCTGATGGCGCACTGGGACACGGCGCTACCCGGGAAAGTACTGCACGTCAATCACGAGGAGGTGGTCGACGATCTGCAAGCGAACGTGCGTCGAATTCTCGATTTCTGCGGACTGCCGTTCGAGGCGCAATGCGTCGAGTTCTACAAGACCGAACGCAGCATCAGAACCGCCAGCTCGGAGCAGGTGCGGCAGCCGATATTCAAGGAAGGGCTCGATCAGTGGCGAAATTTCGAGCCGTGGCTCGGGCCGCTCAAAGTGGCGCTCGGTCCGGCCATCACAGCAACGGACGACCGCTAGGCGTGCTGCCCGGCTTGGAATAGAAGTATTGGTAGTACCACGCATATTCCTTCTCGATCTGGGCCTGAATGCGCGGCGGAACAGGATGTTTCTGCGGCCTGGCGACCCGCGTCGACTGGGTATGCAGGTACTTCATACTGTAATGACTGTCGCTTTCCGGCGCATCGATCGCCGCGACATGGTCCGGGTCGATCTGCAACGGTGAAACACCCAGCCACGCAAAGAGCTGCGACATTAACTCGACCGGTTTGTCGACCAGGTCCTCGAAACGCAGCATATATAGGCGATTCTGCACGGCCTTTGGCAGATCCGCCACCGCCTGCAATGAGGTCAGTGGAGCGCCGATGGTCCGGTCTTTCGCGAATAAAACCTCGGCACGGCCGAAGCGATCGTAATCGGCCAGCTCATCGATGAAATCCATCAGGATGGTGCGCTGATGCTGGGCCTCGATCGAGCCGTATATCTGGCCCAACTCCCGCAGGCAGACGATCAATTTCGCATCCGGCTCGATTTGCAGCAGCAGTTCGACCGCGTGCAGCCAGGCGCGGTTCTTATCCACCGCCAGCCTCTTGTCGCAGCCGCGGTACCAACCTCGCACGAAGCCCTGCATGGCCCCGGCCAGATGCGCATAGCTGCGTTCGAACGACCGGTCCAACTGGGAAAGAAAGAACCGGTCCTTGCCGATCATGCGGCGAATGCCGAGGACGGTATTGCACAGCGGCGAGCTGACACCTTCACATTGAATCTCAGGGTGCTGCGCGAGCAGCTGGCAGAGCAGCGTGGAGCCCGCGCGCGGCAGGCCGGTCACACCGACGAACATCGGATCGGTCATTGCGCAATGCTCATGAACTTTGCCTCCTAAGATGCACTTTCAGCGCGCCCTAAGTTATCGTAGTTGATCAGGGGAATCAGAGAAACTTCATGCCATTCCAAATACGCGCTTCGTCATTGGGCTGCCTATGCGCAGCAGCCCTGCTGCTAGCCGCCTTCTCGGCCCCGGCTGCAGCACCTGCATCCTACCGCCCCATCGACCCCCGCATGACGGACAAGACCGTCGTGCTGACCGGACACGATCTCACCGTGGAAGAAGTGGTACAGGTGGCGCGCTATGGCGCCAAGGTGGCGTTGACTCCTGAGGCACGGCAGCGCTCCGCCGATGCGCATGCCCTGCTGCTCGAGGCGGCGTCCGAAGGTGTCTCGGTATATTGGTTCAATCGCGGCTCCGGCTCCGGCCGCGAGAAACACATCTTCAACGGCGATCCTCTGTCGCCGCAAAACAAGAAATTACTGGAGGAACGGCAGCTCGCAATTTTCCGGCGCGGTGCACTGGCCGGCCTCGGCCCGGAAATCAGCGAGGAGGAGATCGTTCGTGCCATGCTGGTGGTGCGCGCCAATACCATGAGCTTCGAGGCCGCGAGCCCGCAGCTCACGCAACACCTGCTCGACTTGCTGAACTACCGCATCACTCCGGTCGTACAATCGCGCAGCACCGTCGGTGAGGGCGATCTGGGTCCGTTTACCAACGTCGGCGCCGCCATGGTCGGCGCCGGCAATGCCTACTACCGCGGGGTACGCATGCCGGCCGCTGAGGCGCTCAGAGCCGCCGGCCTCGAGCCGTTGGTGCCGTTCGGGGCTGACGACAGCGAACTGGAGAGCACCAACTCCTATGCCACCGGCCAGGCAGCGCTGTTGCTGTTCGATGCGCGCGAGGCGCTGTCGTGGGCGGACCTGGTCTATTCCATCGACCTTAATGGCATGAACAGCAGCATTTCGCCGCTGTCGCAACCCGTGCAGGCCAACCGGCCGTTCAAATGGCTGAACTGGGACGCCGCGCGCGTGCTCGACATGCTGAAGGGCAGCTATTTGTTCGACTTGGATGAGAAGCGGATCATTCAAGACCCGGAAAGCCTGCGCGCCTCGTCTATTCGGCAAGGCTCTGCCTGGCACGCCTGGGCACAACTGCGCGACGTCGTGCTGATTCAAATGAATTCTTCGGATCACAATCCCGCGGTGCGCGTCGGGGCCTCGCCGACGGATTCGTGGGAACTCGCGACACCGCAATTGGCGCAGTTCTATGTCAAGGGCAGCGCACGCAATCATGGCCAGCATGGCTACATATTCTCGAACGCGAATTGGGATCCTTACCCGATGGCCAACGAGATCGAAGCATTCACCATTGCCCTCGCGAACATGGACACGGCGGTTGCGCAGCGCATGCTGCGATTCACGAACACCTTTTTCACCCAAATCGCCGCCTCCGACGAATCGCCGGGCGAGCCCGGCCGCTTTCATGTGACGCAGGGCAGTGAGATCGCTGCCGTAGCGCTCATGCAGGAGATCCAGGGATTGATCAATCCCGTGCCGCCGGAAGGCAACGCCCTGATTCAAAATGTCGAGGACTTGCAAAGCCAGACCCGGCTCAAGGTGACTCGCGCGCGCGCCGTGGTCGAGAACACCGTTGATCTGCTGGCCGAGGATCTGCTCACCGGCACCTACTGGCTGGACATGCGCAAGTCGCAGGATTCCAAGCGTAGTTTCGGCGCCGCGCCCACGGCGGTGTGGACGGCGTTTCGGGCCACGTTGCCGTTCAATGGCATTGGACCCGAGTCGGCCACTCGCCCCATCCATGAAATCGCTGCTACTTTCATACGCAGCAACTCTGCGGCAAGTTTCTACCAGGACAACTCGCGCGAGCCGGGCGGGGCCACGCGGCGGCAAATCGCCGAATGATCGCCAATGCCCGGATGTACTCGGTAAGTCCTGAGGCGGCCGGACTGTGGCGCAGGCTGCTGACGGCCGTCATCGAGCATGCCGGGCTCGATATACAATTGCTCGAGCATACCGAACCGAAGCCCATCGATGACCTGTGGCAGCGCGCCGACAAGGCGGCCGTGTTCATGTGCGGGCTGCCCTTCTCGCGTTCGCTGCCGCGGCCCGAACTCATTGCCGCACCGGTGCCCTCGCCGCCCGATTTTCGCGGCCTGCCGCAATACTGGAGCGAGATGGTGGTGCGCAGAGACAGCCCCTTTCACAGCATGCAAGATACCTTCGGCGCACGTCTCGCGCTGACGGTGCCGGACTCCCAGTCGGGATGTCTGGCCGCGATGCATTACCTCACGAGCATCGCCGACCGATTTCCATTGTATCGCGAGGTCATCACACCGCAGGTCACCCCCTTGGGCGCGATGTCCGCCGTGGTCGACGGCGCGGCGGATGTGGCGCCCATCGATTCCTACGCGTTTTCCTTATTGCAGAAATATCGCCGCGACTTGACGTCGCAATTACGCAGCGTCGGCCGCACGGCACGCACGCCGATTCCGCCGCTGGTGGCTTCAAGACCAGGATTTGAGGCGCTGACGGCCACTTTCCTTGAAGCGCATCGGATTGCCACCATAGCTCCCATGATGTCGGAATTGCTGCTGGAGCGCTTCGTGCGCCCGGATCCGGCGACGTATGATGCGTTGCGGCTGAATTTCGAGTCCGCGACTCGATATTGGCGCGACCATGCACTGGCCGGCACCCTCCATGCCGCCTTTGCCGCGCCTTGAGAGTCGCATTTAACCTGCTTACCGCTCCTTGATGGATTGCCGATAGACTACTGAAGAGCACCATGCAATTTCTGAAGCAGAAGTTTATCCAGTTCGATGGGCCCACCTGGCTGGTGGCCGTGGCGCTGTACGGTGCTTGGGGACTGCTGGTGTGGTTCAACGCCCTGCTGCCCTGGTGGGTCATCATGCCCGTCGGCGCCTATCTGATCGCCTGGCATTTCTCGCTGCAGCATGAAGCCATTCATTCGTTTCGGGGGGTTCCGGACTGGCTGCGTTTCGCCGTGGTGTTTCCGCCGCTGGGGCTGTGGTTTCCCTATCCGCTCTATCGCAAGAGCCACAGCACCCATCATCGCGACATCAACCTGACCATCCCGGGAGTGGACACCGAGTCCTACTACGTGCTGCAGGCCGACTGGGCGCGCATGGGACGCCTCAAGCGCGGCCTGCTCATGTTCAACCAGACCATGGCGGGGCGACTGCTGATCGGACCCATGCTGCGCCTGTGGAGCCTCGTGACCAAGGAAACACGCCGAGTGTTCCAAGGCGACTACAGTCACTTGCCGCACTGGACGGTGCATGCGATCGCGGTCGGCATTCTCTTTTGGTTCATTTCCGGCGTCTGCCGCTTTCCGTGGTGGCAGTACTGCTTGTTGGTCGCCTATCCGGGCTTGAGCTTGGGGTTGCTGCGCGCCTTCACCGAACATCGTGCGGCAGAGGATTCTCAGCAGCGAACCGCGTCGGTTGAATCGAATATGCTGTTCGGCATGCTGTATCTGTATAACAATTTGCACGTCGCCCATCACCTCAAACCGACCATGCCCTGGTACGAAATCCCGCGCTTCTATCGGGAAAACAAGACCACGCTGTTGGCAAGCAACGGTGAATTCGTCTATCCAGGGTACGCCGTCCTCGCCCGGCGCTACTTGCTGGTGCCAGTGTTCAGCCCCGTTCATCCGACGTTGTAGCGCATTCCAATGGCCGGCAAAACCCGCGCGATCGTTGCGACTTCGATCGGCAATATGCTCGAGTGGTACGACTTCACTGTCTACGCGTTATTCGCGGGTTACATTGCCGGAAATTTCTTCCCGGGCGACGATCCCAATACCCGATTGCTCAAGACCTTTCTCGTCTTTGGCTTAGGCTTCGTCGTGCGACCCTTGGGGGCCGTGCTCATCGGCAATTTCGGTGATCGCGCGGGACGCAAAGCGGCCCTCACCTTGACAATTTTATTGATGGCCGCCGGCACCGGCATCATTGCCTTCTCGCCGACCTATGCGTCCATCGGATTCGGGGCTCCCATGCTGCTGCTGCTCGGCCGCGTACTGCAAGGGTTCTCGGCCGGCGGCGAAGTGGGCGGCGCCACCGCCTATCTATTGGAGAGCGCCGAGGTGGGACAGCGCGGCCGAGTCGCCTCCTGGCTCGAGGCCAGCATGGGCATGGCGAATATTCTGGGTGCGCTGGCGGCATTCTCCGTCACTGCGGCATTGAGCGCCGCCGAGGTGCGGGCCTGGGGCTGGCGCATCCCCTTCATCTTCGGACTGTTGATCGCGCCCGTGGGTTTGTACCTGCGTCGCACCCTGGATGAAACCGACGCCTTTCAAGCGGAAGCCCTGCGCCGCACGCGGGATCAGGCGCAAGGTAGCGTGCCGCTGCTGGAGATTTTCCGCATTCACGGCCAAAGCCTCAGTGTCGGCTTTTGCGTTGCCATTCTCTGGGCAGTCGCGACCTACGTGCTGATGATTTTCCTGCCCACCTATGTGCAGCGACCGGACACCTTCAATTTCAGCGCAAGCCAAGCCTTCGGCGCCGCGCTGATCGGGAATATTCCCTTCGTCATCGGCTGCGTCTGGTTCGGCTCGTTGTCAGATCGCATCGGCCGGCGCCGCAGCCTATTTATCAGCGCGGCACTGCTGTTGTTGCTGGTGCTGCCGCTGTTCATGTGGTTGAAGGCCTCGCCGACACTGCCCACGCTCATCCTCGTGCAATGCATCGTGTGCATTCTGGTGGCGAGTTTCGTCGGCGTCGCCCCGGCGGCGTTGTCGGAGATTTTCCCCACCGGAGTGCGCTCGACCGGCACTTCTCTGGTCTACAACGGTGCGTTCACGCTGTTCGGCGGCTTCGCACCGATGATCCTGACCTGGCTTACGCAGCGATCGGGAGGATCGATCTACTCGCCCGCGTGGTACGTCATGCTGGCGGCCGCGGTCGCGCTGTTTGCCATTCCCCACCTGGGACGTCGCGAAGTGCCTGTCGCGGCGACAGCTTCTGGCTATCCAATCGTGACGAACGAACCGTAGCCGCGTAGCATTTCGTCATTCGTAAGCAGCATGAGAAGGGGCTGCCTAGCCTTTAGGAGACTGCCTTGTCGGTTCGTCCCAATTTCTTGATTCTGATGGCGGATCAGCTCACCGCCCGCGCGCTTGCCGCGTACGGCAACCGCGTCGCCAAAACACCCCACATAGATTCGCTCGCCGCATCCGGTGTGGTGTTCGACTCGTTTTATTGCAACAGCCCTCTGTGTGCGCCGTCGCGATTTTCATTCCTATCGGGCCGTCAGGTGTCGGCCATCGGTGCCTACGACAATGCGGCGGAATTTCCCGCGCAGGTGCCTACTTTTGCGCACTATTTGAGAAGCGGCGGCTACCAAACCATCCTTAGCGGCAAGATGCATTTCTGCGGCGCGGATCAGCTGCACGGATTCGAAGAGCGCCTCACCACGGACATTTATCCGTCGGACTTCGGCTGGACGCCGGATTGGACCCGATTCGAACACCGGCAGAGCTGGTACCACACCATGGATTCGGTCACGCAGGCCGGCCCCTGCACTCGCACCAACCAGATCGATTTCGACGACGATGTGGTGTTTTGCGCGCGACAGAAGCTCTTCGACATGGCCCGCGGCAAGGATACGCGGCCGTTCTGCATGGTGGCGTCAATGACGCATCCGCACGATCCCTATGTGATTCCGCATCGCTACTGGGACCGCTATGCAGACAGCGACATCGACATGCCGCGGGTGCGCATTGCCGTGGATGATTTGGACCCGCATTCGCGGCGCCTGCGCCACGTCATTGGGCTCGACCTGCTACCGGTGAACGAAGCACAGATCAGCGCAGCGCGCCGCGCCTACTACGGCGCTGTCTCCTACGTCGACGATCAAGTGGGTGTGCTGCTCACGGCGCTCACCGATGCAGGTTTCGCCGACAACACCGTCGTGCTGCTGCTTGCTGATCACGGCGACATGCTGGGCGAGCGCGGGCTGTGGTACAAAATGAGTTTCTTCGAGCCCGCCTGCCGCATTCCCTTGATCATGCATGCGCCGCAGCCCTTTGCGGCGCGGCGCGTCGCGCACTCCGCGTCCCTGGTCGACATTCTGCCCACCTTGGCAGAACTCGCCGGCCTCGATCTTAAGAATTTTGCGACGCCGCTGGACGGCCACAGCTTGGTGCCGCAACTCGCGGGAGCCGCGGGCCGTGACGAGGTCATCGGCGAGTATCTCGCCGAAGGGGCGATCGCTCCCCTGGTAATGATCAAGCGCGGGCGGTACAAATATGTGCACTCTCCGGTCGATCCTGATCAGCTCTACGATGTGCAGGACGATCCAGATGAACTGCGAAACCTTGCAGCCGCCGCGCAGCACTCGGCGCGCCTGCGGGAATTTCGCGCCGAGGTGGCGCAGCGCTGGAACCTCCCTGCACTGCATGCCGCGGTGGTGGCCAGCCAGCAGCGCCGGCACCTGGTCTACGATGCCCTGCGCAGGGGGCGCTATACGCCCTGGGATTTCCAGCCCATTCGCGCCGCCAGCCGCCAGTATGTGCGCAACGATCAGGATCTCGGGGATTTGGAAGCCATGGCGAGATTTCCGCCATACCGGGCGTGATCGTTGCGGTCGAATCGCGTCGCGGCCCGCCGTTGTTCGCAGCTCAAGAACAAGGGGTGCCCGGCCTAGAACCGTGGCACCCCCTAGCGATCCATACCTTGATGTCGCCTAGTTGTTGAGCGCCCCCTGACTCACCCAGGTTTTCACCTTGTCGATCGTTGCCTGATCCAGGCACGGGTTAGCAGTGCTTCCGCAACCGAAAGGCATGCGTGAGCCGGTAATTCCGGCTGTGCCCAAGATCTTTCGCACCAAGTAGCTATTGTCCGCATCGCTGGGTTTGATGCGCAGCAAATTCGGCTGCTCGATGCTCGCCACATTGACAATGCTCGCAAAGGTGTGTCCCGCGGTAAGGTTCTGCACTCCCGGCAATGCAGTGCCGATGCCGGTATGGCAGCCCGAACAAATCGGCGTGAAGATTTGCGTCTGCAGCTGAGTAAGCGTCACCTGCGCGACCACCGTGTTGGCAACGGTCACGGTGGCGGCCGCCATACCCACATTGCCATCCGCATCCGTCGCCTTGGCATTGATGGCGACATCGCCATCAGTCACGGTGGTGGTATCCCAAGTGACAGAATACGGCGCGGTGGTTGCCACGCCGATCGAGGTCGAATTGGCAAAGAACTCAACTTTGGCGATGGCCAGCGGATCCTGCACTGTCGCACTTAATGTAACGGTGCCTTTGAGAGTACCGGTGGGTGCCGTGAGGGCGACCACCGGGACCGCGTTGAGGACCGGCGGAGTTGCACCCACATCGATGCGACCATAGCTGCCGTTCGCCTCGTCATTCGGCCCGGCCGCAAAAAACAACGTGTTATGCGGCTGGTTAGCGGCATCGTTACCGAAGGCGATACCCCACAGACCCGGAGTCGCGATGGCCGCACCGGTCGAATCGTTCACGCTACCGATCAGGCTGCCGGACGCAGGGTCGAAGGCATTTATTTTGCCGTCGCCGAAATTACCCACCAGCAGCATTTTGCTCAAGCTGCCGAAATCGGACGGCGCCACCGCGAGACCCCACGGAGCGTTGAGAGCACCCTTGGCCACCAATTGCTTGATGAACTTGCCGTTCGTATCGTAGATGTCTACGTAACCCAATCCCGCACCATTGGCATTGTCATGATTGTCAGGTGCCTGCTGCTGTGCATAGGTCACGTAGATCTGCGTAGCTCCGGCGACCCCGCTGCCAGAAATGGCCTGAATACCGAAGGGCGCAAAGCCCGCCGGGATGGTGGGATCCGCGAACGTAAACGCCGTGGAGGAAGTCGCCTGTTTGACAAACCCCGCGTCGAAAATGTCGACCTTGCCGTTATGAAAATCGGTGGCGTACAGAAAGGATTTTCCATTGTTTTGCGCAATGGCCAGCCCTTTGTAGACCGCGCCGTCCGCATCCGTGTACATGGTGACGCCATGGGTGGGATCGACTCCCGGGGACCACCCGGCAATCATGCCGCCCTCGCCGTCGAAAATAAATTTGGCGACTCCGGATACAGCCCCAGTCTTCACGGTGAAGTCGGTAGTGCCGTTAAAAACGATACCCGTGGGGTCGAAGGCCGTGCCGCCGGAACTTGCGGCGAATTGCACGACCAGCGGCGCAGCATGCGGCTGCGCCTTGCCGTTGCCGTCATACAACGTAGACGTTTCGGAGTGATTGTTCGCCACCCAGGCTGCGAAATTTCCAGCGGGGATCGAAATACCCCAGGGATTCACCAGGTTCGCGTCAACGTTCGTTGCGGTACCGCCGGCAGCATCAGACACAAGATTGGTCAGCGAGAATGCAGTCGAAGCATTCACCGTGAGAGTCGCAGAACCCTTGTTGCTGCTATACGCGCCGCCGGTGCAGGTCAAAGTGAACGTATCGGTGCCCGCCGCCGTCGGGGTCACCGTTTGCGTTCCGGTTGCCGCGAGAGCGCCGCTCCAACCGCCGCTGGCAGTGCAGCTGGTGCCGCTGCTCGAGGACCATGTGACCACGGCCGATTGTCCAAGAGTGATGGTCGTCGGATTCACGCTGACGCTGACCGTGGCGCCGGGAGGTCCGCTCGATCCTCCGCCGTTACCGCCGCCGCAGCTTGCCAATATCAGGCCGCAAAGAATTCCCGTCACGCCGCTCGACGCAGCACGTAGTATTTGCACGTTGTTACCCTCGAATCGAAAGTTAGGTTGATTCGTGGGGTAAGTGCCCGCGCGTGGCAGAAATGTTAAACCTAAGGCGGGTAAACACAGCCGCGATCCACTGGGCGGTTGCGAGCGGCGCAGCAACGTATTTATATTAAGGAAAATAAAACGTTGCAAAAGACATGCCGCGCCACAAGCGCCGGGATAAGTATCGCGTTTTGACCTGCAAAACGTTACCATGCTGCACACAACATGCTTGACCCCAGACCAGCCCACCATGCCGCTCCCGCGGGCGCGAAGATCATTGACGGACGTCAACACGCCAAGCGCTTACGCGTAGAGTTGCGCATCAAGGCGGCGGAACTTCGGGCGAAATTCGGTGCTCCACCGAAACTCACCGTAATATTGGTCGGCGATGATGCCGCATCGCGCCTGTATGTTTCGAATAAGTCAAAGGCCTGTGCCGATGTCGGCATCGAGTCGCTGGTCATTGCGCTCCCCGCCGCCACGGAATTGGCAACGCTGTTGACGGTGATCGAGGAGCAAAATCGCGACACCTCCGTGCACGGCATTCTGGTGCAGCTTCCCCTGCCCCGCCATCTGCCGGTGCATGCCGTGTTGGAGCGCATCGCGGTTGAAAAGGACGTCGACGGATTTCATCTCTACAATGTGGGCAGCCTGGCTCTGGGAACAGCGGTGTTCCCACCCTGCACTCCCTACGGTGTACAGAAACTGCTGGAGGCCGAAGGCATACCGATTGCCGGTCAGAACGTGGTGGTGGTCGGCGCCAGCAATATCGTCGGCAAACCCACCGCCATGATGCTGATGCAGCGGGACGCAACGGTCTGCATTTGCCACGCCAAGACCCGCGATTTGGCGCAGTTCACCATTCTCGCCGACATCCTGGTGGTGGCCGCCGGCCGTCCCAATCTGATCGTGCCGCAGATGGTCAAGACCGGCGCCGTGGTGATCGACGTCGGCATCAATCGCCTGCCGAACGGCAAGATCGTCGGCGATGTGGACTTCGAGGGCGTGTCGCAAAAGGCTTCTTACATTACACCGGTTCCCGGCGGCGTCGGTCCGATGACCGTGACCATGCTGCTCGCCAACACCATTACCGCGGCGCAGCGGATGTGGGGTGAACACTCACTCCAGGCTGCGGCGCCTTAGCTTCTAATCGCTAGCGTGCCATCCACGGGTACGTTGCCATCAATGTCATCCGCTCATTGACGGGAATAACCCTCGGAAACCAGCCGCGGCCCAATGGTCCGGGGTCGCTCGCCGCCAGCGCCAATGCAGCGCCGAGCGCGCGCACATCGGCTCGAGACAGCGTAGGTACATCCACCAGGGGCGGGTGGTCACAGCCGTGCGCGCCGTAGATCCGCGTTTGATCGTCGACCATCGCCTCGACACGCCGCGCGCTTGCAGCATAGTCCGCGAGATCGGCGCCCGGTAGAAAGGCGTAGATATCCGACGGGTAGATGAAATCGCCCGCATAGACCCGATTGGCGCTGCGATCTATCAGCACTACTGATTCAGGAGTGTGACCTGGCACATTCACCAGTTGCAGGCGGCGCTCACCCAAATCGATTTCCGCTCCAACCTTGAGCCAGTGAGCAACTCGAAACGGCCGGCGCTCGAATCCCTCCATGAATCCCAGACTCTGATATAACCCGAGCGAGAATACCCCAGCGTGCACCTGCGCGTGCAGCGCCGCCAGGTCGGGCAGCACCACATCGTCGAAGTGATGCAGATTCCCGGTGTGATCAAAATGCAAATGCGACGGCAGCACGTCGACCGGGAGCGACGTGAGAGCGCGCACCACCGGCGTAATATCCCGCACCCCCGGGCCCGTGTCGAACAGCAGCGCGCGCCTTGAGCCCACAATGAGGTAGCTGAAATTACACTGGCCGTACAGCGGCTCGCCGATGGCGAATGCGCCCTCTCCCATGTCTGCCACTGCGTAGTAATCGTTGAACCAGTGCAGCGCGGGTCCCAGGGTCGGCTTGAAGGAAGACATGATGGGAGTGCCCTCGCGGACGCGCCAAACCCAAGCCTCTGTCTCGGGCGCGCGCCAGATCGCAATGACAGCCGCGAGCGCGATCAGGGAGATCAGGACGATCAGTGTATTCAGGACAAGCGCGATGGTTGATCGGCGGCCGCGCATGGCATCCCTCAAAAATCGCCGGCCGTAACCGCAATCCATTCAAGCAGGTGATCGGCATACACTCGCTCGACGAGCAACATCACCTCGTCTGCTTGAATGCGCACGGCAGTCACCGGCAACTCAGCCAAGCGGCCGGTGCGGGCTTCGCCCAATTCGGGGAAGACATTGTTCGCCCCCAGGCGCGTCAACAAATCTTCCGTTCTGGCTCCTCGCACACGAAGCACGCGAATGCCTCCGGTCTGATCGACCATGCAGCCGTCTGCGTTGGCCGCCAGCCGCTGCCCGAGTTGCATAAACGCCTGCCGGTCCTTGCAGAGCAGTAGAGTCTCGGTGGGACTGCGCCATGCCAGGGTCAACGGCGCATGGTTGGTTGCGGGGTCGGCGCGCAAAGCGCGCAACGGTTGCGGCAGCGGTCCGCCGATGACGTCATGTACCGCGGCAGCAAAGCTGCCCTGTGAATCGAAATAGCGCAACGACGCGGCCAGAACCTCGAGGTCGACGCTCACGGACAGCCCTTCGGCGTCAATGACGGTATGCCCGGTGCGCAAATTATTCACGCAGCCGCTCGCCGGAGGGATCGATGAAGGGTGCCTTGACGACCTCCGCCTCGACGACGGTGCCTAAATGATGAATCCTTATCTTCTCGCCCACCCGATTTGTCCCGCGCGCCAGCAGCCCCAAGGCAACCGGTCGCCCGAGTTCCGGGCTCCAATAACTCGACGTCACATGACCTTCGGTTTGCGTGGGGGGCGCGCCGGCCGCTATTTGCGCTCCCACGGGCAGTAGAGTGCGGCGGTCGAGAGGCGACAGCGCCACCAGCTGCAAGCGATTGGGATCGCACGCGCCGGGCTGCAGCAAAGAGCGCCGTCCCACGAAATTGGCAGCCTTGCGGTCGAGCGCGCGCGCGAAGCCTAAGTCCTGCGGCAGGGTCGTACCGTCTGTGTCGGTGCCGATGTGGATGAAACCCTTTTCCGTGCGCATGATTTCGAGCGCTTCGATACCATACAGCGCCGCCGAGAATTCTCCGGCCCGCGCCCACAGCCGATCGAGCAACGCACCGGCCTGATCTGCCGGCACGTTGATCTCGTAGCCCAGCTCGCCGCTGAAACTGGCACGCAGCACGCGCAACGGCATTTCCTGCAATGTGCTGTCGCGCAGAGTCATGTGACCCATGGAACTTGGCGCCAACGCTCGATCGAATCCCACCGACGCCAGCCAGTCCCAGGCGCGCGGGCCGGCCACGGTGACATTGCCCCAGCGCGAGGTCACCGGCGTGACCAGAACGCGCAATGTCGTGTATTCGCATTGCAGCCATTCTTCGAAGGCTGCCGCCGTGCGTTCGACTCCCGCGCTGGTGGTGTTCACCCAGTAGTGCTGCGGCCCGAGGCGTGCCACGATGCCGTCATCGACCACGATGCCGTTTTCATTGAGCAGCAACCCATAGCGCGCCTGGCCCACAATCAGATTCGACATGGTGCCCACATACATGAGATCCAGAAAGTGCGCCGCATCGGGGCCGAATATCTCCAGCTTGCCGAGCGGCGAGCCGTCCATCAGGCCGGCGGCCTTACGCACCGCAGCGACTTCGCGCTGGGCAGAGGACTCCAGCGACTCGCCGGGCAGCGGATAGGCGGCCGGCCGCAGCCAATTGCCGAACTGCTCAAACAGGGCTGCGTGTGCCTGATGCCAGGCGTGCGCCGGCAGCCGCTTCAACGGCCGATACAGCGCACCCACCCGGCGGCCGGCGATTAGTCCCAGGGTGACCGGCGCAAACGGCGGACGGAATTTTGTGGTGCCCACTGCGGCGGGCTCGCGGCCCGTAAACTCACCCATCAATACCAGTGCATTGACGTTGCTGGTCTTGCCCTGATCCGTGCCCATGCCGGTGGTGGTGTAACGCTTCAGGTGCTCGACCGAGCAATAATTTTCCTGCGCAGCCAAACCGATGTCGCCCATCGACACATCGTTTTGCAGGTCCACGAACTGCTTACCGCGCGCACCGGGCAGATGAGTGGCCGCCAACGACCTGCCTGCGCCCCCGACCGCCATCGCCGGCACCTCACGCCCCGCGGCCAGTGCGGTCCCGAGTTCTGCTGCATGACCGGCCACGCTGTCCCGATCGAATATCCCCGCGCATGCCCCCGCGCTCCATACGCCGGGAGCCGGGCCCTCCGGCACGAACATCGCCGATTCCTCCAGCCAGTGCAATTTACCGCCCGCCTGCGAATGCAAGTGCACCGCAGGTGCGTGGCCGCCGGCGCTCAAGATCAGGTCGCACTCCAGCCGCTGCGGACGCGCACCGTCCGAGTCCGTCGCAATCACCGTGCAGCCGCGCACCGCGCGAGTGCCGCCGACTTTGGCAATTCCCGCATTGACGAAGGTACGCACGTGCGCGTCCTCGGCACCAATGTCGGCGCGCGGCCGACGATCGACCAATGCAATCACATTCACCCCCGCCGCGCGCAGAGAGGCTGCTGCCTGATAGGCGGAGTCGCTGTTGGCCGCGATGACCACTCGTTCGCCGCACGCCACCCCGAATCCATGCGCATATTTGTCCGCAGCGCCGGCCAACATCACCCCGGGGCGATCGTTGTTTGGGAAAATCATCGGACGCTCGAAGGCGCCGGCGGCGAGAATGACGGCGCGCGCACGAATTTTCCACAGGCGCTCGCGCAGCACCCCCGCCGCCGCAGGCATTCCCGTCGTTTGCAGGGTTTCGCGGGCGCACACCAGATTGTGGTCATATATGCCGAACGCCAGGGTCCGTGTCAGCTGCCGAACGCCGCTGCGCCTGGCCCGTTCAATGAGCTCGGCCACTACGGTGTCGCCGCGCCAGGCCAGGCCACCGCCAAGCGCCGCGCCGCTCGCGACCAACAAGGTGTCGGCACCCGCCTCTGCCGCAGCCACTGCGGCGCTCAACCCCGCAAGCCCACCGCCGACCACCAGCACATCGGCTCGTGCCGCTGCTTCCTCGTAGCGATCGGGATCGCTTTGCCCAGAGCTCTTACCGAGGCCAGCCATGCGCCGAATCGAGGGTTCGAACAGATGCCAGTTGGGCCACTTGAAAGTCTTGTAATAGAAGCCCGCCGGCATCAGCGCGGCAAATCGGTTGCTGATGGCCCCCAGATCGAAGCCGACGCTCGGCCAGCAATTGACGCTGGATGCGACCAGCCCGTCGTAGAGATCGACCAGAGTCGCGCGCATATTCGGAGTTCGCTTCGGGCCGAGACCCAAGTCCACGAGGCCGGACGGTTCCTCGGTCCCGCAGGACATGATGCCGCGCGGCCGGTGCAGCTTGAAGCTGCGCCCTATCAGCTGCACGCCGTTCGCCAACAGTGCCGAGGCCAGAGTATCGCCGGCGTAGCCGCAGAAGGTGCGGCCGTTGAATTCGAAGGACAGCCGCTGCGAGCGATCGATTCTGCTGCCCGCAGGCGCCGCCAGACGAGACGCCGTCATGGCGGCAGGCCGCTGATGGGATACACGGACTCGATGGCATGCGTGAGCGTGTTGCGCACGAGATTGAACCACTGCCCGCACCCCTGCGAGTGGCGCCAGCGCTCACGGTGCAGGCCCTTGGGATTGTCGCGAAAGAACAGATATTCGCCCCAGGCCTGATCGCTCTCATTCAAAGCCGGCCGCGTCATATGCGACGTACCGCCGCAGGTGAACTCGTTTTCGTCACGCGGCCCGCAGTGAATGCAGGGGATCTGCATCATCAGTGCGCGATCCCGGAGGCGGCGGCCTCATCGACGAGGCGTCCGGTGATGAATCGCTCGAGTTGAAAGGCCTCGGCCAGCGGATGACTCCGCCCCGTCGCCAGTACGTGGGCGAGCGTCCAGCCGCCGACCGGGATGGCCTTGAAGCCACCGGTGCCCCAGCCGCAATTAATGTATAGATTCGGTATGGGTGTGGCGCCGATGATGGGGCTGGAGTCGTGCACCACATCGACAATGCCCGCCCACTGCCGCATTAGATTCAAGCGGCTGAAGGACGGAAACAATTCAAGTGTGGCCGCAATAATGGCCTGCTTGACCGCAAAGCTGCCACGCTGCGCATACGAGGGAAATAAATCGAGCATGGCACCCATGACGATTTCGCCCTTGTCCGACTGGCTCACGTACGCACCCGTGCCCGGCGATAAAATCACCGTGTCGAGCACGGGCTTGATAGGCTCGCTCACCATGGCCTGCAGCGCATAGCTGGTGACGGGCAGGCGAAAGCCCGCCAGCTTCGCCAGCACCGAACTGTGTCCGGCCGCCGCGATGCCGACGCGCTCCGCGTCGATGCGTCCGCGACTGGTATTCACCCCGATGACCCGGCCGTCCTTCTTGATGAAGTCGACCACCTCACAATTCTGAATGATGTCGACGCCGAGCGCAGAGGCGGCACGCGCATAGCCCCAGGCCACCGCATCATGGCGCGCAGTGCCGGCACGCCGCTGCGTGAATCCGCCGAGCACCGGCAGCCGTGCCTGTGCCGATAAATCGAGCGCGGGAGCCAGCGCTCCGACCTCGTCGCGGGTCAAAAGCTCCGCCGCAATGCCGTTCATGCGCATGGCGTTCGCCCAACGCGACATGGCGTCGAGGTCGTGGCGGCTGTGCGCCAACATCACCAGGCCGCGCTGGCTCAGCATGATGTTGAAGTTCAATGCCTGGGAAAGTCCCTCGTACAACTGCAACGAAAAGTCGTACAGGCGCGCACTCTGCGGAAACAGGTAATTCGAGCGCACGATGGTGGTGTTGCGGCCCGTGTTTCCGCCGCCGATCCAGCCGCGCTCGATCACCGCCACATTGGTGATCCCGTGATTTTTTGCCAGATAATAAGCGCTGGCGAGCCCATGCCCGCCGCCGCCGACGATGATGACGTCGTAGCGGGGTTTTGGGTTGGCGTCACGCCAGGCCTGAGGCCAGTGCCGCTGCCCAGACAACGCACCGCGCAGCAACTGCCAAGCTGAATATTTCACGACGCAGCGTCCGCGAGGTGCCCGCGTTCGCTCGTCAAAGGAGTCTACTTCGCATCGTCCAATAGTCTGCCCTCAAGATGCGTGCAATACCAGTGCACGAATTGGGTCACCCCGGCTTCATGAACCGGCGAATACGCTGCCGGATCGTAAGCCGGCGAATTCACGCCGATCTGATTCTCCTGACAGTTCACCGTGTCCGCCGCGTTGGTCGCCAGCCACACTTTGGTCAGCTCCTTGACGTCGTAGTCAACGCCTTCGACGGCGTCCTTATGCACCAGCCACTTCGTCGTCAACTGGGTCTGCGTCGGGCTGACGGGCAGCACCCGGAAGGATATGGCGTGATCGGCCAGCACGTGATTCCAGGTCGTCGGGAAGTGGAACATCAACAAGCTGCCGACATCAGGTTCCGCGACCGCATCCGATAGCGCACGGCGCACGGCGGCCTTGCCCGACATGGTGAAGCTTACCGCGCCCTCGAGCAGCGGCGTGCGCACGGTGCGGTACTGGCTGTCGGGGGCAATGTGAAACCTGCTCGGCAGGCCGATGGACTCCCAGTGCGCCCATTTTGCGGCGGTCTTTGGGTCCGAGGCGGCGTCCTCGCCATCGGTCGCCGTCGGATCTTCCGGAAAAGTTCGGATCAGCTCCGGGTGATTGGCGGCGCAATGGTAGCACTCGCGATTGTTCTCCCACACGAGTTTCCAGTTGGCCTGCTCGATGATGGTCGACTCGAAGGCGACCTTCGTTTGGTGCAGCTTGTGCGGCAGAAAGTAGGGTTCGAAATGCCTGCGAATGAGCTCGAATTCCGGCGCGACCTTGGCCAGACAGATCCATATGTAGCCGCCCACGCTCGCGCAATGCACAGTCTTTAAGCCGTGTTGAGATTTATCGAATTCGCCGCCCATGTCGCGCGCCGCGATCAATCGGCCGTCCAGTGCGTACGTCCATTGATGGTAGGGGCACACCAGACGCGGCGCCGTACCCCGCTCCGCGGAGCATATCCGCGAACCGCGATGCCGGCAGGTGTTGTGAAAGCCTCTCAATCCCCCATCGCGATCGCGCACCACGACCACCGGGTACTCGCCAATCTGCACCGTCAAATAATTGCCCGTATTCAACAGCTCGCAGTCGTGCCCGACAAACAGCCAATCGCGATACCAAATCATGTCGAGGTCGACTTGATAGTCTTCCTGACTGGTATAGAACTCTCTCTCCAATGCAGTTTCGAGATTGCGTCCCCGCAACCGATTCAAGATGGTGTCGCGCGCCGTCATGGTGGATCCCTAGTCTTCAGGTGCAAGTACCATAGCAACAAACCGCCGCCGGCCAATGCCCCGAAGCGACCTGTTGTACACAATATACGACAGCGCGATTTGCGCGGACATGTGGATTGCGTAGACTCTTGACTATATGGCGCGCCGACGACATGACACCTTTTTTATCTGCCGCACCAAGCGCGCGGTGCGGTTGGGGGTCAGCGCGGCATTCCTGTTCGTGTGCCTGAACTTGGTGAGCTTCGGCCACGCCGACCCGTGGCCGGCAAGCGCTCGTCAGACGCTGCTGGTGGGCTCCGCCGAACTGCGCCGTTGCCCCAATGTGCCGGCCTATTGCGGCACGCTCAATCGTCCCATGGATCCAGTGGGGGCAATTCCCGGACGCATCTCGATTTACTTCGAGTACTACCCGCACTCCGGAGCCGGTAAATCCTTGGGAACACTGGTCGCCACTGAAGGGGGTCCGGGCTATCCGGCCACCGAGTCCCGCGATTCTTATCTTGCGTTGTTCAGGTCCCTGCGACTTCGGCGCGATGTGCTGATCATGGACAATCGCGGCACCGGCCAATCCGGCGCCGTCGATTGCCGCGAGCTGCAGCGCGCCGAGAAATGGACCGTGGAAATGAACGCCGCCTGCGGCGATTCCTTGGGCGCGCATGCGCCGCTGTACAGCACGGCTTATGCTGCGGATGATCTGGCGGCGATTCTCGGGGCGCTCAACATCGACCGCATCGATCTATACGGCGATTCTTACGGCACGTATTTCGAGCAGGTGTTTGCGGTCAGGCACCCGAATATGCTGCGTTCCATCGTGCTCGACGGGGCTTACCCGCTGAACGGCCCGGATTACGCCTGGTACCCGAGCTATGCGCCGGCCATGCGCGACAAATTCAACATTGCCTGCCGCCGGTCCGAGCCCTGTGCACAGCTGCCGGGCAGCTCGATTGACCATATCCGGCCGGTGCTGGAGGAATTGCGCTCGCACCCCTTTCCCGCACGCGCAGCGGACAGCGACGGCAAGGAGCGCGAGTTCTCTGCCGATGCATCTCAGCTCGCCATCGTGATGTTCGGTGGCGCGCCGGCCTTTGTGACCGTTCGCGAGCTCGACGCCGCCGCCAGAGCATTCACCGGCGGCGATCGCGCGCCGCTTCTGCGGCTCATGGCGGAGACCTCGACCGCCGTGGCGCCCGCCGGCGACATCGCCAAGTTCAGCGCCGGGCTCGCGACGGCGGTGATGTGCCAGGACGCGCCGCAGATCTTCGACATGCGCCTCCCGCCGCTGCTGCGCACGGCGGATCGCGACCGCGCCGTTGACGAACGCCAGCGCTCGTTTCCCGACACTTACGCGCCGTTCACCATCGATGAATACCGCGGCATGCCTCTCGACTATAGTTTCATCGATCAGTGCGTCAAATGGCCGGCGCCTGCCAACACTCATCCTGCCTCGCATGTGGTCGCCGACGACGCGCGCTATCCCGATATACCGGCCCTCATCATTTCGGGTGAACTCGACAGCATCACCACCTTGGCCGACGGCGCCGCCGTGGCCGGTGCTTTCAGGCGCGGCATCCAGGTTCGGGTCGCCAATAGCTTCCACGTCAACGCACTGCCGCACGGACGCAGCGGCTGCGCTGCTCAGATCACGCGCCGCTTCATCGAGACTCTGGAACCGGGCGACACCCGCTGTGCGGGGAGTGTCCCTCCGGTGCGTCTGGTGCCGCGCTTCGCCGTGCACGCGGCAGAGATCGATCCCGCGTTGGCGTCGCCGGGCAATCGAGCCGACCCGGAGCAGTTGCGCTGGATCAATGCCGCGGTGATGACCGCGGGGGATGTGCTGGCGCGCCTCGGCGGTAATTCCACGGGTCATGGAGTGGGTCTGCGCGGCGGCACATTCCGGGTCGTGACCGGCCCTGCGGTCATTCGTGTCACCCTGAGCAAAGTACGTTGGACTGAGGACTTGGCGGTGAGCGGGGAAATCGACAAACCTCTGGCGCGTATCGGGATGGTGCGCGCGAAGCTGCGCCTGGAGGGGGCCGGCGCGCTTACCGGCGACCTCCAAGTCGCGTGGCCTGACGGCATCGCGAATTCCATTGCCGCCATTCGCGGCGCGGTCGACGGCGCGCCCGCATTTGCTCGAACCGCCGCGCCCTGACAGGCTTACGCGACTATCGTGACGGTATGAACCGATCCAGCCAAGCCGCCATGCGGTCGGCCAGGTCTTTCACGAAGCTGGGCCGCGTAAATACATGGTGCTGCCCCGGATAGATCACGAGCTGCGAAGGCACGCCCAAGGTCTGCAACGCCTGATACATCTGCTCACCGCCCATGATGGGCACGTTGAAGTCCTTCTCTCCGCCCAAGAACAGCGTGGGGGTGTGGATACGATCGGCGTGGAAAAACGGGTATGACAGCTTGAGCCACAAAGCCGTGTTGCGCCACGGGGGGCCCAGCTCAGCGTTGTACTGGCTCACATACTGATCGACGCCATAGGTCGATATTTGATTGCCGCTGCCCGCGCCGCTGATGGCGGCCTTGAAGCGCCCGTCGCTTGCGATGGTGTAATCGGTCAACAGGCCGCCGTAGCTCCAGCCGCCGACGGCGAGGCGGTCCCGATCTGAGACTCCGAGCGCAACCAGATGATCGACTCCGGCCAATATGTCCTCGACCTCCTTGTGACCCCAATCGGCAAATATCGCCTTGGCGTAAGCGATTCCACGGCCGCTGCCGCCGCGATAATTGACCCGCAGCACGACGAACCCCCTGGCAGCAAACATCTGTGGTTCGAATTGGTAGCCATCGAGTACCAGCGAATGCTCGTCATGGCCATTGGGACCGCCATGTATCCATAGCACCGTCGGGTACTTGCGCCCCGCGACGAAGGATGGCGGCTTGACCATCATTCCATGGACTTCGGTGCCGTCCTTGCTCTTGAATTTGAGATTCTCCACCGCGCCGAGCGTAAGCTCCGCGAGCAGCGCATCGTTATGTGCGGTGAGCTTGCGCAGCTGTCCGCGCTGCAGCGCAAATATTTCGGCGAATGCGGCGTCGTCGGTTTTGAGCAGTGCCGTATGGCCGCCGCCGCTCGACAGCGCCGATACGATGAACGACCCGGGCGCAGTTTCGCGCGCGATGGATCCGCTGCTCAAGTCGACGCGTGCGGGGTACGTTGTGTCGTCATCCTCGACGATGATGTCGATCGACGCCGAATCCGCCTCGAAGGCATAGGACATTACCGCACGATCGAGCTTGTCGGTCAGCGGGCGCGGCTGCCCACCGGCGGCCGGCACGACGGCGAGCCGATCTTGAATGTACGCCAAGAATTTGGGCTCGAGTCCCTGCATGTAGGCAATCAGCTTGCCGTCCGGGCTCCAGGCGAGTTTTTGGGAATTGGGCGCGTACGGACGCACTACATTGCGCGGCACGGCACCGACTTTTGCATCGAGCACATCGATGTCGACCCGCCCATCCAGGTCCGTGCCATGTTCGCGCGTACGAGTAAAGGCGATTTGCCGGCCGTCCGGAGACCAGGACGGCAGGTCTTCATTGAACTGCGAATCGGTGGTCAGCGGGTCTACGCGCTTGGCCTCGACGTCGAACAAGTACAAGTGCTGCCGCTGTCCGGCGCTGATATAACCCTCGCCGTCCTGCTTGAAGTGCATGGCATCGATGACGACAGGTTTTGGCGCGGTGGCTGGGTCCGCTTCGGTCATGGTGAACACCAAGCGCTTGCCGTCGGGCGCCCAGGCGTAATCGCCGATATCGCCCGTGACCTTGGTGAGCTGCGCGGCGTCGCCGCCGCGGCGATCCAGCAGCATGATCTGGGCCTTGTCGGATCCGGCCCGCTTGGACACGAACGCCAGGTAGCGCCCGTCCGGGCTCCACCGGGGCCTCTCCGTGCCATCGGCGGGGGCCGTCAACGCCAGCTGCTGCTTGCCGTCCCAACTCGCCATCCAGATCGCGCTGCGGGCCTCATCGGCCTCGCGGTCATTGCTCGACAGAACGTATGCAACCATGAGTCCGTCGGGGGAGACTTGAGGATCGCTGACGTCCAACACCCGATAGAGATCATCGGGTGTCAGCGTTCTGCGCGCCGGAGCTGCGTCCGCCGCCAGTGCGGAAACCGCGCATAGCGACAGCGACAAGCCTGCAGCAAGACCCGCGAGTGTGCTAAGCCGCGAAATGCGCGAATTACTCGGCCTTTCCCCAGCGGTAACTGAGTCGCAGTCCGATGACCCTGGGCAGGTTGGTGGTGTTGCGGTGATCATAGTTGGCGGTATTCGTGTAGATGATCGCGTTCTTGTCGAACAGATTGGTAACGTAGGTCTCGGCGGTCCAACGACCATTGGGGGCTTGGATTCCCAATCGCAGATTGGAAATATCGTAATCCGGCTGCAGCGTGCGGCCCAAGCCATTGGCATTAGTTACCCGCAGATCGCTCCACATATCGCCCTTGTGCGCGATGTCGTACTGAACATACCCGCTCAAAGTCGGCGTCACCGGCTTCTCGTAGCGAATGTTCGCGCTGTAGCTGAAATAAGGCACGTAAGGCAGCCGCTCACCGGGAACCACGATGAAATCCTCGTTCTGGAACGTATTGGTAATGAGGCGGGAGTCATTGTAGGTGCCCGACACTTGCACGTTCAAGCCATCGGCGATCTTGTAGTCGACGTTTGACTCGACGCCGTAAATCCTTGCATCGCCGAGGTTGGCATTGAAACCGCTCGGACAAATGGTGAGGTCGAATACCGGAGCCTGGTAGCCCTGCCAGTTCATCCGATAAACGGCGCCATTCCACGTCATGCGTCCGTCCAGCAACGTCGATTTCCAGCCCACTTCGAAATTGTTCAAGGTGTCGGGCTTGAAAGTCGCCGGTGCACCATTCGCAGTGCAGGAGGCGCTGATACCCGTATTAGCGCCGCCATCGCGGAATCCCTGACTGAATATGCCGTACAGAAGCAAATTCCTGGTGGGTTTATACGTCACGCCCGCCTTGGCATTGACCTTGTGCGATTCCCCGGTGTCGAAAGTCGGCTCCTTGGCATTCCAAAAGTAACCGGCGTACAGGGAACCGCTTTCAAACGTGGACCTGTAATGCTGGACGCCGCCCTCGATGCTCCATTGATCGGTGATATTGAAGGTCAGGTCGGCAAATTCCGTGATGTCCAAGTAGTCGAAGCGCGATTTGTAGCTGTACCACTCGTGCGGCAGCGGCGACGCGGGCTTGTCGTTGTAGTAGTTGTTGTAGTACGAAATGATGCCTTGAGCCGCATCGCCATTCAGCTGAAGGCCAGGCATCGCATAAAAGAGCGAATACGTATCTTTCGTCTTCTCCCAATAGGCGCCCACCAGCCACTGCAGCCGCTCGCCGGGTTTCGACTGCAGGCGAATTTCATCCGACCAGCGCTGCGTATTGTTGTCGTACACATAGTTTTCGGATGGAACATTGCAACCGCTGAACGGCACGCTGTCATCGCCCGCATTCGGCCCATATATGGTGGGACCGTGCAGGCACGAAAAGCTCTGCAAAAACGGTGCGGAGTACGGCGCAGCGGTCGAGAACTGAGTATATTCCGAGTACTCGTTGACCTGATGAGTGGCCTGCTGCTGGTAGGTGCTGGCGAACACCAGATCGGCGATACCGACGTCGCCGTCGACGTGCAAGTCGACGCTCTTGACGTAATCGCTGCCGTTCTCCGGGCCGAAGCGGGAGACTTCACGCGGCGTTCCCGGAGTCTGGTCCCACGCACCCACATGCCGCTGACTCTGGTAGCCCGAGGTCAGCACGGCGCTCCATCGCTCATTGAAGATTTGCTTGATGGCCGCACGGCCGCCGTCGATGTTCTGCGTGTTGTAGTTATTGCGCGCCCATTGTGCGTTGTTCGACATCACGCCGTTTACCCATTGACGCGTGCCGAGAACATCGTCAATAAAGCCGCCGTCATGGGTGGCATAGGCGGATAAGCGGATCGCCGATTTACCTTCCACAATCGGCAGATTGACGAAGCCCTCATAAACCGTATTTACGCCGCCATCCTGGATTTTACCGGCGTCGACGTCGACCCCTGCGCTGAATGCATTTGGGTCGGGCTTGGCCGTGGTGAGCCGGATGGCACCTGACATCGAGCCCGCCCCGAACAACGTGCCCTGCGGACCGTTCAAGATCTCGATTTGCGAGATATCGTACTGGTGCAGGTCCGGGATGGTCCCATAAAAGCTCATCGACATATCGTCCAAAAAGAAACCCGTCGAAGACGTGTTCACGACATTGGGATTGCTGCCGTCGGATACGCCGCGCATGAAAAACATCTGCGTAGCCGGCCCGGTGCTGATGAACGATATCGAAGGGCTTTTCATTGCATAGTCTTCGAATCGTGAGATCTGCAGGTTCTCCAGATCCTTGGACGTAAACACACCGATGCTCTGCGGCACGTCCTGCAGGTTCTCCGAGCGCTTGCGTGCCGTGACGGTGATTTCCTCCAAGGCGTCGGAAGCGCCGGCGGCGGCGGCGAGCGCCGGCACACCGTGCACTGCCGCCGCGCCGTATAGCGCAGCTGCCACAGCGAGACTCAGTTTCGAACGAGTACTGGCCTTGGTGGCTCCCGAGCGGCCGGCGGCCTTAAGGCTCGCGCACGGCAACACACTTAAACTTGAGGAAATTGCAGTCGAGTGCATCGTGTCCATCCCTTGTTTCCCTCGGAGCATTTCTGGAATCATGTCTTGCGAACCCGCCGCCTGTCAATGGCGCTGATCGAGCGTTCAATAAGCCGCCGCCCGGGTCGTGTGCTAGTCTCGTCTTTTTGAGCGTAGTTCCTGACAATTCCGGGACCAAAATCCACCTTCGCGGATGATCTCCGACAAGCGCATGCGGCGCTTCGCGCCGGCCGCGCAGCCACCGCCGAGCGCCGGCTGCGTACGCTCGCTGCACTGGATCCGGGAGAGCCGAATTGCCTCTGGCTCCTGGGAAGCGCGCTGTTGCAGCAGAACAAAATCCCCGAGAGTCTCGCGGTGCTCGAACCGCTGCTGGCCCGAGTGCCGGATTTCGCGCACGCGCGCGTAGATTTGGCGCATGCGTACCGCCGCGACGGACGTGCCGACCAGGCGCGCGCAGAAGTAAGGCGGGTGTTGGAGAAAGTCCCGCATCACCCGCTGGCATGGCTGGTGTACGGCGATGTCCTGGTTGAGCTCGAGCAGTTCGGCGACGCGCGCGTCGCCTTCGAGCGCGCGGGATTGGCCGATCCGAGACGATCGCTGATCGAAACGGCGACGGCAGCCCTCGTGGCAGACGACCGCAAGACGTCGGAGGGGATATTTCGCAAAATCCTGCAGGAGGATGCCAGTCACGTCGCGGCGTTGTGCGGTCTTGCGGCTGTCTCTCTCGCGGCCGACAAGGCCCTCGATGCCGAGCGCCTGTTGCGCCACGCCCTCGACCAATCGGCCCACCACCCGCTGGCGTGGCGGGGATTGGGCCAGACGCTGCTGAAGCTCGGTCGCCTCGAAGAGGCGCAGGCCGCCGCCCACCGACTGGTCAAGATTGAGCCTGAAAATCCTCAGAGTTGGATCACGATCGCGACGGCGGCGACCCGGCTCATGCGTCAGGAGGAGGCACTCGAGGCCTACGAGCAGGCCGCGCAGCTCCAGCCTGAAGAGGTCAGGCTACGCCTGTCAATCGGTCACATTCACAAGACGCTCGGCCGGCGCGATGAAAGCGAGGCCGCCTACAAGGCCGTGCTGGCCATGGAGCCTGGGCAGGCGGAAGCCTATTGGAGCCTTGCGGACCTCAAGAACTACTCGTTCAGCGATGCGGAAATAGCAGCCATGCTCGCGTTGCTCAGCAAGCATGTGCCGGCCGACGATAAGACTGCGCGATCGCAAACGGCGCAGCTGCACTTCGCGCTCGGGAAGGCCTTTGAGCAGCGGCACCGCTACGCCGACGCTTTTACGTACTATGCCCGCGGCAATGGATTGCGGCGCGTCGATGCGTCGTTCGATATCGAACACTTCGAGCGCCGCTCGGCGCGTATTCGTGCGGTCTTCGACAAGGCCTTCTTCGGCGGCCGTACCGGCAGCGGAGATCCTAGCGCCGCGCCGATCTTCATCGTCGGCCTGCCGCGCTCCGGATCCACTCTCGTGGAGCAGATTCTCGCCAGTCATTCGCGCGTCGAGGGCACCATGGAACTGCCCAATATCATAACCATCACGCACCAATTCGACGACATGGCGGCAGACCGGGATGGTTATCCCGAGACGGTCGGCGCCGCGCCGATCGGGATTTTTACCGGCCTCGGCAGCCGTTATCTTGAGGAAACTCGGCCTCTGCGCACCGGCCGCGAGCACTTCACCGACAAACTGCCCAACAACTTCAGCCACGTGGGGCTCATCCATGCGATTCTGCCGCACGCGACCATTATCGACGCACGCCGACATCCCATGGACAGCTGCTTCAGCACCTTCAAGCAGCACTTCGCCGAGGGACAGACCTTCAGCTACGACTTGGGTGATCTTGGGCGTTACTATCGCTGCTACCTGTCGCTCATGGACCACTGGGACAGCGTGCTGCCCGGCAAGGTGCTGCACGTGCAGTACGAGGATATGGTTCGCGACCCGGAAACGAACATCCGCCGCCTGCTCGATGCCTGCGCGCTGCCGTTCGAGGAAGCCTGCCTCGCCTTTCACAAGACCCGACGCTCGGTGCGCACCGCCAGCGCCGAGCAAGTGCGCCAGCCGATGTACACCTCAGGGGTGGGTTACTGGCGGCATTTCGAGAAGGAACTCCAACCGCTGCGAGAGGCGCTCGGCGATAGCCTGGAGCGCTTCCGGCATCTACAGTGATTCCACTCGGCCAAACCGCAGAGCGGGTGCTGCGGTATGAGAGTTGACGGCCCATGCCCGCACAAAGGATGATCCATCAAACGTGCCCGACCGCGGGTTGAGCGCGGCCGATCAATAAGATGGGGATTCCTATGCGCTTACCGAGCCGCAAACGTACTGTCCGAATTGGCCCCCGAGTGCGCATCCCGCTGCGCGGGTCCGCCGCCCTCTCCAAGATCAGCCTGGCGGTCGCCGCAGCGCTCACTATCGCCCCGCCGGGCACGCGGGCAGCAGAACCCGCGGACAGCGGAGCGCTGCAGGAAATCATCGTCACCGCGCGCAAGCGGCAAGAGAATCTTCAGGATGTGCCACTAAGCATCGACGTGTTCACGAAGAAGGACATGCAGAACCTCGCGATCTCGGGTTTCGAAGATTTCGCCGAGAAGGTGCCGTCGATCTCCTTTATAAGTGTGGGTCCCGGCACGCAGTTATTCGTCATGCGCGGCGTCTCCGACGGCAGCAACCCAAACTATTCGAATACGTCGGCCACGGGATTTTTTATAGACGACATGTCGATGAGTTGGGCCGGCGTTCAGCCGGACCTGCATCTCTACGACATCGAGCGCATCGAAGTGCTGAATGGGCCGCAGGGTACGACATTCGGCGCGAGCTCGATGTCCGGCGCCATTCGCTACATCACCAACAAGCCGGACGTCAATGCGTTCAGCGCCGGCATCGACTTGAACGGCGGTCACATCGACGGCGGGCAGAATAATTGGACCTACGAAGGCTTTTTTAACGCCCCGATCATACCGGGGACCCTCGGATTGCGTATTTCCGTCTTCAGCGACTCGCATGGCGGCTTCATCAACAACAAGCTCACGACGCGGACCTGGGTAAATACCGCCGTGTCTGACAACTCCGCGTGGGCGCGCAACGATTACAACCGCGCTCACGTCGAAGGCGCAAGAGTCGCGTTGAAGGCTGTCATCAACGATGACTGGAGCGCGTCGCTCACCTACAGCTTTCAACGTCAGCACACCATCGGTGCCTGGGACGAAGATCCGAATCTTGCGCCGCGGACGGTGCAGCGCTTCGGACCGGAGAGCCATTTGTTCGAAGCCAAAACGCTCGATTTCCGCGTGGACGGGGACGTCGGCATCGGCGACCTCGTGTTCGCGAGCACTTATTGGTCGCTGCCCACGCGCCAACAGAACGAGTACTCGCAGTACATCGAAAACTTCAATGGCGGTGCCAACGAAGGTGTGACCTGCCAAAACGACCCGGTGTTCGGCACCGGAGCGTATGCCGGCTGCAACGTGCCGATTCAGTACTATGAATACCATTCCAACCCGCAGCGCTGGTCCAATGAGTTGCGCCTCTCGTCCAAAGCGGGCGGACGCTTCCACTGGCTCGGGGGACTGTACTGGGAGAAGACCGTGGACAGAAACTCGGGCAGCACCTTTTACATGCCGGGACTGCGGACCGACAGCCCCGCGTTCCAGTACTACAACTACTATAACGGCACCCCTCCAGGGTCTTCGTCATTGCCGCCCACGCAGTGGTACGGCTATATGACGCGCACCGATTATCTGCAGACCACCGAATTCGCGAATTTAAGCTTCGACATTACCAAGGCGCTCACCATCGAAGCCGGAGTCTCGCATTTCCATTCCAATGCGCGGTACTACAGCCCTTTCGGTCAGTTTGCCTACGCCGCCACGACGCCGAGCCTGAATGTAAGTTCGTCGAACAAGTGGGATGCCAAGTACGGCATCAACTACAAGATCACCGACAAGGCGATGCTGTATGCCGACTTCGGACAGGGTTTCCGCGACGGCGGCAGCAATTCCGGATATCCCCAGGCGTGCTACAACAACGGAGTGCCGCAGAGCTACGTGCCCGACACGCTCAACAATTACGAACTCGGCTGGAAGACCTCGTGGCTGAACGGTCACTTGGTGTGGAACGGCGCGACCTATCTCATGCACTGGAAACAGCTGCAAACCATCATCTACGATGTGGACATCTGCGCCCCGAGCAGCTTCAACGTCAACGTAGGAAACGCGCGTATCTATGGCGTCGAATCGAATATCGACTACAAGATCAGCGAAAACTGGTCGCTGCAGGGGGCCGGCAGTTACACCGACGCGCGCCTGGTTTCCACCCAGTACGACACCTTCCAACCGAATGTCGGAGAGCGGCTGCCCTTCGTGCCCTACTTCAGCTGGAGCTGGAACCTCCGTTACGATCATCCGCTTACCCAGAACCTGCGCGGCTATGCCCAGGTCGATATGGCCCACAAGGGGGACATGTGGGACGATCTTCACGTGGAGGGTTCCAACGGCTTTCCGCGGCTCCTGCAACCGGACTACAGCATTACCAACTTACGCTTTGGGTTGACTCCGGAAGGGGGCCACTGGCTTACCGAGGTATACGTGACCAATCTTGCCAATAAGAACGCGATCATCTACAGCGACACTGGCAACTACGATCTGCGCCAGACGACGAATGAGCCGCGCGTGTTTGGCATGCGCCTCAATTACCGCTTCGGCAAAGAAGCCAACTCGGAATAGCCACGCGCTTAGCGACCTGCCTGCCTTACCGCACAGCGTACCTGGCGGCCCTCTGCGTTCAGGCAGACCCCTGGGAGTCGTTTACAGCGCGCCCGGGGCGGACATCGCGACTGCTGCTAGGCAACTGGCGTTTGTCGGCGATCTTGCGCTCGGCGCTCGGCGGATGCCCGAACTGCATGCGGTAGCACTTCGAGAAATGCGGCGGCGACTGGAAGCCGCAGGCCGTGGTGATATCCATGATGGGCATGGCGGTCTGCAGCAGCAGCTCGCGTGCGCGCCGCAGGCGCATCTCGAGATAGTAGTGCTTGGGCACGCAGTTCAAATCGCGCTTGAAGAGCCGTTCGATCTGCCGGCGCGACAGGCCCGTGGCCTTGGCGATTTTCTCCAGGGACAGCGGCTTCTCGATGTTCTCCTCCATGAGCTGCGCCACTCGTATCAATCCGCGATGCGACACACCCACTTGCGCGCGCAGCGGGACGTACTGGCGATCGGTGTCCTTGCGCACCCGATCGACGATGAATTGTTCGGAGACCAGCTGCGAAATCCGCGGGCCCAGCTTGGCTTGAATGAGATTCAGCATGAGATCGAGCGGCGCGGTGCCGCCCGAGCAGGTGAAGCGATCGCGGTCGATGGTGAACAGCTGGTCGCTGATTCGAACCCGGGGGAACTCCTCGCGCAGCGCCGAGAGATTCTCCCAGTGAATGGTGGCGCTGAAGTTATCCAGTAATCCGGCCTTGGCTAGTGCATAGCCGCCGGTGCACAGGGCGCCCAACGGCACACGTCGATCCGCCAGGCGCCGCAGCGCCGTCAACAATGCGGGCGAGACCGCCTCGCGGACATTGATGCCGCCGCAGACGAATAAGATGTCCACCGTCCCCAATTTGTCGAGAGCCCCGGTGGGGGACAGATTGAGACCGCTGCTGGCGTCCGTGGCGCGCCCGTCCATGCTGATCACCGACCACTCGTACACCTCGTTGCCGACCAGGCGATTGGCCATGCGCAGGGGTTCCAAGGCGTTGGCGACGGCAATCAGCGAATAGTTCGGCAAAGTCAGAAATGCATACTTGCATTTGCGCAGCACGACGGGCGATTCCAAAGTGCCTCCGAAGGACAAAAGCCATAGCTCCGATAGTTGGCTATTATGCCATTTGGAGTTGCATCTTGTCTGTTTCCGACATGTCATTGTCGTTTTCCAGACAGGGCTCCCGCGGTGTTTTCAGGCTGGCGCAGGGACGATTTCGGATGTGCCTGACGCATTTCCATCAGGGATTGTCGCAATTGGCGTCTTGTTTGGCAGCCCGCTAGCTACACTGCCACACACATTTGCGTTGGGAGATCTCACTTGAAAACTCATGCCCGCGTGGTGGTGATTGGCGGCGGCGTGGTTGGCGTCAGTACGCTGTACCACTTGGCTCTCAAAGGCTGGACCGACGTGGTGCTGCTGGAGCGGGCCGAATTGACGGCGGGGTCCACCTGGCACGCGGCGGGCCTGCTTCCCTTATTCAACATGAGTTACACCGTCGGCCAGCTGCACAAGTACTCTGTGGATTTGTATAAGCGGCTGCCGGCAGAAACCGGCCAGGATGTGAGCCTGCACGTCACCGGCAATCTACGCCTGGCGACCAACCGCGACCGCATGGACGAGTATCAAAAATACTGCGGTACGGCGAATACCATCGGCGTGCCCTTTCAAGTCATCGGCCCGAAAGAAGTGCGCGAGCTGTGGCCTTTGGTCGAGTTGGGCGACGGGGTCGAGACGCAGAAAATCGTCGGCGCGCTGTATCATCCCGACGACGGGCATATTGCACCCGCGGACCTTACCATGGCGCTGCGCAAAGGCGCACGGTCGCGTGGTGCTGAGATCCATGAGCAAACTGAAGTCACCGCGGTCAAGCGCACGGCGTCGGGAGAGTGGCATCTGACCACCACCAAGGGCGACATCATCGCGCAACATGTGGTGTGCGCCACCGGCAATTACGCGCGCCAGACGGGAAGATTGTTCGGCCTGAATGTGCCCTCCATTCCGGTCGAGCATCAGTACATCGTGTATGACGAATCGCCCGAACTCAAGGCGTACCGCCAGGGCGGCGGCCGCGAACTGGCGGTGCTGCGCGAATCCGACCAGTCCTATTACTTGCGCGAGGAGCGCATGGGTTGGATATTGGGTCCCTACGAGGCGGGCGCTCCTGCGCGTTTCGCCGATGGCGTACCGGAATGGTTCGGCAAGAGCCTGTTCGAAGGTGACTTGGAGCGCTTGCTGCCGCACGTCGAAGCGGCGCAGCGGCGGGTGCCCTCGCTCGCGAACTGCGGCATCAAGGACATCGTCAACGGACCCATTGCGTACACGCCGGATGGCAGCCCATTGATCGGTCCGGCCTGGGGCGCTCGAAATCTGTGGCTCAATGAAGGCCACAGCTTCGGCATCACCGCCGCCGGCGGCTCCGGTTGGCAACTGGCCGAATGGATAGTCGAGGGCGAACCCGGCATCGACATGATGGCCGTCGATCCGCGGCGCTACGGTCCGTACACCAGCAAGCGCTATGTGGTGCAAAAGAACGAGGAAACCTACCGCAACGTCTTCGTCATTCACTACCCGGATGAAGAGCGCCCCGATGCGCGTCCCGTCAAGACCAGCCCGGTGTACGACAAGCTGGCGCGCATGGGCGCGGTATTTGGGCAGCGCTACGGCTGGGAGCGCGCCAATTGGTTCGCACCCCAAGGAGTTCTGCCGAACGACAAATGGAGTTTCCGCCGCTCTAATTACTTCGAGCACGTCGGGAATGAAGCACGGCTGATGCGGGAGCGTGTGGGGGTCATTGACCTGACGCCCTTCACCAAGCACGAGGTGTGCGGACCCGGCGCGGAAAGCTGGCTCGATGGCCTGGTGGCCAACAAAGTGCCGACCAAAATCGGCCGTATCGCTCTTTGCCATGCCCTCACCCGCCGCGGCGGCATACGCTCGGAATTCACCATCACCAAAATCGCCGATCACCATTTCTACGTGGTAAGCGCGGGCGCCGCCGAGCGCTACGACAGCGACTATCTGCAGCAAATGCTGCCCCAGGACGGCAGCGTCACTTTGCGCAACGTCACCATGAGCCGCGGTGTGTTCGTCGTTGCGGGACCACGCTCGCGCGATGTGCTCGCCAAACTCGTCGATGCTCCCTTGGACAATACGGCATTTCCCTGGCTGACCAGCCAGGTGACGGAAGTGGGGCTCGCCACCGATGTGTACCTGTTGCGCGTGAATTTCGTCGGTGCGCTTGGCTGGGAGCTGCATTTCCCGATCGAGTATGCGCATCATCTCTTCGATTCACTGTTCGCAGCCGGCGCGGAATTCAACATCGGGATGGTGGGCATGCGCGCCATGGAATCGCTGCGGCTGGAGAAATCGTATCGCATGTGGGGCAGCGATCTGACCCCCGACTACACGCCGTATGACGCGGGGCTCGACCGCTTCGTACGCATGGCCAAGGGGCCTTTCATCGGCAAAGAAGCCCTGGAGAAGCAGCTCAAGGCGGGGGTACCGCATCGTTTCGTCACCTTCGAAGTTCACGGGGTCACGGACGCCGATCCTTTGGGCAACGAGCCGCTGTTTGACGCCAAAGGCAATATCATCGGCCGTGCCACCGCCGGTTACTACGGTCACGCCTTAGGCAAGAGCTTGGGGTTGGGATACATCAAGCCGGCATTCGCCGCGGTCGGCAGCGCCATCGAGATCGAAATCTTAGGCGAGCGCAAGCGCGCCACGATTCTGGTCGATTCTCCCTATGATCCGGAGAACAAGGACTTGCGGGCGTAAGGGCCCATCACTGTATGAGCAGGCAATCATTTTCCGGTTTTTCGCTGATCTGGCGCAGCCTCTCGAAGCATGGCAGCTGGCAGAAGCAATGGCGCAAGGCGACGCCGAAGCCGCGCTACGATGCCATCATCGTCGGCGGCGGCGGTCATGGACTAGGCGCCGCCTATTATCTCGCCAAGGAACATGGGCTGACCAATATCGCGGTGCTGGAAAAGGGCTGGATCGGCGGCGGTAATACCGGCCGTAACACCACCATCATCCGCTCGAATTATCTGTTCAACGAAAGTGCGGCTCTGTACGACCATTCCGTCAAGTTGTGGGAAAACCTCTCGCAGGACCTCAACTACAACGTCATGTTCTCAGCCAGAGGCGTCATGATGCTGGCGCACACCGTACATGACATCCAGGTGTTCAAGCGCCACGTGCATGCGAACCGCTGCAACGGCGTCGACAACGAGTGGCTGGAGCCGGCACAGGCGAAGGAGTTCTGTCCGCCGCTCAATATCGAGGCCAATATCCGTTACCCGGTGCTGGGCGCAGCGCTGCAACGACGCGGCGGCACTGCACGTCACGATGCCGTAGCCTGGGGCTATGCACGCGCGGCCGACGCGCTGGGGGTGGACATCATCGAGAATTGCGAAGTGACCGGCATCCGCCGCGACGCCGGCGGCGCCGTCGAGGCACTGGAGACCACCCGCGGCGTGATTCAGTCGCGCAAGGTGGGCGTGTCCGCCGCGGGCCATTCCAGCGTGATCATGGCGATGGCAGGAGTACATGTGCCTCTGGAGAGCTATCCGCTGCAGGCGTTGGTTTCCGAGCCCGTCAAACCCATTTTCCCCTGCGTGGTGATGTCGAATACTATTCACGCCTACATCAGCCAGTCCGACAAGGGCGAACTGGTGATCGGCGCCGGCACGGATGCCTACACTTCGTATACCCAACGCGGCGCATTGCACATCAACACCCACACCTTGGATGCGATCTGCGAGCTGTTCCCGAACTTTCGCCGTCTGCGCATGATGCGCAACTGGGGCGGTATCGTCGATGTGACACCGGATCGTTCGCCCATCATCGCCAAGACCCCCGTGCCCGGCCTATACCTGAATTGCGGCTGGGGCACCGGCGGCTTCAAGGCTACTCCAGGATCGGCGCATGTGTTTGCCTGGACCATTGCGCGCGACGAACCGCATCCCATCAACGCTCCGTTTACCATCGAGCGCTTCCGCGACGGTTACTTGATCGACGAGGCCGCGGCCGCCGCCGTGGCTCACTAACTTAAGGACAGCGATGCTGCTCATTGACTGCCCCTACTGCGGCAAACGCTCCGAACTGGAATTCACCTACGGCGGCCAGGCGCACTTGGCGCGACCCAGCCGGCCGTCCGAACTCGACGATCAAGCGTGGGCGGAATTTCTGTACATGCGCACCAACACCAAGGGCGTGTACGCCGAGCGCTGGCGCCATGCACGCGGTTGCGGCCGCTTCTTCAATGCATTGCGCGACACGACCACCGATCATTTCCTGGCTTTTTATAAGACCGGCGAAGCGCAGCCGGCGGCTCCAGCGGCGCCCGCGCCCATGGCGCATGCTGCACCGTTTGCACAGTCCGCGCGCGATGTGCGGCGCCCGTCGCCGGAGCGCGCGCCATGACCGAGCACGGTGGCAGCTTTCGTACGCAGAGCGGCGGTCGGGTCGATCGGGCGACTCGCCTGCAGTTCAAGTTCGACGGTGGCGCGTACGAAGGCCTCGCCGGCGACACCTTGGCCTCGGCTCTGCTCGCCAACGGCGTGCACCTGACCGGCCGCTCGTTCAAATATCACCGGCCGCGCGGAATTTTCGCGGCAGGGTCGGAAGAACCGAACGCCCTGGTGACAGTGCGCCGGGATGCCGCGCGCGTAACCCCGAACCTGCGCGCGACTCAGGTCGAGCTCTACGACGGACTGATCGCCGAGAGCCAAAACCGCTGGCCCAGCTTGCAACGAGATGTGGGGCGCATCAACGACGCCCTGTCGTCGTTCTTCCCCGCGGGCTTTTACTACAAAACGTTCATGTGGCCGCGCAAGGCATGGAAATGGCTGTACGAGCCGGTCATACGCCGCGCCGCCGGATTGGGTCGCGCACCTACTGAGGCAGACCCGGACCGGTACGCCAATCGCTACGCACATTGCGACGTGCTCGTGGTCGGCGCGGGTCCCGCGGGAATTGCGGCAGCATTGGCGGCTGCCGACAGCGGAGCTCGAGTCATCCTGTGCGACGAAACCGCGGAGTTCGGCGGCAGCCTGCTGTGGGACAATGCTGCGCGAATCGACGAAGTACCCGCCCTCGCCTGGGTGCAACAAGCCATTGCGTCCTTGACGAACAACAGGCGCGTCACCTTGCTATCGCGCACCACCGCCTTTGGCTACTTCCCACACAACTTTATCGGCCTGAACGAGAGGCTGGGCGATCACCTCGCAGAGCCTCCGCAGAGTCAGCCGCGAGAACGGCTTTGGCAGATACGCGCACGCAGGGTGGTGCTGGCCGCCGGGGCCATCGAACGCGCGCTGGTATTTCCGGGCAATGATAGACCCGGGATTTTGCTGGCGAGCGCCGCACATACCTATTTGAATCGTTACGGTGTGCGAGTCGGTGCGCGCACCGTCATCGTCACCTCAGGCGACGACGCCTACCAATGCGCTCTCGATCTACACGCCGCGGGCGTAGTCGTAGAGGCCATTGCGGACTTGCGCACCGAGGTATGCGGCGCCCTCCCCGATGCCGCGCGCCGCGCAGGAATCGATGTGATTCCCTCAGCGACCGTACTCGGCACCGAGGGGGATTTGCGGGTCACCGCCATCACGCTCGGCCGCGTGCAAGGCGCTGCGGTGCAACCCGGACAACGGATCTCCTGCGATACCGTGTTGATGTCCGGCGGCTTCAATCCGAGTGTGCATTTGTTCTCCCAGTCCCGCGGCAAGCTGCTCTGGAACGAGACTCTCAAGGCCTTCACGCCCGGCGCATCGGCCGAGAGCGAGCAATCCGCGGGGGCCTGCCGGGGCTTGTATGATCTGGCCGACGTGCTTGCGGATGGGGCGACAGCCGGTGCTGCGGCAGCCGGTGCTGCGGCAGCCGGTGCTGCGGCAGCCGGTGCTGCGGCAGCCGCAGCATCGGACACCCGGTTGGCGGCCGCCTCGGCTCAGGAGGCGCCCCACGCATTGCGCCGCTTCGTCGTGGTAGCGCCCAAACGCAGCAGCGATGCATTTCTCGGCGCGCTGCCGCAGGAGGCTTCACCCAACGGCGATAAGTCCTTCGTTGATTGGCAACACGATGTGACCACGCGCGATCTGGCGCTCGCCACGCGCGAGGGCTTTCAATCGATCGAGCACGTCAAGCGCTACACCACCACCGGTATGGCCACCGATCAGGGCAAGACCTCGAATCTCAACGCCATGGCTATCGTAGCGAAGAGTCTCGACGTGAGTATCCCGCAGGTAGGGCTGACCACTTTTCGCATGCCCTTCACTCCGGTCACCTTCGGCAGTCTCGCCGGCATCTCGCGCGGCGATTTGTTCGATCCGGTGCGCACTACGTCGACGCATGCTTGGGCAGCGGCCAAGGGCGCAGTATTCGAGAACGTGGGACTATGGAAGCGCGCCCGCTACTTTCCGCGCAGTGGGGAAGACATGCATGCCGCGGTGGCGCGCGAATGCATGGCCGTGCGCAGTGCCTGCGGCATATTCGATGCGTCCACTTTGGGCAAGATAGAGGTCGTCGGACCCGACGCAGCGGAATTCATGAACCGCTTGTACGTCAATAATTGGTCAACTTTAGGTGTCGGCCGTTCCCGCTACGGCATACTGCTGCGCGAAGACGGCTTCGTCTACGACGATGGCGTGGTGGCTCGGACAGGCACCGACCGCTTCCACGTGACCACTACCACGGGCGGCGCGCCGCGCGTTCTTGCGCTCATGGAAGATTATCGGCAGACGGAATGGCCGGAGCTCAAGGTATGGCTTACGTCGACCACGGAGCAGTGGGCCGTCATTGCGGTGCAGGGCCCCAATTCACGACGCGTGCTCGAAACTCTGGTGGAGGGCATCGATATAGGCGCCGCGGCATGGCCGCACATGAGTGTCGGCCGCGGCAGTATTTGCGGGGTGCCGATGTTGCTGTTTCGAGTGAGTTTCACGGGCGAACTGGGTTTCGAGATCAACGTCCCGGCCGACTTCGGACACAGTGTCTGGGAGGCTGTGTTCGCTGCGGGCCAAGCGCACGGAATTACCGAATACGGCACTGAGACCATGCATGTGCTGCGCGCGGAAAAGGGCTACATCATCATCGGTCAAGACACCGACGGAACGGTCACGCCTGATGATGTCGGTCTCACCTGGGCTATCGGCAAGACCAAGCCTGACTTCGTTGGCAAGCGGTCTCTGGAGCGCCCGTCGATGAAGTCTGCGGATCGCAAGCAACTGGTCGGCTTGCGCACCAAGGACCCACGCGTGGTGCTGGAGGAAGGCGCACAAGTCGCGGCGAAAGCAGGGCAGAAGCCGCCGATGGAATTGATTGGCCACGTCACCTCCTCGTATGCCAGCAGCGTGCTGGGGCATTCGATAGCCCTAGGTGTGATCGCAGGCGGACGAGCGCGCACAGGTCAGACTCTGTACGTCCCCATGCCGGGAGGCGAACTTGAGGTCGAAGTCACCTCACCGGTGTTCTACGATCCCGCAGGAGTACGCATCAATGCCTGATCTCGCGAGCCGCAGGTCACCACAGGCGCTGCGCACGCAGTGGTTGAAACCACTGCCCCCCGCCCTGCGGCTCGTACTTCACGGTGAGGACGGTGCGCGCAGGGCCGCGGCCCTCGCTTGGGGAGTCGGATTCTCCGGGCAAGCCTGCCGCGCCGTCACGCGCGACTCGCGCGCTACCCTGTGGCTGGGACCCGATGAATATCTTTTGTACGGCGGTGCAGAAGCGGACCTTAAGTCGCAGGCGGCAACCGTCGGCGCGCTCGAGACTGCGCTCAACGATACCCCGCACGCACTGGTCGATATCAGTCACCGCCAATTTGCGCTCGAAGTCAGCGGCCCCCATGCGGCCACGATTTTATCCGGCGCATGCCCGCTGGATCTGGATCCCAGCGAATTTCCCATCGGCATGTGCACGCGAACCGTGTTGTCGAAGGCCGACATCGTGCTCTGGCGCATCCGCGAGGATGCCTTTCACCTGGAGGTGTGGCGTTCGTTCGCCGGCTACGTGATGGGAATGATGCGTGAAATCGCCGTGGAGTTCTACCCGGGGTGAGCGCACGTGCTCACGCCGTCATGGTGTGCGGCACGACGAGCGGCGCCGGCAAGAGTTTTCTCGCCACCGCCCTGGCGCGCTGGTACTCGCGCCAAGGCCTCAAGGTCGCGCCGTTCAAGGCGCAAAATATGAGCAACAACGCCCGCGTCGTCGCCGCTGGCGAGATGGGCAGTGCCCAGTACTTTCAGGCACTCGCGGCACGTTGCGTACCCGACGTGCGCATGAACCCCATCTTGCTCAAGCCCGAAGCGGACACGCACAGCCAGGTGATACTGCTCGGACAACGGCGCGACGATCTGTCGTCTATGGAATGGCGCGAGCGCGCCCAGCACCTGTGGCCGACGGTCAGAGACTGTCTTGAGGAACTGCTCGCCGAGTACGATGTGGTACTCATTGAGGGCGCAGGCTCTCCTGCCGAAATCAACCTGGCGCCGACGGACATCGTCAACATGCGCGTGGCCGAGACCGCCGGCGCCGCCACGCTCATCATCTGCGACGTCGATCGGGGCGGAGCCTTCGCGCACCTGTTCGGCACTCACCACCTGCTCAAGCCTGAACACCGTGCCCTGGTGCGGGGATTCGTGCTCAATAAGTTTCGCGGCGACGTGACCTTGCTCGCGCCTGGCCCGCAGATGCTCAAATCCCTCACCGGAGTCGACACGCTCGCCGTGCTGCCTATGTGGCGTGAGCACGGACTGCCCGAAGAGGATGGCGTGTTCGATGTCCGCCCTGCGGGGTCGGGATTGTCCGTGGCGATCGTGGCCTACCCCTACATCAGCAACCTCGACGAGTTCGCCTCTCTGAACAACGTCGCCAACCTTTCGCTCAGCTGGGCCCGGCAGCCCCAAACCATCGCGTCGGCGGATGTACTCATACTGCCGGGTTCGAAGAACGTCCCTGCTGATCTTGCGTGGCTGCGGCAGCAAGGACTCGACTCTGCGATTGCAGCGCACGTGTCGGCGGACAAGCCGACACTCGCCATCTGCGGCGGCCTGCAAATGCTTGGCGGCGAGCTCACCGATCCGTATGGCGTTGAAGGCCAGGCGCAGGGCCTGGGTCTACTGCCCTTCACGACCGAGTTTCAACGGCACAAGCGCTATCGGCATGGCGGCCATTCGCTGACGTCGCTGACGGGATTCTGGGCGCCCTTGAGCGGAGCGACATTCGACGCCTATGAAATTCGCCATGGACAAACCATGCCAGGCGCCGTGCCCGGATCCAAATTAACGCGCAAACTTCAGCCCGTGCTGGCTGACAATTGCGGTTGGCAGTACGGCGAAACGCTCGCCCTGTATCTTCACGGTATGCTGGAGAGTCCGCAGGTCCTACGCTCGCTGTTTGGCCGGCAAACCCCGACATTGGACGACACCCTGAACGGGCTCGCCGACTTCATCGACGGCCACTTTGCACCGGGGGCGCTGATGTCGCTGCTGGCGGATGGATAGGCTGCGTCACTGCGCCACGTCGCGCACCACGGAACCCTTGATCGCGGAGAGCTGCGTCTTGTCGGTCGGGTCCGAGTGATACAACGCTTTGAGAAAAGCTTGATCCCACGCGCTTAAGGCCGGAGGCGAGTCCTTTCCGCCGGCGGAAAACAAATTGAATATCGTGGGCAAGTTGCCCACAGCAGCATCGAGGCGCACTTCCGCAAGACCTGCCAATGCGATGTAGTCCGCCAACTGGCCGAAACTGACGCCGCGCGCTCGCCGCGAGTCGATTGTCACGATTACCGACGAGAGCTCGCGCACCTCATCCCGCTTCAGCCGAAAGCCCAGTGCATGCGTGTTGTTCGGGACCCCGGACAGCGCGCTCGACGAACCGGTGGATAGTCCGCCGGCCGTGAGACCGGGTACATCGAGGGTGAGCGGTGTGCCGTCCGATGCCGCAAGATTGGCGTTGTACCAGACCCGAGCCGGTCCGCCGGCGCACAGGAAGCCGCGGATTTTCCGTTCTCCTTCATCGCCGAAAATATTGGGGTCCCGCTTACGCCAGGCCTTGAGCAGGGCATCGGGATCCGCGCTGACGATGACATAGAAATTTGCGCGGCAATGCTCGGCCGCCAATGGCGCCCCGGCGGCGGCGGCAATCTCCGAGATACGCCGCAAAATAAATTCCCCGTGATCGCGCGGCAGGCCGGCCACCAAGGGGCAAATCGAAGTTTCCCAGCGTGCCAGCGATTCTTGGTATGGCGCTATCGCAATCGCGGAAACGAAGGATTCGACCTGATGTTCAATGAGGCTTCGTTCCCGCGCGGCCTCAACCGTGATCGCCGCGAGATCGCTCAGCGGCGAGGCTTGCGGCCGTTCATCAGCCGCGGCAGCGGCGAGCAATGACATGGTAAGCACGGCGGCAGGCCCGATCTTAGGCAAGCAGCTCGGCAATAAGCGTCGCAGCCGATGATCCACGGCATTCCTCCCTGCCCGGCCGCCAAATCCGGCCTGTAGATTCTAGAGCACGCGCGTTGCCGGTCAAGGCGCGCCTGCACGCCGGTATTCGCGCCCTTGCTTGACTGCATCGATGCTCGATAATGGCGCGTCGAGACAAGTCCATGACGCAAACTGATCAGCCGCCCCCACCGTCAGTGACCATACTCATGGCAATAGATGGGGAGAGAGATGATGGATGAAACGAACCCGCAAGTCAGTCACGCGCGACGCCCCAGCGGGCGCGACGCGAAGCGAGCCGCCCGGGCCGCCCGAGCCGCGGCGTCAATTCCCTACATAACCCGTAAGATCCCGTTCTACGAGGTGCTGAACGAAGAAGGCTTGGCGCTGATGGAGCGCAATGCCGATACTATTCTCGAGGAGATCGGCATCGATTTTCGCGATGATCCCGAGGCGCTCGAGATCTGGAAATCGGCCGGCGCCGACGTGCAGGGCGAGCGCGTGCATTTCGCGCGCGGCATGTGCCGCTCGCTCATACAAGCGACGGCGCCGCGCGAATTCACTCAGCATGCGCGTAATCCGGCGCGCAGCGTCGTCATCGGCGGCAAGAACACGGTATTTGCTCCGGCCTACGGGTCGCCGTTCGTGCGCAGCCTCGATGAAGGCCGCCGTTATGCGCGCATCGAGGATTTTCGCAATTTCGTGAAGCTCGCGTACATGGCCCATTCCCTGCACCATTCCGGGGGCACGATTTGCGAGCCGGTGGACTTGCCGGTGAATAAGCGGCACCTCGACATGGTGTACAGCCACTTGAAGTACAGCGACAAGGCGTTCATGGGTTCCGTGACGGCACCGGAACGGGCCGCGGATTCTGTTGCCATGGCGAACATCGTATTTGGCGAAGAATTGACTGATCCGGTGACGGGCCGTCCGAAAACCACCATCATCAACCTGATCAACGTCAATTCCCCGATGACCTATGACTCGACCATGCTGGGCGCCGCCAAAGTGTATGCGCGTGCCAATCAGGCCTTGATCATTACGCCGTTCATTCTCGCCGGTGCCATGTCGCCGGTCACGGTGGCAGGCACCGTCGCCCAAACCCTTGCCGAAGCGTTGGCGGGGCTTGCGTTCGTGCAGCTGGTCAATCCCGGCGCGCCGGTGGTGTTGGGCAGCTTCGCCTCGTCAATCTCCATGCAATCGGGAGCACCGACTTTCGGCACGCCTGAACCGGCCCTGGTTCTGTACTCGATGGCTGCGCTGGCGCGGCGGCTAGGTATCCCGTTTCGCTCGGGCGGCAGCCTCTGCGCGTCGAAAATTCCGGATGCACAGGCGGCGTATGAGTCGGCGAACACCCTGCTGCCAACTTGTCTGGCCGGCGTCAATTTCGTCTTGCACACGGCCGGATGGCTCGAGGGCGGCCTGGCCATGGGTTACGAGAAATTCGTCATGGACGTGGATCAGGCCGGCATGATGCATACCCTGCTCGCGGGAGTGGATCTGTCGGAGAACGGCCAAGCGCTCGATGCCATGCACGAGGTCGGACCTGGCAAGCACTTCTTGGGCTGCGCCCACACTCAGGCCAATTTCGAGAATGCGTTCTACCGCTCGCCCCTCGCCGACAACAACAGCTATGAGCAATGGGAAGCCGAGGGTTCGCCGGACATGACCAAGCGCGCCAACTCGCTATGGAAAAAGCAGCTGGCAGAATACGTTGCGCCGCCGATGGACCCCGGCATTGACGAGGCGCTGCTCGAATACATGGCGAAGCGCAAGGCGCAGTCTCCCGACTCGAACGTGTAACCCAATCCGCGCACCGGACCTAGGCGTGGGCCGCCTGCGCCGATGCGGTGCATGGGACCGACGATGTTGGTGCATAAGCTGCGACTGGTAGTGCCATAGCGCGCTCTCAAAAGTACGGACAAACCCTTACCGTTGTGTAGGCTTTTTCTCACGTGATAAAGCGTGCCCAATCACCGTAGGGGCCATGTTAGCGTGCGGGAGCACGCAAGACCCCTAGGCTGTGAAAATCCGCCGGTGCGGGTTGCGAAATGCAGAAATCGCCATACGGCGTTCAGTAAACGGTGTATCCAATTAATGATGACGTTGAGCCAATCGAGCGTATCCCACCACCACACGAGAGTGACTGCCGGTGATCCATCGGCTGTATTTTTCATAAATACATTGCTCTGTCCGGTCATAGCCATTTTCACGCTGACCTTGTCGTTGATTTTCTGGCGCGAACCGTTCAAGGGCCCCTATCTGATCGTCGCCGTTTTGGCGTTTGTCGGTGCTGCAGATTTTCTACGCCTGCCCAATCTAAAAGGCAGGCAATCGATTTTCACCGCGCTGCGCTTTCTTTTTGACACATCGCTGCGCTGGTTCATCGTCCTCGGCGTTATTTTGGCGCTGCTTTATATGTCCGGGCTAACCGAAAGACTAAATCCCCACGTACTGCGAACCTGGGGACTCGTGGCGCCGCTGGCTCTTTGGGCAGGCCAGCTGGCTGCATTGCATTGGGGATTACATCGGGTGCCGCCGCGCCGGGCCGTAGTCGTGGGGCTTACTGACTTAGGGATAAAGCTGAGACACCATCTGACTGAAGACCCGCTGTTGTGTACCGACTTCGTCGGCTTTTTCGAAGACCGGGCGCCCGATCGCCTGCCGGCAGAGTTCCTACACTCCGTGCTCGGTCAAGCAGGAAATCTGCGGGAGTACATTGTCAATAATCAAATTGACATCGTATACATCACCTTGCCCATGACTCGGCATCCGCGGGTTCTTCGCCTGCTCGAAGTGCTGAGAGATTCGACGGTGTCGATTTATTTCGTGCCGGACCTCTTTGTATTCAATCTCATTCAAGCGCGCTTCGACCTGGTTCACGGCATACCCGTGGTGTCGGTCCGGGAGTCCCCGTTGTATGGACTTAACGGCGTATCAAAGCGTATGTGCGATCTAGTATTCTCGCTGGCCGCGGTCCTGATTTTGTTGCCCCTATTGCTCGCAGTGGCGATCGGGGTACGAATCTCCTCCTCTGGGCCGGTATTGTTCAAACAGCGCCGCTATGGACTCGACGGCAAACCGATAATCATCTATAAATTCCGTTCTATGACCGTTACCGAGGACGGTGATAAGTCGTACACACAGGTTGCCCGAGGCGACTCGAGAGTCACAAAATTCGGAGCACTGCTACGCAGAACCTCTCTCGACGAGCTGCCGCAGCTTTTCAACGTCATCGAAGGCACTATGAGCATCGTCGGCCCCCGACCTCATGCGGTTGCGGTTAACGAGCAGTACCGGCGGCTGATCCCGAGCTACATGGTCAGACACATGATGAAACCTGGAATCACGGGGCTTGCTCAGGTCAACGGCTATCGAGGCGGCGACGATCTGCAGAGCATGACCAAGCGTGTCGACCTGGACCTCACTTACCTTTCGCAGTGGTCGATAAGAATGGACTTACTTATCATGCTGAAGACGGCTGTAATAATCTGGACGGATCGTCGCGCCTACTAGCGGCCACCACGGTGACTCCAGCCAGAGCCACGGGCAGCCCGAATCATGCGGATACTTCACATCGTCGAGTCAAGCCGCGGAGGATGCGGCACTTACTTAAATGAGATCCTGCCATTCCAGATCAGGGATTTCTCGGCGGCCAACATTCGGCTCATTGCGCCTGACCGACATTTGGCGCAATTAGAGGACGTGCTGCCCTTCGGCATCATTCGTCCGTTCCGCCGTCCCACCAGGGCAGTCGGATTGGCATTCCTCGTCGTCAAGCTCGTTACCACGGTTTGGGCCTTCCGACCCACCATCATTCACGCCCATTCGACCTTCGCGGGCGCGGCAGCAAGACTTTTGGCAATCGTACTATCGCGCAAGATCACCGTGATTTACTGCCCGCACGGCTGGGTCTTCGACACGGCAAGAAGTTCCAACGCGCGGCGTGCAATGCAAGCTGCGGAGCGATTCCTGTCCCACTGGTGCGCAGCAATCGTCTGCATTTCCGGCGCCGAAAAATTGGCCGGAGAAGGTGCGGGTATCCCCCCGCGCAAGCTCCAAGTCATAGCGAATGGGCTGCAGATTTTGCCGGCGACGCAAACTGCCGCCGCATGGCAAGACAGTCGATTGAAGGTGCTGTTTGTCGGCAGACTGGATCGGCAGAAGGGAGTCGACGTATTGATTGAAGCGGTGCAGTCTCTGGCGCAACGGGTTTCGACGCGCATCGTCGGAGAATCAGTATTGGCCTCCGGATTGCCGCGGCGCGATTCAGACAGCGTGCAGTTCATGGGATGGCTCGACCGCACGGCAGTCGCATCTCAGATGAGCGCCTGTGACGTCGTGGTGGTACCTTCGCGCTGGGAGGGATTTGGCCTCGTTGCGATTGAGGCGATGCGGGCGGGTAAGGCCGTTGTCGCTTCCGCAGTAGGCGGAATGAAGGAAATCGTCATCGACGGAGTGACGGGGAAGCTGACCCCGCCGGACGATTCAGCCGCTCTAAGAGACACCTTGGGGCAGCTTGACCCCGCGGCTTGTGCACGCCTGGGGGAAGCGGGAAGGAAGCGCTTCGTGCAATTCTATTCAATCGATCGAACGCATGCCCTGCTCAAGCGGCTATACGACTCCGTTACGCAGCGAGGCATCACCGCATGAGCGCCATGGCCTACCCCGCCCGCCGGCTGCCGCTGAACGATTCGTGCACGCTGTCGTACAGCAATTCCAAGTCGCGGGTGCAACATTCGATGTCGAACTTTTGCGCCACGAACACCGGGCCGGCGGTGCTCATGGAGTCGGCCAGCACGTCGTCCAGCAGCACCTGGGTCAATTTTGCAGCAAGCTCGTCCACATCGCGCTCCGGGAATGCAAATCCGGTTTGTCCATGCGCAACGCCTTCGTGCCTGCCCGTAAAGCGGGATGTAATGACGGGTACACCGCTGGATTGCGCTTCGAGCAAAACTATGCCCAATCCCTCTGCGTCGCCATTTTCGGCAGTTATGCTGGGCAGGCAAAACACCCGGGCAGCGTCGAGTTCTTGCCGTACTTCAACACTTGATCGAAACCCTTTAAAAGTTGCTTTCACATCCAGTGCGGCGACAAGGGCTTCAAGGGCTGCACGCAAAGGTCCCTCGCCGACGATCGTCAATTCAGCACCCGGTACCGCGCGACCGACGATTTGCATGGCACGAATAAGATACTCGCAGCCTTTTTTCTCAACGAGACGGCCAACAAACAAAACGCGCCGGGCACGTTTAGAGACGGGGACATTCCCCGGTCGAAATTTCGATCGATCTACTCCGATATATTTCACGGTGAGTTTCTGCTCCGGAATTCCGAAGGCAATCGCCCGCTGCTTGATGGCGTCCGATACGGCAACGAAATGGACGTCGTCGCCTTGAGCCAGTCGAATCAATCTTTCTGGGTAACGCCGCATCAGCCATCCGCCCTTGCCCTGATGCCACCATTGAGCGTGGATATTAATGTCGTATCCATGAAGGGTGATGATCAGTGGAATTCCGAGCGCGCGTGCAATCGGGGCGGCCTCGATTCCGTCGAGACCGAAGTGAGCGTGCAGCAGGTCCACGCTTTCTCGGGCGAGGGAGGAAACATCGGGAGAATTTCCGAAGGCGAGCCTCAATCGCAGCAGCGCACGCATCAGCTTGCTCGGGTTCTCCCCCTCCAGTGTCCTGACATCCAGGCCCTCCAGCGAAAGCTCATGGGACAGCCGTCTCCCCAGCAAAATCGCGCGCCAGCGCTGATAGGAATTGACCTGCGCCTTGATGAAGGTCTCGGAGCGAGGCAGGAGGAAACTGCGATAAACGACTACGGTTGGCATTACCATATTGTAGCTGAAGCCGCACAAAGGCGCCTTGGACACGCCACCCGGGTGTCTCAATGTTGTTACTATCGCAGGCTCCGAGTTCTACAACAATCAGACACGAAACATCGTTGGAAAGCCGAGTAAATATGAAAAATCGAAACATATTATCTGCCCTGGCCTTGCTGCTGCTGCTGTTTGGGCACTGCATTTGCACCCCTCGGGTGAATGCGCAAGGAACGGACTACATACTCGGCTCGGACGATTTGGTGAGGATCAACGTTTTCGATCATCCCGAACTATCAGTCGATGTGCGCGTCAGCAAGTCCGGCAACATTACGTTCCCCCTGCTCGGCGTTATTCATGCGGCGGGGCTATCGACTCGAAATCTGGAGGAGACGCTGATCGCCCGATTAAACGACGGGGGATTCGTCCGACAGCCTCAGGTTTCGGTGCTGGTCACCGACTACCAGAGCCAAAAAGTATCGGTGCTGGGTCAGGTGTCAAAACCCGGACAGTACGCTCTTAGCACGTCCAACAAAGTGCTCGACTTGATCGCTCAAGCTGGAGGGTTGGTGACAAGCGTACCAGGAGGCTCTCCCAATGCGCTTTCGGGCGACGAGGCGACCCTCATACGCCACGATGGGACGAAAGTCGTCATCGATTTACATGCTTTGTTCCAGGGCGATGTGAGCCAGAACTTGCCGGTGTCCGGCGGCGACACGATCTTCGTTCCCGGTGCGCCAATATTCTATGTGTATGGCCAAGTTCAGAAGCCTGGCCCGTACAAGCTGGAGCGCAATATGACGGTCACGCAGGCGATATCCGCCGGCGGCGGCCTGACGCCGAAGGGATCCGAGCATTGGATGAAGGTGAAACGGCGGGAGGCAGATGGAAAAATCCGTGAGATATCGATCAAGGGCCGTGACCTGCTTAAACCCGACGATGTGCTGTTGATCAATGAAGGCTGGTTTTGAGGCTAAATCCCCCGAGGTGCTCTGAATGTCCGCAAAACAGCTGATCGAAAGCCTATTGGGCAGGAAGCGCTTATTTGGCGCCGTCCTGCTGGCAACCGTGACCATTGTGATCGTGGCCAGTCTGCTATGGCCAAAGACCTACATTTCCGAAGCCAGCGTCGTGGTCGATTCGAAATCCACGGACCCGGTCTCTGGGCTCCCGCAATCGCCAGAAATGTTGCCGAGCACCATCGCCACGCAGGTGGACATCATCTCAAGCCACAGCGTGGCATTGAAAGTCGTCCGCAGGCTGCACCTGAGTTCGAATCCGACCTACAAGCAAAAATACGAAAGTGCTACCAACGGCAAAGGCCCGATCGACGATTGGGTCGCCGATTACCTGCTCAACAAGGTCTACGTCACCCCGTCGCACGACAGCCACGTGATCAATATCGATGTGGGCGCGTTCGACTCGGAACTGTCGGCCACCCTCGCCAACGCGTTTGCGGATGCCTACATACAAACCAGTCTGGAATTGAAAGCCGATCCGGCGCGCCGGCAAGGTGAGTGGTTCGCGCAGCAGTTGAAATCATTGCGATCCTCGCTGGAAGCCGCACAGACCAAAATGTCCGACTTCCAGCGAAATTCCGGCGTTGTCGGAACAAACGATCAAATAGACATAGAGAATACCCGCCTGGCCGAGCTATCGACACAATTAATTGCCGCTCAATCGACGATGTACGAGACGCAAAACAAACTGAAGCAGATGACCCGCGCCACCCAGCTGGACAAACTCGACGAGATGCCCGATCTTTCTTCCAACGTATTGCTTCAAAACCTGAAGGCCGATCTCGTGCGCGCTCAAGGCAAATTAGCCGAGACCGCGGCACGGTTTGGCAACAACCATCCGGAATATGTCAGTGCGGATGCCATGGTCAAGGCGCTGCAGCGCAAACTCGCAGCCCAGATTGCTACGGCGGCCGGCACGATTCGCCAGTCCGCCGAACTCAGCTCTCGGCAGCAGGCAGAGATTCAACATGCGCTGGACCAGCAACGCGATCGCGTTTTGCAGTTAAAGCATGCGAAAGATAAACTCGATATCATGCGCCGCGATGTAGATAGCGCGCAGCAGGCTTACGATGCCGGACTTCAGCGCGCAAGCCAGGTTCATCTCGAGAGCCAGCTGGATCAGAGCAATATTGCAATCCTGAACTCCGCGGTTGCGCCCCTATTTCCCGCGAAACCTAAGATCTTTTTAAATGCACTGATATCGTTCGTGGTTGGAATCATTCTGGGGTTGGCCATAGTCATTTCGGTAGAGCGTGGCGACCAAAGAATTCGGGCCGGCGATGCGCTGATGGATATGACCGGCGTCGCGCTTCTGTCTGAAATTCCGCGCCATGATTACAAGCAGAGGTCTTGGAGAGGCTCCGCAACGATGAAGAGACGGTTCCTAATTAAGCCCCAAAGGGCCTAGTCCATGAAACCCGTCAGTTCTCACCGTAAGGCCGTCCCTCCGTCTACTGGAACGAACCCCGCTTTGCTCGGGCAGCAGTTGCTGGGTGCGGGAAAGCTCAATGAAAAGGAAATTACCGCGATCGTGGCCGCGCAGGGACGCACCAAGCTGCGCTTTGGCGAGACTGCCATTGCGCTCGGCTTAGCCACCGAGGCCGATGTTCAAGAGGTATTGGCCAGGCAGTACGAATATCCCATTTCTCGGCGCGATTCATCGAATTTTAGTTCGGCACTAGTGGCGGCAGAACATCCGTTCGGCGCACGCAGTGAAGCATTTCGCACGTTGCGGACGCAGCTGACGCTTCGTTGGCTGGGTGAAGGCAGCCGATGTCTCGCAATAACATCGAGCCGCGCCGGGGAAGGCGCGAGCGTCCTGGCAGCAAATCTGGCGATCGTCTTCGCACAAGCGGGCGAGCGTACCTTGTTGATCGACGCCAATTTTCGCCGTCCCAACCAGCACGCATTGTTCGGCATAGAATCCGGCTTCGGCCTGTCGGGTTTATTGACGGGACGATGTTCGGCAGCCGATGTGCTTGCCCCCACCCCATTGTTGGGCAATCTATATGTCCTGTGTGCCGGAGCGCTTCCACCCAATCCGCAAGAGCTGCTTAATCGTGTGGGATTCTCCTACCTCGTTGAGACTGCGCCGGCTGAGTTCGACATCGTCATCATTGATACGCCGCCAATTCTCGAATTCGCGGACGCGCAATTGGTGGCCGCCCGCACCGGGGCGTGTCTGCTGTCGGTCCGCCGCGACATCACCCGTGTTGCCGACGTTCAAAAGGTCAAATCGTTATTCGAACCCTCCCCAACGCAATTTGTTGGCGCGGTTATGTCAGGCTGAGTGTTGCACTCGCCGGCGGATACGTACCGATGAAGCGTCAAAACGCCGCGCATCACGCCGATCGAGAACTCCCTTGGTGGGCGTCCCCGGCCGGCCTCAATTTGGGCTTTCTGATTCCGATTCTATTGTTGGTAACGTACGTCGGGCATTCGGAATTGGCCGGGCTGCAAATAAGGGGGGTTTGGTTCTTTACCGATCAATATGTACTTCTGGCGATTGCGTTGCTGCTTGTCACCAGCGTCAGCTGCTGGATCGGCGCGCAGATTAGTATCCAGTCGCGAATCCCTCCCGTCGATGCCAGTCGTTCCTGGGATAAAGCCGCGCTCCTCCTCGGCTTCACCGCACTCGCAGCCTACCTGTACTTTTTTAGATCCTTGCTGGCCGATCCGGTATTGCTATTCCACACCTTTACAGGGGCCTATCGACCGAACCGGCAAAACCTGGAGATCACCGCCGGGCTGACCTCCTTTGAGAATGTCGCGCCCGTCTTCTTCTCGATATATGCCTACAGGGTATTGAGTTTACGTCTGCGCGTGCGCCCCCTCATGCATCTCCTATGCATCGGCTTGCTGGCCCTCACGGCCCTTAGAGTCTATGCCTGGTCTGAGCGGTTGGCGCTGATCGAAGCGATTCTGCCATTCGGATTGGCGGGCGCGACGAGGCTGACCACCTCACGAAATCGACTGGTGCGCGGTCTTTCGTGGGGAGGGCCGTTCTTTGCAATCCCGCTGCTCATTCTCTACTTCGGCCTGGCAGAATCGGTAAGGTCGTGGACCGCCTCCGCCTACCACGGTCGATCGGGTTTCTGGGAGTTTGCGATCGGCCGTATTGCCACTTACTACATAACCTCCCTGAACAACGGCGCCGGCCTTCTGCAAACTTTCCACTGGCCTACTTATAGTTTTGAATATACCGCGGCTTGGCTGCATAAAATTCCCCTAATGGGGGACAAATTTTCGGCCTACCTCAATCCAAACGGCAAAATTGGCGCAGATTCATACAACTATTACCTCGCGAAATTCGGAGATCCCGAATTCAACAATCCATCCGGCAATTTTTCCGTCATCTGTGACATGGGGCTGCCATTGGGAATTGCATATTTCGCCGTCGTTGGAATAGCGGGCGGCATCCTATTTCGTGCGTATCGAGCCGGTACCTTGTTAGGAGTCCTCCTATACCCGATGTTCTTTCTGGCTTTCCTGGAGGTATTTCGATATCCGTATTTAGGCACACAACGCGCGTTTACCTGGGCCATTGGCATTGGAATCGCGCTTCTGCTATCTCGCCCTACCAAACAACACGCGATCACAACACCTCAGACGGTCACTTGAATTTCCCCGTTGCGATAAACGGCCGCTTTCTCACTCGACAGCCGACAGGCATCGATCGCTTCGCCGCAGAATTGCTTGGGGTATGGCTGAAACGGCAGGGAAACACTCGCGATGTGCGATTGCTCGTCCCTGCGTCATCCAACGCGACTTTACCAACCGATTGGACGATTCCGCCGGAACCCATCGGCCGGCACACCGGACATTTGTGGGAACAGTTGGACCTTCCGCGCCATTGTCGCGACCAGATGCTTCTCAATATGTGCAACTCTGCGCCCCTATTCAAGAAGCAACAACTGGCAGTCGTGCATGACGCCAGTTTCCTGGTAAATCCGTCGCACTTCAGCCTGCCTTACCGTACCTGGTATAGATTCTTGACTGCGGAATTGATACGCAATGCATCGGTAATCGCGACCGTTTCCAAGTTCTCTGCCGCCGAACTGATGCGCTTCTTTGGAGTGCGCAGTCGTGGAATTGAGGTCATCTACGAAAGCGGCGAACATATTCTCCGATCAGCCTCCGACGCCGGAATTTTGAGCCGCCTAAATCTCGTCGGGCAGCGCTATGTCTTGGCGGTCGGCAGCCGCACCCTGAACAAGAATTTTAGCGCAATAGTCAAAGCGGCCGAATCACTAGTCGGCATGCGCGTCAAAGTGGTCGCCGCGGGGGGAAGCAACAGCCGCGTTTTCGCCGGTGCTCCGTTACAGGCAGATAATTTGGTGCTGGCCGGATACGTGTCGAACGAGGAACTGCGTGCACTGTATGAGAATGCCGATTGTTTCGTATTTCCCTCCTTCTACGAAGGATTCGGATTGCCGCCCTTGGAAGCAATGCACTGTGGCTGCCCAGTCCTGGTCTCCAGACGAGGAGCAATACCGGAAGTGTGCGGAGAGGCCGCGGCATACTGCGATCCGGAAAGTCCCTCCGATATCGCTCAACAGTTGGTCCGAATTCTGTCCTCGAGCGACCTGCGCAGCCATATGCGCGAAGCGGGCTACGATAGGGTAAAGCTCTTTACTTGGGGACGCGCGGCCGACACCCTGCAGGAGCTCCTGCACAGTGAATCGGCGAGTCCCTAAACTAATATGCAAAACTGCAACGCGCATAATAGCGATCATACAAGCAGGTCTTTTCTGCTCATCTCGGGACACGATTTCCGCAGTAAACGTAAAGCCAACATACACTTCATAGCGAGGGAATTAGCGAAGCGCGGTCCGACAAGATTTTTTTCAATCGGATTTAGCGCCTTATCGATCATCACCGGGGATCCCAGAGCGTCGCTTTGGTCACGGGCGAATGGCATTGAACGCTATCAAAATGTCGACTGCTATCTATGGCGCAGCCTACTGCACCCGGTCAATCTCCGGCACTCGTGGCTGGCGTGGCTCGAGCGAGCCGGGTTCGACATTTACCGGCATTTGTTTCCCCAGGCACTAATGCAGTGGATACGTGAAGCGACCGTTGTAGGCATCGAGTCCGGCCTACCGCTAATCGCATTTGACCTGGTTAAACGGCTGAATCCTGGGGCCAGAGTAGTTTATTTGTGCTCGGATTCGCTCGACACCATCGGTTGCTCGGCATATCTGAAAGAGGAACTTCAGCATGCTGCAAAAGCGTTTGATGTCATACGAATTCCATCGCCGCTGTTGGCGCCGGACTTTCCGCCAGGAAGTCGCTTGCGCGTCATCGCGCAGGGAATGGACGAGATGCCCGCCAGAAATGAGCGACCATCCCCGTTCGCAGGGGGCATCAATGTGGTGAGCATCGGCTCCATGTTGTTTGATCGCAGCTTCTTTGAATCAGCTGCTCCCGCGTTTCCCGAACTAACCTTTCACATAATCGGCGGAGGCAAGAATGCGTCGGGACTATCCGCGCCCAATATACGTCTTTACGGCGAGATGCCGTTCGAGGAAACCGTAGCCTTCATTGAATATGCTGACGTCGGCATCGCACCGTACGACGGGGATAAAGTGTCGGCCTACCTGGTCGATACTTCGATGAAGCTTCTGCAATATGAGGCCTATGGGCTACCCGCCGTCTGTCCAATCGCGGTAGCCGGCGACCGCTATGGACGGTTTGGCTATCTCCCCGGCAATGGGACGTCGATTCAACAGGCCATGCAGGCGGCCCGTTCACTCGGCCGGTTCTCGAGCCGACCTCCGCCCAGCTGGTCGGAGGTCACCGACCGGATTTTGTCACCTTAGACGCACGTCCGCACCCGTAATCTCGCCGGCGCTGCAGGTTAGCGAGGCGCCGCTGACAGAATATTGGCCGGAAATGGCGGGTACCGATTTATCGCATTGCGAGGCAAACTTCTCACCGTCAAGACTGTTGTCAGTGCAGGAAACACTGAGCGGCGTGTAGCCAGAATAGTCGGCGATGACATGATTGCTTCCAACCTTTACCAAACTGTTCTGGTCGATCATCACCCTGGAAATCGGGTTGCCCGCGGAAGACGACTTGAGCGTGATACCCGCAAAGCGGGCTTCCTGGACGTGGTTGCCGGCCAAAGCGATGTCGGACACAGAAAATGCCTCCCTGAAAACCGGATCGCTGAGCTCGTCCTCGGTCATCTGCGCGAGAATTTCGATCGCACCATGATGCGTCAGTGAAGGATTGAAGCCAGGCGGCATGTACGTGGGGGCATTCGTTTGAACTTGGCTGATGGCATTTCCGGCGATCAAGATGTTGTGAACACCAAAGCTGGCGTACGAAGTCTCCCGCGCTATATATATCCCAGCACCGGTGGCGGTCCTTGATATTCTATTGCGTTCAATCGTGACATCCGATCCGCCCACGACCGTGATGCCGCGCCCCCAATATTGATCGGACACGTCATTCTCTGCGATATATATGTTCCGATCCAATTCATCCGCGCGGTCAGGCAAGTTTTTGTACCTGAGGGCTGCCGGTGCATTGCCTCGAGCGCCGGCATACGATACGACGGCAATCATGTCGTCGCCCGTCTGCACTACGGCATTATGGATCACGCGTCCGCCGCGGGATCCAGCGGTCATATGGATCCCGTCGGCCCAACTCCTGTAGACACGATTGTTTGCCACCGTGAACTTGCTGGCTTTATATAAAAAAATGCCCGCCGCCGACGAATTGTTGACGACATTATTTTGTATTGTGACCCCTTGCACTCGCCTTCGGCCGCCGCCCCGATCGTCATATATTGAAATCCCACCGGCCCATGGCGTGCCCAAACGCCCGAGGCTGTCTTGCGTGATCGTAAATCCGTACACCGCGACGTTGTCGCCCTGGATCACCAGGGCACCGTCGCTGCGGTTCGTCGCGTGGAGAGTGGCGCCAGTGCCGAACAGCGTAACGCCCGAAATGCCCACGGTCAGATGCTTCCCGATCTCATAGATGCCCGGTAAAAACGCCAAGGCATCGCCGGGCTGTAGGTGATTGAGCGCATCCTGGATGCGGCTCGTGTCGTCTGAGCTCCCGCCGGGCCCTATGGTTCGGATGCCTCGTGGAACATTGGGAACTTGCGGCGCAATCGCGCAACCGTTATCAGCAGCTCTCAGCGGCTCGTTCGCCGGCACCGGCATTGAAGAAAAGAAGCAAAACGCACAGCAGAAGCAGCGAATCCAATTCATGACGGTCGCAGCGGCATACGGTGGTGATAGTCCAGCGGGTGCTTTTAGAAAGTGAAGGTCAGGTCCGCTGCAAAAAGATTGTCATCGTAGACAAATCGCTCAATATTGGAGCTCCGCTGCTGGTGTTGAACTGAAAGCTTCAGATTTAGTGCCTTTCTCGGAGCATACGCAACCGAGAGCTGTTCCGACGTAAGTGTATCTCGGCGCGCGTCGAATTGCGGAATCACGTCGGGTGCGCCGTCTCCGGCACCCAGAAAATCATGCGTCTCGCGGGACGCCAGCAGCGTCAACATGATCTTGTCCCGAGGTGTCCACGTCGGAGCCACACTAAATCCCTTGGAGACGAAGAACGCAGATTGCGCGTCAAGATAAGCGTACAGATCTCTCCATCCCGAGAATATTATCTGCACCTTGGTCAGTGCATGCCAATCGAGCGATACGCGCCAAACGTCCCCGGAAAATGCACCAATGTCGGACCTTGAATTTTTATGATTCAAGTATCCGGCACTGGCATTGAATACCGTGTTGCCGGTAAGGGTGTATTTCGCAGAGAAACGCGCCGAGTTATTACTAAAATCTCGATCATAGGCAACGGAATTGAGCACCCCGTCGGATGCGAAGCTGCCCTCGCTATGAATATAGTCCCACCCAACTGACCCCTCGGCGAGGGTAAAATAGTGCACGCCCAGAGATTCGGATTTGCTGCGAAAGTCGTCTGGCCGCAGCGCGGTATTGCTATGCGACGAATCGGTCTCGCTGACACCGCCGGAAAAGGTCCAGTGAGGGCCGCCCTGAAAAGTCGCCTTGCCGAACGATTGGCGGCTGCTGATAGTGTCGTGGCCGTAAAAAAGAGTGTTCTGAAAATTGGGGATGAACCGATTATACGTAACACCCGCCTGACCCGCCCAATATGACCCCGCCTGCCAGTTCCAAAGAAAAGAGCCGTTCCCCGTAGTCGCATTGAGGTCGCGATTTCTCGCGTAGCGATTATTGTCCACCTGCAAATCCAGAACAAAGATCTGCCTGTTCCAAGTTTTCTGTGCATCTGCACCCGCTGAAACGATGTTAATATGATCCTCGCGCGACGAGTTCGGACCGACGTAGGTGATTAGATACGAAGGGGACGCGGGCAGCCGAAAAAGATTATCGTCAACAGAATATTTGTCAGCCACGAAAAAATCCAGGTTGTCGCCTCGTTCGAGATTCGCGACCGCATGAGGGTTGGTCGAGTCCTGGGGCGGGGCAAAGCCGATCGCCTGTGCGGCGCTTTGTCGCGGCGACATCAGGGTAGAAACGAGCGCCAAGAGCGCCAACAGCGAATCGCGCGGTGTGGTACGACCGGTCTCCCCACGTTGGCGCGCAGCGCACGGCGGTGCTAATTTGCGGACCCGCTGTTCAATAATCTCTAACTTAGGTCGCAGACGCGTATTGCAGTTGTTCACCCCTACTGTTTAGCAGAAATCAGGCACACTCGGGCGGAGATTTCCTCTTCCTACGCCTGAGATTCCCGCGCACTTGACGGGCGGGACATTGTGAGCTGCCGAGTGGTCGGCGAACGGTGGAGGATGCGGGTCGTCGAACGTGCGGCGCTGATACAAGCTGCTTTTTTGTCATTTTTACAAGAGTCGATCGACACCAAGATGGGTCCCGAACAACCCCAACCGATGCTGCAGTACAAGTACCATTGAACGTATTGATGAACGCGCAAAATCTCAAGAAGGATGCCGCCTACGTCTACAGCGCGTACGCACTTAGGTATTTGAGCGTCATCGTTCTTATACCCTATTACGGACGAGTCCTTGGCCCGACCAGCTACGGTACCGTGCTTACTGCGATGTCGTTAATGGCCCTGGTGTGGATAGTTGTAAATTTTGGGTTTTCATCCACGGGGTCGCGCTCGTTGGCATACGCTGCCGATCCGGCTTCGCATGCACAGATTGTGTCGCGGCAACTTTCCGCGCGATTGATTCTTGCGCCGGCCGGAGTGTTGATCGGCATATTCGGAACACTACTCTCACCTGCACTTCGTTCCGATCCCTGGTTTGGCGTGGTCGCCACCCTGCTGGGCTTCATGAATTCGATGAATCTAGGCTGGTTCTATCAGGGGCTGCGCAGATTCCGACTATCGCTGATCTTCGAAGCCATGGCGTATCCGCTGAATGTTGCCTTCATCTTCATTTTCGTCAGGAACTCAGGCGATGGAATCAACGCGCTGCTCTCCGTGCTGGCCGCGAGCTGCATTTCGGCAGCATGTGCCTACGTCGTTGCGCTGAGGATAGTACGGCCTGTAGCACTGTCGATCCGTGGCGGCATTGAAGAAATAAAATCCGCAAGTACGATATTCCTGCAGGGCGTCAATGCCATGCTGATGACTTCTGGATCGACTTACCTGCTCAGCGTAATATCGACGCCGGAACAAGTGGGGTACTTCGGCTCCGTTGAAAAACTCATTTCCTTCGCGCTCGCATTTCTGCAGCCGGCCGCACAGGTTTTAATGCCCACGATCACCCACCGATCCAAGCACGTACCGGGTGAGGCACATCATCTGATACGTAAGGGAATCGCCTTTGAAATGGGATACGGGGTCTGCGCTTGCATAGGCGGACTGATACTTGCCCCGTATATCATCCCTTTGGCATTCGGCGCCAGGTTCGCACCCTCGATAGAGATGATGCGTATTATGGTTTTTGCCCTGCCATTTGCCGCCTTTACCCATGCAGTCGGCTCATACGTTCTCCTGCCTACAAAGAACGAGCGTTTGTTGGTTATCGCGTTCGTCGTCGGCAACGTGTTCAACATAGCAATGATCGTCGTTCTGGCCGGCAAATACGGGGGCACTGGTGTGTCTGTTTCGCGAGTCGCCGGCGAATGCATTACTGCCTTCGTGCTCGCCTATCTGGCATTGCGAGCGCGGCCGAACAATGCGCGCTTATAATGAATCCGCGCCTTGAGATGGATTTGACATAAAACAAGGAGGCCAAGGGTGCTAATCGATGCCCGGTCGGTAAGCGAGGACAGGCGTTTCGACTGCGACGTGTGCGTGGTGGGCGCCGGCCCCGCGGGGATCGCCATTATCGATCGGTTGCGTGACTCCGGTCTGTCCTTGCTGCTGCTCGAGAGCGGCGGCTTTAATCTGGAGCGAGCGACTCAGAGACTATACCGAGGGGAGATCATCGGTCAGGATTATTTCCGTCTCGACGCATGCAGATGGCGGCTGTTCGGCGGCAGTAGTAATCGTTGGGGCGGCTGGTGTCGTCCGCTGGAGGCCGTCGATTTTGCGCGTCACGAGTGGCTTGAGGGCAGCGGATGGCCCATCGGACCCGAGGCGCTGCAACCTTACGAAGCGGATGCTGCACGACTTTTTGAATTGAGCGGGCCGCGCTTCGATCTCGACGCCTGGCAAGATCGCATGCCGATGCCGTTGCCGTTGCAGGACAGCAATTTCGAGAACATTGTTTTTCAATTCAGCCCGCAGACCAACTTTGCAGACCTCTACCGTAAACGAATCATCCAAGCCGGCAACGTCACTACACTGATCCACGCCAATCTCACGTCTATTCGTTTAGACCCCGGCTCCCGTAGAGCGGGTGCTTTGACGGTCTCGACTCTGACGGGCCGCACGCTGACCGTACGACCTAGAGCAGTCGTGCTGGCGACCGGCGGCATTGAAAATGCACGATTACTGCTCGCTTCACAACTCGACCAATCCGAAGGGCTGGGAAATGAATTTGATACGGTCGGGCGCTACTTTATGGAACATTTGCACGTTCCGGCAGGCCATATCCTGATGGACGCACAAACAAGGAACTCGGCGTTTTATCGAAAAGCCTTCTACGGCTCCGCTGAAATGCGCGGCCTTATCGCCCCGACTGAGGCGGCCCGGAAGCACTACAAACTGCTGGGTACGTCGATAGCACTGGAGCCGCCACGATACTACTTCGGCACGCCGTTCGTCGGCTGGCCGCCATCGATTACATTCGGGCCGGTTCGAATGTATAAGAAGTTTCGCACCGGGCGCCTGAAGCCTCTAGTGGAGCGTTTGAAGAACCTTGCGGATCACGCCTACACTCTGCCGCAGAGGCTTCACACTTCGCGGCTGGCGCGGATGGCGATTGACCGTGCCGGTCAGCAGGGCAGTTATGAGCGCTTGGCGGCGTTGTATTTTCGAGCGGAACAAGCGCCTGACGCGGCGAACAGGGTGACACGATCCGGTCAAGTCGACGCTCTTGGCATGCCGGAAACACGGCTCGAATGGCGCGTCCGATCAAGCGATACCGCCAGTATCGTCGGCTGGCTGAATATATTCGACCGCGACCTTCGCGAACGCGGCCTCGGCGAGGTTATCGATCCAGCGGAGGGATGGGAGGCCGGGATTATCGGTGGTCCCCATCACATGGGTTCGACCCGTATGTCCTCGGATCCGCGCCGCGGAGTGGTCAATGCAGATTGCCGAATTCACTCGGTCGAGAATTTATACATTGCCGGAAGCTCGGTATTTACCACCGGGGGCTACCCGAATCCCACCTTCACCCTTGTTGCGCTGGCGCTGCGCCTGGCGGATACACTGCGTCGACGAATGACCCAGCCTATCTAGCCGAGCCACCGAAGGTTCACCTATCGTGGGCCGTCCGCAATCGGGGACGACACTCAGGGAGTAGAAAACATCTCACATAGCGCCACGCCGGCGTCTCCGGCAACAGCACTCTCGGGAGCACACATTGCCTACCGTCGAGACATTGACGGTCTTCGCGCCGTTTCAATCATTGTCGTCGTATTGTTTCACGCAGGTGTTCCGTTTCTTCGCGGCGGTTTCGTCGGTGTAGATATTTTCTTCGTGATATCCGGCTATCTCATCGGCACCATGTTGCTTAAGGAGATGGCCGCAGGCACCTTCACTTTCTCCCGATTTTACGCACGCCGGGCGAAACGCATCCTGCCGCCTTTGTTTACCGTTCTCGGCTTTAGCAGTCTGGTAGCTGTCGCCTTTCTTGCACCCCGCGAACTCAAGTCCTTCGCCGGCAATTGCGCTGCCACAGTATTTTCGGTGTCAAACATTGTTTTTGCCAGAACCGCGGACTATTTCGCGTCGAGCACAGAGCTCAATCCGCTGCTAATGACCTGGTCGTTGGGCGTGGAAGAGCAGTTCTATATATTCTTCCCCATCCTGCTGATCGCCATTCGCCGTCGCGCGTCGTCGGCCCAGGCAACCGTCATCGGTGTCATCGTACTGGCCTCGTTTTTTCTTTCGATTTGGGCCACAAAATACTATCCGTCCCTAGCCTTCTATCTGCTCCCCACCCGCGCGTGGGAATTAGGGGCCGGCATTCTTTTGTTCCTGTTTGAGAATCGAGGCCGAACTGCACCGCCGCGGTTCGTTTTAAACGCGCTAGGCATCCTAGCTGCGGCGCTCATCCTCTATCCCGTCATGGCATTCACGAAAACCACGCCGTTTCCCGGTGCTGCAGCGCTATTTCCCGTCCTCGGAGCAGTCCTCCTCATTTACTGTCGTGAAGGCTGGGTGAATCGCTTTCTTTCGAGCAAGCCGATGGTGGGTATCGGGCTTGTTTCCTATTCGTGGTACCTGTGGCACTGGCCGGTTCTAAGTTTTGCAAGGACCTTCGCTGATCGAGACATTCCGATTGCCACCGCATTATCTCTGTGCGCTCTTTCGCTGGTGCTTGCCGTATTGACGTACCGCACCGTCGAATCGCGGTTTCGCCGATCAAAGACGTCTCCTGCCCCCCTGCTCCTTCGCTATCTCATAGGGTCGATGATCTTCATGGCCTTCGCCGCAGCAGTCCTTGCCGGCGGCGGATTTCCAGCGCGTTTCGGCGCATCGCTTGCGGCGGTGGAATCTGATGTTAAAAGGCTCGCCTCGGATGAGTGCCTTGTCGGGTACGGAAAAAGCCGGTTGCCCACCAGTGCTACATGCCACGAGCTGCATGGATCATCGACTGCGGTGGCAATAATCGGTGATAGTCATGCGGCGGCGGTCGCGGCGGCCATTCGTAGTCGATCACAGGCCAGCGGTCGTGGTTTCGTGCAATGGACGAAGTCGTCGTGCCCACCCCTCGCGGGTGTTTCCCGGTACATGCAGAATCATCCGCGACATTTCCAGGAATGCTTGACGTTCAACCAGAATGTTCTCGCAGCAATCGCAAGGGACGATTCGATTAAAACGGTCCTGTTGGGCGCTTTCTGGTCGATACCGTTTTACGAGGGCAGTTATCAACGCCCGGGCCAGAATGGGGCGAATATTTCGGCAGAGCACAACCGGGAGAATTTCTTATTTGGCCTGACAGAAACGATTCACGCGCTGCGGCGCAGCGGCAAGCAAATTGTGATCTTGCTGGACGCGCCGTTCTTACCTGTTGACCCGGTACGAAGTGAGTTCGCGCAACTCATTCCGGGCAGGCATGCATTAGGGGCACTCTTCTCAAACACGAAGATGAATCCCAAACTAGGCGTTGATCGCCATGAAGCCACCATCAAGGACTCCGATGTAGATAAAATCATTCTCGAACAGGCGATGGGTGGCGAAGGCGTATCGTCATACAATCTGAAAGATGGTCTGTGCGATTCCCAGACCTGCAAAATTGTGGATGGTGATGCCGTCTATTATGTCGATCGCCAACATCTGTCGCTTGCAGGTGCCATGCGCGCAACCGCCGCCCTCACGTGGTAATCCCGTTTCTCAGACCAACGCCTGCAGCACGGCATCCCGCTGCGCGGGCATGAGTAGGATTCGCAATTGCTTGTCCTCGAGCGTGTTTACTACCAGCACGTGAGCCGCGCCCTCTCCGACCACCTGAATGCGTGCGGCCACATGGTCCTCAGCCGTGGCCGTCCTGCGATGTAGCAACGCACCGGCGGCGTCTGTTGCCTTGCCCAGCCTAACCAGATCGGCAAGGGCCGTCTGGGCGAACGCCTGGGCCATCGCCACCAAATCATCCATCGGGCACGTCAGCAGGATCATTTCCCCCTTGCTGCCTTCCAATGAGATTCGGCCGTGGATGGAATCGTCGCCGAGCGCGACGCTAAAACCCTTCAAGGCGACTTCTTGAATTGTAATGCTCATGTGTTATTACGCCGGCCTCAATATGTTCCGCGTCTATGACCATCCCATATCGATATGCAGACCCCCGAGCGCCAGGTTACCGACCGCATTCCTCTCGATATTGCCGAAAAGACTGGCAAGATATACGTTGAATATAGATTCTCGTCGAACCCTTTGAAACAGACCCACTCGCTGACGCAGTACGGACCGATTGCGCGGTTCGTGAACAAGCGCAGTCGTGCGAGTTTGCGCAGCCCGCCGATCTAATTAGCCATGGTGGATACAGGGGCTGGGATCGTCGCTCCATCCCAGTGCTCATTCGCTTTGCCGTTCTTAAAGCGCCACATGTCGAACCATGAGGTCGTGTACCTCGTCGTCGGATCCCTAGGATTCGGCAATTCACGGGGCGTTACGACGACCACCAAGTCACCCTCTGCGATCACCGCGACAATCTGGGTCTTCATGTGCTCCGGGACGGGCGACGGCTTGCGCACGGAGGTGAAAAATTTCACCACCGGGTCGCGCCCCGAGGCCACCAGAGGGTTGTGCTGGTGGTATTCCGAGGTCAGCCACTTGCCCGCCAACTCCCAGTGATTCGCTTCCAGGAGGTCCTTCATGATGTGGTAGGCAGCCTGCTTATTCACGTTCAAATGCGGATCCGGACTGGTGAACAGAGAATCCGGATCGGCAACCCCCAGCACCGCTTCCTGAGCATTGGCTATGCCGACGGCAGCCAATATCGACAGCACCGCGAACCATGTTGAGCATGTTTTCATGAGACCCCCTTTTGTGCTTCAATTCGTAACATTCCGGCATTGGCGGTATGCACAGTGTTTCCGGTGGGTGAAGGTTATCCTGCGTGCAGCAGGTGTGCTAGCGCAACGTGCGATTCAGCAGCCCAATCCGCCGCCGCTCCCGCCGACCAGCGAAGGCCAGCGCTCAACGCCAAAGTCCCGAGTCAACGATCAACGAAGGAGCGCTCTATCACGAAGTCTCCTGGGTCTCCGACATGAGAGGATGGCTGGAATCCGCGCGACACCAGTAGTGCCGACAATTCCGTGAGCATCGCCGGACTTCCGCAAATCATTGCGCGATCGACCGCAGGATCCAGCGGCGGAAGGCCGATGCTCTCGAACAATTTACCGGTTTCGATCAGGGTGGTGACGCGCCCCTCATGGCGAAACCGCTGTCGCGTAACGGTGGGTACATAGATGAGCTGGTTGCGCACCTGCTCGCCCAAGTACTCATGGTGCGTGAGTTCCCATTCGATATAGTCTCGATAGGCGAGTTCGCTTCGATAGCGCACGGCATGTACCAAGATGACTTTCTCGAAGCGTTCATAGAGTTCCGGGTCTTTGATCAAGCTCATGAACGGCGCCAGGCCCGTGCCGGAACTCAACAGATACACGCGCTTCCCAGGTTTCAGATCGCGCAGCAGCAAAGTCCCCGTGGGTTTGCGGCTGACGCAAATTTCATCGCCCGGCTTGATGTTTTGCAGGCGAGAGGTGAGCGGGCCGTCCGGGACCTTGATGCTGAGAAACTCCAGGCCCTCTTCGTGATTCGCACTCGCGATGCTGTAGGCCCGCATCAGCGGCTTACCGCCTACCGGCATGCCCAGCATCACGAAGTGGCCGTTCTCGAAGCGAAAAGCGGGATCGCGGGTCGTCTTGAAACTGAATACCTTTTCGTTCCAGTGATGTACTGCTAGTACATGTTCAGTGCCGATCGAAGCCATGGATACACCACCAAAAAATACAACGCGGACGCCCCGCGGAATGATTTTCGCACACGATGTGCGCCTCCCGTAATAACGATTTGATCGGTATATATGCCGATTTGCTACGGCAGTATTTCGCAGGCGTATCGATTTGCTTGATTGCAGCGTCGATCGGGAATTCGTAGGCATCGCTGAATACATAGTAAACGGCGCCGTTCGGCAGCGGCATGGGGGTGTTCCCGCCGTACCCGCGCATGAATGAAATGGTAAATTGATGGGAAATGTGGGGAGTCCAGGATTGGTGGTCCTGAACAGGGCCTCTTTGAGGCCGGTCGCATCGAGTGCCAACGCCCTCCTCGTAGGGTCGAAATGGAAACATCTTGCGGTAGCGCGACACGACAGGTCCGCAGGGATCGATAACGGGTGCGACGTCGAATACCTTGCCACAGTAACGACGTACTTTGGGTGACTATGCGTTCCTGGAGAGTACGGGCCTAGTGCCAGTTGGAGAAATTCATGGGTCCAGTTGCACTTGTCAGTCCGCGTATTTGCGAGGGAACAAAATCCGGAACTTGGTACCGACACCGGCTTCAGAGGTCATGTCGATGGTTGCGTCCAGCATGTCGCACAGTCGCTTGACGATGGACAAACCGATCCCCTCGCCCGCCACCTCACGGTCCGGCGGCGCATTCACGAGGCTCGTATCGGCGGGCGCCCGTTGCGCCGCGGTCCTCTGCGGCTCGCTCGCCTCGGCGCTCGCGCCGGTCGGTGCGTGGTCGTGAGCTTTTTCCAGCGCACGCTTCAACGGCTGACCTGAGCCCTCTGGAAATCCCGGGCCGGTATCCGCGATGCTCAGTTCCCAGCGTTTCGGGTCATTGAGCGTGCTGTCGCCCCAGCGGACCGTAATCCCGCCATGGCGCGTTACTTTGAGAGCATTCAGCACGAGATTTTGCGCCACTCTGCGTATCTTGACTGCATCGCCATCGGTCGCAAAGCCGGCGGGCCCTTCGCAGCGCAAATAAATCCCGCGCTGCTCGGCCATGGGGGCAATGCCCTCGCACATCTGCTGCAGAACTGGCGTGACATCCATCGGTTCGACATTCCTCTCCTCCCGACCTGCCTGCAGCCGGGCGAGGCTGGTCACGTCGTCCAGCAAGTGATGCAGCGAAGTGACATTTCTCATCAGAATGCGCACGAAATCGTCGCGTGACGATTCTTGCAGGCCCCTATGAGTAAGCCCGACCGTCACATTGGCGACCACCCCCAAATTGCCGCGAAGATCGTGCGCCGCCTGCCTCCATAAATCCGCACGCTGCCGTTCCAGGTCTTGGATTTCGGCCATGCCGCTCTCCAGATCCTTGACGTGACCCAGTGCTTCTTGCTGCTGAAGCAGGAAATACTGTCCGACACTCTCTTCAATTCCCGTAGTGCACAATTGCGCCCATATCTGGCGCGCAGCGGCCATTGCCTCATGCGAGACCCGCGGATGCTGAGTGAAATAGTCTTCGAGTTCCGAGACCACGCATTGATTCAGTTTTCCCAGCTCGCGAGTGACCTCGCGCAAGTCGTACCCCTGCTGCCAACGCTGCAAACCGTGGGCCGCAGCCGACACGTGCTCGGCCTCTCGTTCAGACCTCTGTTCGAGGCCACGCTGCTGCGAACCCGCATCCCGAAGCTTGCGCTCGAAGGTGCGCATCAATGCGGGAATATGATCGTACAAATCGACCTGCGGCAGCGCATTGCCGGTGGCGAGGGCGGGATCCTTTTTGATTACGGTGCGCCAAGCTTGCAATATGGCATCGCGCCGGCCGCCCAGATAGGCCGCAAGGGCATCAAGCTGTATGTCGATGTCCGCCAATTTGTCGCTCTCCGTCTTGCAAGCCCGATACGCACGGCCTGCGCGCCGGCTCATCATACCCGGTACGGAGCGATTCGCCGGGTGCTAACTCGGCCGGCGCGGCCGCCGCCCGCGAGTTTCGCTCTGGCTGGTGGATTCCTTGGGTTCGGGCAGATCGACGGCTTTGCGCAAATTCGCATAGCGGGCGGTCTTATGGGGAAGTGCCATGGCCTCGACGAAGTGATGCTGGAAGCGTGGCTCGATGGCGGTCTCCACCTTCTCGATGTGCTTGACCAGGCCCTCGATGACCCCACGCGACGCCGCATCCAGCAAGGCGATGCGTGCGCCGGTCCCCGCGGCATTGCCGGCGGAGCCGACCTGCGACAGGTCACAGTCGGGAATCATGCCGAGAATCATGGCGTACTTCACGTCGATATGGCTGCCGAACGCCCCCGCAAGGCGGATGCGGTCGACGTGCTCGATGCCAAGACGCTCCACCAGCAGCGCAATGCCAGCGTACAGGGCCGCTTTTGCCAGCTGAATGGCGCGCACATCGTTCTGAGTGATCTTCATGTCGATCTCGCCCTGCTGCAGCACATAGGCAAAGGTGCGGCCGTTCGGCACGATACGCGGCGAGCGGGCGGATAACCTCCCATCGAGCACGCCGTCCTGATTGATGATGCCGGCGAGGTACATCTCCGCGATGACCTCAATGATGCCGGAGCCGCACACCCCGGTGATGCCCGTGGCCGCCGTTGCCTCGGTGAACCCGGGTTCGTCGGACCAGAGATTCGAGCCGATCACCTTGAAGCGCGGATTCAGCGTTTCACGGTCGATACGCACCCGCTCGATGGCCCCTGGCGCGGCGCGCTGGCCGCAGCTGATCTGCGCGCCCTCGAATGCCGGACCCGTAGGGCTGGAACAGGCGACCAAGCGCTCGTTATTGCCGAGAACGATTTCGGCGTTCGTGCCTACATCCACCAGCAAGGTCATCTCGCTGGAAAGATCGGGCCGTTCGGCGAGTACCATGCCCGCGGCGTCCGCGCCCACATGTCCGGCAATGCAGGGTAGTACGTAAATGCGCGCATTACGGTTCAGTTTGAAATCGATGACATTGGCCCGCAGGGTCAGCGAGTGATCGACGGCGAGCGCAAACGGTGCGCCGCCGAGTTCCACGGGATCGATGCCCAGCAACAAGTGATGCATGATGGGATTGCCGACCAGCGTTGCTTCAAAAATATCTTCGTGGGAGATGCCCGCCTGTCCCGCCACGTCCAGCGCCAGCGCGCACAAGGCTTCGCGCACCGCCGCCGTCATTTGCGCCGCACCGCCCGGATTCATCATCGAATAGGACACGCGGCTCATCAAATCCTCGCCGAAGCGGATTTGCGGATTCATGACCCCGGCCGAAGCCACTACATCGCCGCTGCTCAGATCACACAGGTGCGCGGCGATGGTCGTTGAACCGATGTCGACTGCAAGGCCATAGACGAGTTCGTGCAGCCCGGCCCAGACGCCGATGATTTGTTTGGCAGCGTGCACCGCCACCGTGACCTGCCAGGCGCCTTTGCGCAGCGTGGGTTGCAAGGTCTGAATCACGGATAAATCGCAAATCAGATCCTTCAAGCCCCATTCCGACTCGAGCGCCTCGAACAGCCGCCGCAAGTCGCCGGATGGATCATGCATGTCCGGCTCCTTTACCTGCACGTAGTGCAGACGCACGACCGGATCGAGCTCGATCACGTGCGCGTCGGCTTCCTTGCGCACCACCTGGCGATGCACCTGGCTGCTTGCCGGCACGTCGATGACCACGTCGGCCTCGACCTTGGCGGAACATGACAGGCGTCTGCCCTGCGCCAGGGGGACCCGGCGCGAGTAACGCTTCTCCGCCTCGCTGAACGGCGACAGGCTCGCGTTCGACGAAGTAATGCCGTGCTTCGCGAACTCGCCCTCCGCGACCAGCACCTGGCAGCGACCGCAAAGAGCACGGCCGCCACACACCGAATCGATGTCCACCCCTAAGCTGCGCGCCGCCTGCAGCACCGGCGTGCCCACGGCAAAATGAGCGCGCTTGCCGGAGGGCGTGAAGACGACCAGCGGATCGCGTGTAGTCATGTCGATCGAAGGCGCTTAGGCCGGGCGGCGGCGGTGGCCGCCCTCGCGGCGGCCGCGGGGAGCTTCGCCGGCCGCAGGCGCCGCGCCGGGTACGCCGCCGCCGGGCGGCGCCGCATCGCGAAAGCGCTTTATCCAGCGCGCGCAATCCGGGTCGTGCCCCAGCATGACGTCCGCCCCCATGCAAGCTTTGACGACTTCGACGTGCAGCGGATTAGTGATGGCCGAGGTCATGCCGGCGCCCATCGCCATGGTCAGAAATGCGCTGTTGATGCCGTCCCGATTCGGCAAGCCGAAGCTGATGTTCGAGGCTCCGCAAGAGGTATTGACCTTGAGTTCAGTGCGCAGGCGATGCACCAAGCGCATTACCTGAACCCCCGCCTGATTGATGGCGCCGATAGGCATCACCAAGGGATCGACCACCACGTCGCAGGCGGGGATGCCATAGTCCATGGCGCGCTCAACGATTTTCTTGGCGACGGCGTAGCGCACATCCGGGTCTTCGGAAATGCCGGTCTCATCGTTCGATATGGCGATCACAGCAGCCCCGTACTTCTTCACCAGCGGCAGAACGACCTCCAATCGCTCGTCCTCGCCGGTCACGGAATTAACCAACGCCTTGCCCTTGTAGACGGCGAGACCGGCTTCGAGCGCGGCGACGATGGACGAATCGATGGACAATGGCACATCGGTGATCGACTGCACGAGTTGAATGGCGCGCGCCAGAATCGCCGGCTCATCGGCGAGCGGAATGCCGGCGTTGACATCCAGCATGTGAGCGCCGGCCGCCACCTGCGCCCGCGCATCGGCCTCCACTCGGGTGAAGTCGCCCGCCGCCATTTCCGCGGCGAGGATCTTGCGCCCCGTCGGATTGATGCGCTCGCCGATGATGACGAAAGGCCGATTGAAGCCGATGACGACTTCCTTGGTGGCGGAACTGACTACGGTGTCGGTCATGATGCGGCTGTCCTTTGAGGAGATGATGAGGCGTCGCGCGCGGGGAACCAAGGAGCACGGCCTTGGAGGACAGCGGATTTATCCACGATCTCGGCCACGGATTCTTCCTGGCGGTAGGCCATGATGTGCACGCCGTTGATACCGCGAATCTCGCGCATGGCTTGAATCAACTCGATGCAGATGTTGCGCCCTTCGCGGGCCTGGTCCTGCGCGCCGGCGAGGCGCGTGATGAGTTCGTCCGGCACGTGCATGCCGGGGACGTTCTTGCGCATCCACTCAGCCGTCTTCGCCGAACGCAGCGGACCGACGCCGGCGAGAATGAATACCTTGCCGATGAGGCCGAGCGCTTCCACCTGGTCCATGAAGCTGCGCAGCAGCGGCAGGTCATAGCAGTACTGGGTCTGAATGAACTGTGCGCCCGCTGCCACTTTCTTCGCCAGTCGCTGCGGCCGCCATGCATAGGGCAGCCCGGACGGGTTTTCCGCGGCACCAAGAAACACCCGCGGCGCGTATGTGATCTTGCGGCCGCTTTGGAAATGATGATCGTCGCGCAGCGTACGCGCGACATCGAGCAGCGATACACAGTCGAGATCGAACACCGGCTTCGCCTGCGGATGATCACCCGCCTGCACACCGTCGCCGGTCAGACACAACATGTTGGCCACACCCATCGCGGCGCCGCCCAGGATGTCTCCCTGAATGGCAATTCGATTCTTGTCGCGGCAGGAGATTTGCATGATGGGTGCATAACCGACTCGGGTCAGCAGTGCGCAGACCGCAATACTCGACATGTGGCAGTTTGCACCGCTGCCATCGGTGGCATTGATGGCATCGACGTAGCCGTCAAACACCCGCGCCCGCTTATACACATCCTCGGGATCGGCAGAATCCGGCGGCGCGAGCTCGGTGGTGACCGCAAAGCCACCGGCGCGCAGCACGCGCTCGAAGCGCCCGGGCGAGGTGTGGCCCGGCAAGATGGGCAGTGGATAGCCCGGGACTGGCTCGTCCTCGAATCTCATGTTGCGGCCTTGCTGACATCGCCGCTCTTCTCGCGCACCACTCGCAGCCAGGACGAGCGCCCTTGCTGGCGCTGATCTACCGAGACTTGCACCTGGGTCATGGCCACCGTGCCGCCGGGAATGCGTTCGCTGCCGCGGTACGCTTCGACCCAGACGCACTTCATGTCCGGCTTGACCTCGCAATTGCCATTGGCGCGCACGCCGCCGCACGGTCCGTTTCGCAGGGTCTTGGGACAATTCATCGGGCAGGACATGCCGGTCGAACTCAGCACGCATTGGCCGCACATCTTGCAGTCGAACAACAGCCCCTTGACCGCCTTTTCAACCACGGCCACCGGACGCTCGATGCGCTCGTAGCCCAAGACACGGAACGCACCGTTCAAACGCACCAGCAGCGATTCGAAGCCGCGGTAGAACGCGTTCATGCCCCGCGCGTGGCGCACCGACCACTGTCTCACCGAGTACATTAGGCGGACTCGGAGGCGGCGGGCGATCCGGACTCGGGCGTGCTGCGATTCGCATCCACCCCTTTGGCGCGAATCAATGTCTCCAAGTCCTCTTCCGTGAACTTGGCTTCGAGGCGCGCGGCCTCTGCTGACGCCTCGGCCTGCAAATCTTCGCCGCAGGGACGCGGTGCACTGCGCGCCCAATCGGCGAGATAGGCATCCGAGCTGCCCTTGCCGGCACGCATCGCGGCGCGATCGACTGCCTCTTGAAAACGTTGCGACAGCTGCACTTTGGCAGCCTCGCGGCCGCGCTTGACGATGACCTGCGCCGGGATGTCGCGCCAGGAAATGACGATCAGCGACGCCATGCCACGACCTTTTCACTTCGACCCAGCTCGTTATGGGTCAGCGCCGCGCTGAGCGTGCTCTGCAGCGCGCCGTAACCCGTCTGCTTGAACTCGAAAGCCAGGCCCATGCGCGCCGCGATGGCACGCGCCTCGTCCACCGGCGCGGCCCCCGGCGCCTGCGCCAGGTAAACCAGCTTTCGATAATTGCCGAAGTACATGCCGAACAACTCCGGGTGCCTATCGAGGCCGAGACCGCGAATCACCAGGCGCTCGAAATGCCGCAGCAGAAAATCCGTGAGGTAAAAGGTGCCCGGCTCCGCGTCGGCGAGCGCGGCAAAGACAGGTCCTGTCGCGAAGAACTCGTAGCAATGGGCGCCGGGGATACGTTCCGCGCCCTCTTCGCTCAATACCTTGTCGAGCAATCCACCGGTGCCGCAATCGCCATAGGCGACGAAAATACTGCGGTAGCGCCCGCGAGACGAGCGGATCAATTCGCGAACGGCGGCGGGAATCTTCTCCGGCCGATTGTGCAGTTCCGCCGGCAAGCAGCGCACGTCCAACTCATCCCAGGCATTGGCGCGGCGCAGCGCGGTGATTTCATGCGCCAGCGCGCCGCAGGCAATGACCAGCATGCCTGCACCCGTGGTCGAGCCGTGCGGTGAATCCTGCGGCGCGAAGCTCGGTGCCACTGCGCTCAGTGAACCGCCGCGCCGGCGCGCCGCGCAGCGATCAATCCCTTGGCAGTTTCGACCGCGACCGCGGCATCACGGCAGTACGCATCCGCACCCACAGCTTTGCCGAACTCCTCGTTGAGTGGTGCGCCGCCGACCAGCACGATGTAATCGTTGCGGATGCCGCGCTCCTTCAACGTGTCGATGACCACCTTCATGTAGGGCATGGTGGTGGTCAACAGCGCCGACATGCCGAGAATGTCGGGCTTGTGCTTGTCGAGCGCGTCCAAATACTTCTCGACGGGATTGTTGATGCCGAGATCGATGACCTCGAAACCCGCGCCCTCGAGCATCATCGAGACCAGATTCTTGCCGATGTCGTGAATGTCGCCCTTGACCGTGCCAATGACGATCTTACCGATGGGCTCGACGCCGGTTTCCGCGAGCAGCGGCCGCAGGATCTCCATCCCGCCCTTCATTGAGTTCGCAGCCAGCAGCACTTCGGGGACGAACAAAATACCGTCGCGAAAATCGATGCCGACGATGCGCATGCCTTCCACCAGGGCGTCGTTGAGAACCCTTTCGGCTGACCAGCCGCGCTTCAAGAAAATCCGCGTGGCTTCCTCGACCTCGGACTTCAGGCCGTTGTAGAGGTCGTCATGCACCTGCTCGGCAAGTTCCTCGTCGTTGAGCGAACTTAAGTCGAATTCACCCTCGGTGGCCTCTGACATCTCTACTCTCCAACAGTTATTTTCTGAACAGCAACCGGGCCTTACGCAGCCCTCATCCTATTCCATGTTAAGACGCAACCGTCCTCTCGACTTGTGGTATCGCGACGGAAGCATGTCCAGACGCGACATCTAGGTCACCGGCGGGGCGCCCCCCTCCGCCTTGCGCCGCGCCACATAAGCATCTATCGCCTCTACGATGGCGGGATCGCGTGTGGGCGTGACATAACGTTTTAATTCACCCTTCCAGATACCACTGGCGCGCTCGGTCGCCGTTTTGGAGCCGTCGTCGGCCCACTGGCCGGCGTTGCGCCAATCGGAGACCAGCGGAGCATAAAAGGCACTCCGATAGCGCTCCATGGTGTGCGCGCAGCCGAAGAAATGACCTCCGGCCCCGACTTCGGCCACCGCCTCCAACGCGAGATCGGCCGGCGCCGCCCCCACAGGTTGGAATACCTCGGCAAACATCTGCAGCATCTCAATATCCAGGATGAATTTCTCGTACGAAGTCGTCAGTCCGCTCTCCAGCCAGCCCGCCGCGTGCAAAATAAAGTTACAGCCCCCGAACAGCGCGCCCCATAGGCTCATCTGTGATTCATAGGCTGCTTGTGCATCCGGGACATTCGATGCCGTCGCATTCGAGGAGCGCCACGGCAGTCCGAGAAAGCGCGCCAATTGCCCGGCGCCGAACGCCGCTTTGACATACTCGGGCGTGCCGAAGGCCGGCGATCCGGATTTCATATCCACGTTGGAAGTGAAACTGCCGTACACAACGGGCGCACCCGGCTTGACGATCTGGGCGAGAGTCAGGCCCGCGAGAAACTCCGCGTGCGCCAAGGTCAAGGCGCCCGCGATGGTCACCGGTGCCATCGCTCCGGCCAGCGTGAACGGCGTGATGATGAGAACCTGGCCGGCGAGCGCGAAATCGATGATGCCGTCGGCCATGGGAATGTCGAGCTGCAGCGGCGAATTGGTGTTGATGATGGTGTAGGTGTATGGGCGCGCGCGAAACTCTTGCGGCGATATGCCGTGCGCCAGGCGGATGAGTTCGAAGTTGTCGGCCACTTGTGCATGGCCGCGCGAGAAGATGAAGGGGATCTTGTCGGTCAACAGCAACTGTGCGCGGGTCACTTCCAGATGCCTGACGGCGACGGGAATATCCTGCGGCTCGGTCGCACCGCCGAGCACGTGGATCACCTCGAAGCTCTGGCACAGCTTCATGAGGTTGCAAAAATCCTCGAACGTCCCTGAGCGACGGCCGTGCTCCGTGTCCATGATGTTGGGAGGTCCCGAGGTCACCGCGAATGCGATGTTGGGACTCGCCAACGGCACATTGCGCTCCGGGTCCACGGCGTGCAGGGTGATGTCGTGCGGCGCCGTCGCGAGCGAGGCGGCCACCAGCGCTCGATCCAGTCGCACCATCTGCGTCGCCTCGTCGACCATCGCGCCGGCATCTCGATACCGATTGCGCGCGTCGGTCGACAGCACCTTCATCCCCTGCGTCTCGAGCATCACCAGCGCAGCTTCATGCAGCGCTGCCACCTGATCATCCGAGAACACCCGCGCAGGCGCAAACGGATTGCGCAAATGCCGGTAGGGCCGCGTGCGGTCGAACACGGCGTGGCTGACGTCGGCGCTGGAAGGTCGGCGTCGGCTGCGTCGGCCGATCGTCTCTGTGGGTTCTGTCATGCGTACTCTTCTGGGGTGTGGGCGCGGCTCATGATTATAGTGAAAACGCGCCGGCCTGGTGCCGCTGCATGTCTCGCGTTGCGGCTTCACACGGCGATATTTTTTGCAGGTATGCCTTTATCCGATATGCACGGATTGCCACATGCTTTTATCCGATATGCGCAGCACCATTGAGCGCGCGGCGGCGCCCTTCGGCGCCTAGTCGATGTCTAGGCCTTGGGGTCCGCGGGCCCCGATGCCTGCGGGCGTCCCGTCGCCGTGGAACGTGCCACCGCCTCCGCCAGATAGTCGCCGCCCGCCGTCGCGGAATGCGCGAGTTTCTCGGTGACGCTCGTCTCCACGTGCGGGTCGGCGGCCCCTGCTCTCAGCGCCGCTGCGAGGGCGAGTTCCCTCGAAACGCGCTCGGCATGCGCCAACGCCGGCACCGAGTCCTCGTAGTCCTTGCTGCCGGCCGGATCGTGCACCCGGAAGACCCTGAACGTCGGTTGATTCACCAGAATCTCGACGCTTTGCGAAACGATGCCGGCGACCGCACCCACGGCATTGCAGACTCCTGCGTGGGTGGGGATGTTGAGCTCACAGCCGAGACGGCGCGCCACTTCCGGATAGTAGGCACCGACCGGAGCCCCGATGGCGATCAGCGGCTGCGCCAGCCCCAACGTCGCCTGCACCAGCTGCGAGAAGCGCCGTCCGGCGACCGTGTCTTCGATGAGCCTTGCCCCGAGTTCGCCCCAGCCGCTAGCTTGCGCTTGCAGGCCCGGATCATTCGCCAATGCTGCCGCCAGCAGCACGCGCCCGGTCTCGCAGACCACGTGCTCATAGGTGCGTTCGCAAATCGCCCGCGGCGATACCGCAGCGCGCGCAGCGCGCGCATTGCGCTCTTCCGTCGCGAGGATGCGCGCGCCACACTCCGCCGCCTCCACGCACCATCCCACCTGCCGATCGAGCACGTGCATGGCATCGCTCGGCGTAAAAGCCGCCAACGTCGCAAGCCCGGCATCGGCCAGCCGGCGCAATGCCGCCACGCCTGAGCCGCTGTGCGCCACGTCGGACACCGGTTGCGGTTCCAGATCGAGCTTCTCCCATACTCGCCGTTCGATGGAGGATAAATGTTCAGGCGCCGCTCGGCCAGGATTGCGCAGCGCAAACTGCGTCGCATGCGGCGGCAGCCGCTCGAGTTCCGCCATCGAGCGCAGCTGCGGCAACACGGACGGAAAACTGTGCGCCAGCAGACTGAGCGGCATGGCCTTGCGCGGCCCTACTTTGAGCCGCTGTTGCCGATCGAAGTACACCTCGCTGTCCCCGCCTAAACCACTGGTGCGCACGTCGACGGCTTGCACCATGGTGCGCCAGCTGCCGACCAATGCGCCCTCGCCGCTGATCACCGGTCGCCCGTCTGAGACTACGGCGATATCGGTGGTCGTGCCCCCCATGTCAGAAACCACGAAATATTTGAGGCCCGTGAGAAAGCCCGCCCCGACGACGCTTGCCGCGGGACCCGACAGAATGGTCTCCACCGGATACTCGAGCGCAATCGCCGCCTTCATCAACGATCCGTCGCCCTTGACGATCATCAGCGGGGCGTCGATCGATTCATCGCAGAGCACCCGCGACAACGCTTCGATCAGATGTCGGATCTGCGGCGTGAGGCGCGCGTTCAGCGCCGCCGTCAACGCACGCCGCGGCGCGTCGAGCTTGGAGCTCAATTCATGTGCGCAGGTCACGGGCTTGGGCGACAACGCACGAATCAACTTGCGCGCCTGCAATTCATGGCTGGGATTGCGTACCGAGAAATTCGCCGCCACCGCAAACGCCTCGACATGGGGTCCGTGCATGGCAACCGCGCTCGTCACCGCGGCCTCATCGAGCGGCGCCGCTTCCTCGCCGGTGGCGATATGCCCGCCTTGAACGCGAACCACCCAATCACCGCCGCCCTGGCGCTCCAGACCCGAACGCTTGACCATGGCGTCGTCGAAGCCGATCAGCAGCGTGCAGACCGGACTGAAGCGGTTCTCGACCACGGCATTCGTGGCCAGTGTCGTCGATACCGATACCAGACCGACATCGTGATGGCTCGCGCCGGCCGGCAGCAGATCCAACACCGCACGCAGCGCCTTGCCGATGCCGATGGCCAGATCCCAGGGCGTGGTCAGCGACTTGGCACTGGCGAGGATCCGCCGGCCGTCGGCGAGCAGCACCGCATCCGTGAAGGTGCCGCCCGTGTCGAAGCCCAGCCACAGCCCCTGCTCCGATTTTATCGCACTCATCGCTCGCCCTTGTAGACACCTTGGCCTTTGCGCGGCGTAACATACCGGATTGCCGCGACCTCCGCCCCTTTTAGGAGTGCTATATGCAAAAAGCTGTGCGCAAATATCTCAAGGCCCTCGAATCCAACGACGTCGATAAGGCGGCCGCGTTATTCACCGCCGACGGTTGGGTGCAGTCGCCGTTCCTCGGCCGACTGCCGGTTCGCGAATACATCTCCAAAGTAGCCAGCGCTTCGAAGGCTTCGCAACTCACTGTGCATGATGTTCTCGTGAGCGCCGAAGGCAATATGCGTGCGGTCGCCTACTATTTCTACGATTGGCAGCTGAAGGATGGCTCGAAAGTCGGTTTCGAGTGCACCGACGTATTTAATTTCGATCCTGACAGCGGCCACATCGCATCCGTGGTGCTGGTGTACGACACGCATCTGGTGCGCGATGTGGTGGAAAACAAGTACCCCTGATCGCGCGTGTCTCGGCTTGTAGAGCCTGTGGCGTCCAAACGCCCGCGCCAACACCGGTGATGGCGTTATCCGTTAAGGATTCCCCGCCCGTGCGCCACGTCGACTCGTCGAACGCCGCAGAGTGGCGCCGGCCGCCGCGCCAGCCTGTCGGCTGAGCTCACCGCGCAATTGCGCCATCGCGCCGGTGGAGATTGCGCCAAGTCTGGCTTCGATGGCGGCAAGATCGGGCTTCATTCCGCGCACATGGGACTCAAGTGCCAACCGCATGACTCGCAGGTGATCGGGGGTGGTGCCGCAGCATCCACCGATGATGCGCGCACCGGCATCCAGAGACAGGCAGGCATACTCGGCCATCAACTCCGGGGTGCCGTCGAAGCGAATGGCTCCGTTGACGAATTGGGGAATCCCGCAATTCGCCTTGGCCACCAGAATGGCCGTAGGCTCCGAGGCCGTGGCAAGATTGACGATGCAAGCCACCAGCTCCGCCGGTCCCGTGCCGCAATTACTGCCGCAAGCTGCAAGCTCATTCCTGCGATGCAATTCGGCGAGTTCCGAGGGCGTGATGCCCATCATCGTTCGGCCGTTGGTATCAAAGCTCAGGGTGGCCACTACCGGCAGACCGGTGGTGCGGGCACCAGCCACCGCGGCTTCGGTTTCCTCGATTGATGACATGGTCTCGATCCACAGCAGATCCGCCCCGCCGTTGGCCAACGCGGCCGCCTGCTCGGCAAAGGCCTCGCGTGCACGCCCCACGGTCAAAGGCCCCAGCGGCTCGAGGATCTCGCCGGTAGGCCCCATGCTCCCTGCAACCAGTACGGTGCGCTCAACGCGGTCCGCTTCGGCACGCGCGAGTCGAGCTGCCGCTTCGTTGAGCTCCGCCACGCGATTTTCCGACTGATGCAATTTGAGTCGATGCCGAGTGCCACCAAAGGTGTTCGTGAGGATGATGTCCGCGCCGGCGTCGACGAAGGCACGGTGCAGGTCAGCGACGCGCTCCGGATGCTCGACGTTCCACAGTTCAGGCGCATCGCCGGACTGCAGGCCGCGATCGAATAGATTACTACCCGTGGCGCCGTCGGCGAGCAACCACGGCCGTTCGGACAATAGGGATGTCAATCGTTCACTCATATCGCGCATTCTCGTTGGAGACCGAAAACTCTAGCACAAGGGTCAACGACGATGCCCACTCCCAAGATTCCCGAGCAGGCCATAAACGTTCGAGCTAAACATCTTACTAAATTGAATAATATAATAATATACCTCACCCAACTGCGCACTTCGAACACGTGTGCGCATCAAATCGCCTCGGCGTTACGGTTCTAACCACCCGCCATCGGCTTGCGCAGCGTGACCATCGCAACCTCTATGACGGGGACCTCCCACGGATGGAGGGCAGTCAGGTCGGCGAGCAGAGCATCCAAGCGTTCGTCCGCCATCGACTCATGCGCATAGGTTGTGATCGCCGCAGTCGGCGAATGGCTGCGTTCACCGACACGGCCTGAGGTGGGAGTTGCGCCCTTCGCTGGCGTGAAGGACTCAAGGCCAAGGGACACCTCGCATACGCCCCGGTAGCTGCCGAAAGCGCCCAGGTCCGGGCAACTCTCGATGTACGACAGAATGCGCCCCGCGGCAGCATCGCGCGCCAGTGCGCAAACGTCGCCGCGCGCTACCGCGGCGAGCGTGTCGGCGTTGATTGGACAATACACGGTAATCCGGCGCACAGCGGCCAATGGTACATGCGGCGTCATCGAGGACCAGTATAACTGGCTACCCGCGGCATGCGTCTGCGTCATAACGGAATCAGCGGGAAGCTGAATAGAATCGACTCAGCGTTCCACGCAGCAAGTCGTGACCTATCGCGAATCCGATTCCTAGGACCGTCCTTGGCTTGGGCTAGCGCTGCGCCGTGCGCCAGTTCGGCGCCGCGTAGAACGGTGCGGTCTCGGGTGCGAGCATGCCGCGGCCGAGAATATGATCCGCAGCCTTCTCCGCCAGCATGATGGTGGGCGCATTCAAATTGCCGGTGGTCACCTGCGGCATGATGGAGGAATCCACGACGCGCAGGCGTTCCAAACCGTAGACACGAGTATCGGGAGCGACCACCGCCAAGGGATCGTCGGCGGCGCCCATCTTGCAGGAGCAGGACGGGTGATAGGCGCTCTCCACTTTGGCGCGGATGAAGGCGTCGATCTGCTCATCGCTCTGCACACTCTCGCCCGGCTGCAATTCCCGGCCGCGATAGCGATCGAATGCCGGTTGCGCAAAAATTTCACGGGTCAAACGCACGCAGGCGCGCATTTCGATCTCATCGTCAGGTTCGCTGAGATAGTTGAAAAGTATGCGCGGCTTGTCGCGCGGATCGGTCGACTTGAGACGCACCCAGCCGCGACTCTTGCTGCGCATCGGTCCTACGTGGGCTTGGAAGCCGTGTTCCTGCGCCAGCGTCGAGCCATCGTAGGCCACCGCCATGGGCAGAAAATGATATTGAATGTCAGGATACGGCACGCCCGGCCGGCTGCGGATGAAGCCGCAGGTTTCGAAATGATTGGTGGCGCCCAAGCCGTCCTTGCGCAGCAGCCAGCGCGCGCCGATGAGCGCGCGGCTCCAAAGATTGATGGACGAGTATAGGGTGACCGGTTCCTTGCAAGCCACTTGAAAGTAGAACTCCAAGTGATCCTGCAGGTTCTCGCCCACTCCCGGCAGATCATGCACCACGGGAATATCGAGCGCGCGCAGTTCCGCCGCCGGGCCCACGCCGGAGAGTTTCAACAATTGCGGCGAATTGATCGGCCCGCCGCTTAAGATCAGTTCTCCGGCAATGGGTAACCGATGCGTCGCACCGCCGCGCACGTACTCGAGTCCGGTGACGCGCCGTTCCTCGAATAGAATGCGGGTCACCAGCGCATGCGTCAGCACCTTGAGGTTGGGGCGTCGCATCGCGGGCCTTAAATAAGCGTTGGCGGCGCTGCAGCGCCGGCCGTCGCCCACCGTCATATCCATACGGCCGAAACCTTCCTGCTGAAACCCATTCACATCGGCCGTGGAAGGGTAACCGGCCTCGACCGCCGCGGCGAGCCAGGCGGCATGCAAGGGGTTGCTGAGAGTGCCATAACGGGTTTGCAGCTTGCCGCCGCTGCCTCGATACTCATTGCCGCCTTCTTGGCGCGTCTCGGCGCGCCGAAAGTACGGCAGTACGTCGCGATATGCCCAACCCGTGGCGCCGCGCGCACTCCAACCCTCGAAATCCTGCGCATTGCCGCGGATGTAAACCAGTCCGTTGATGGATGAAGACCCGCCCAGCACCTTGCCGCGCGGCGTATGCATGCGCCGTCCATCCAAGTGCGGCTCCGGTTCCGTGTGATAGAACCAGTTGTACTTCTCCATGTTCATCGGAATGGACAGCGCAGAGGGCATTTGAATGAAAATCGAGCGATCGGAACCGCCCGCCTCGAGCAGCAGAACGCGATTGCGTGCGTCGGCGCTCAACCGATCCGCCAGCACGCAGCCGGCGGACCCCGCTCCCACAATGACATAATCGAAGTTCTCTGCGTCCAAGGTCTTAACGCTCCTCTTCAATACGGTGCGTCGACATCGCCCATGGCGACATAGACGCTTTTGAGTTGCGTG
>JBDUEQ010000036.1:0-10500 GCA_040002315.1 Gammaproteobacteria bacterium
ACATCGCCGCAAATACGGCCGTCAATTTCGAGAACAGCGTGCTGGTGCCGCGCGCGCCGAACACCGTGCCCGACGCCCCGGAACCGAATCCGGCCCCGGCCTCCGCGCCCTTGCCCCGCTGCAGCAGTACGAGCCCGATGATCATCAGCGCCAGCAGCACGTGCACACCCAAAATAATTCCACGCAACATAAGAAATCTCTCAATGGCGAACGGAGTCCCGTCGGGACGCAGCCGCGCAAATCTGCTGAAACTCATCGGCGCTCAAGGAGGCGCCACCTACCAATCCGCCATCCACGTCGGGCATCGAGAACAGCTCCGCGGCATTGCCGGCCTTGACGCTGCCGCCGTAAAGGATCCGCAAATGGCCTGCTATCTTAGCATCTTGCGCATGAATCCGATTGCGCAGGAAGGCGTGCACCTCCTGCGCCTGTTCCGGCGACGCAGTACGGCCGGTTCCGATGGCCCACACCGGCTCATAGGCAAGCACGCCGCGCGCAAACCCGCCGATCCCGTGCATGGCGATGACGGCATCGAGCTGCCGCGCGATGACGGCCTCGGTGTGCTTCGCTTCGCGTTCCTCCAAAGTCTCCCCGACGCACAGCACCGGCGTCAGGCCGGCCTCCAAAACCACTGCAAATTTGCGCGCCACCAGCGCGTCGTCCTCGTGATACCAGCGGCGCCGCTCCGAGTGCCCCACGATCACATAGCTGCAGCCCACATCCTTGAGCATGGAGGCGCATACCTGGCCGGTAAACGCACCGCCCGATTCGGCGCAAACATCCTGCGCACCGACGGCTATGCGCCCGCCCTCCAGCATGCGCGCCGTGTCGGCCAAGTAGACATAGGGCGGAAAGACGGCGATGTCGATGGGCCACTCAGATTTCAGGCTCATCTCCAATTCACCGAGCAATGCTTGATTAGCGGCCCGCGAGCCGTGCATTTTCCAATTACCCGCGACCATCGGACGACGCATCGGCTAGGATCTCCTACTTCGGGCTTTTTACCCTGCGGGAAAGGCCGCGAAGATTAGCCGCGCGGTCGGCTAACTGCAAGCCCCGTACAAACTTAGGCGCTCGGTTCCTTGACCTGCATCGCCGCGGCCTCGACTACCGCCGCAATCTCCCGCGCGCCCTGTTTCACCAGTACGGCGTCGTGGCCCTCTACCATCACCCGAATCACAGGTTCGGTGCCCGACGCGCGCAGCACGATACGGCCGCGCCCGTCGAAGCGGCGTTCCACTTCCCGCGCTGCTTCGACCACGCTGGGCGTCTGCAACGGGTCGAAACGCCTGGCCACGCGCACATTGAGCAGCACCTGTGGATACTTGCGCATGCCGGAGGCAAGCTCCGCCAAGCCGGCGCCGGTCTGCTTCATGACAGCGAGGACCTGCAGGGCACTGATCAAGCCATCGCCCGTGGTGGTCTTGTCCAAGCACAGAATATGACCGGATGTCTCACCTCCCAGGGTGCCGCCCGCCCCATTGAGCATGGCGAGCACGTGGCGGTCGCCGACCTGAGCGCGGCGAAACTGGATGCCGATTTCGGCCAACGCATGCTCCAAACCTAGGTTGCTCATGACGGTCCCGACCACCGGGCCCTTCAATTCACCGCGATCGTGTGCATTCTTCGCCAGTATGTAGAGCAATTGGTCACCGTCCACGCAACGTCCAAGCTCATCCACCATCACCACCCGATCCCCATCCCCATCGAGCGCCATTCCGAGCTGTGCCCGAACTCCGGAAACCGTCAGCTGGAGCAATTCCGGTGCCGTTGATCCGCAACCATCGTTGATATTACGGCCATTCGGCGAGCAGCCGATGGGCACGATTTCCGCTCCCAGATCGGCGAGCACTCGCGGCGCCACCTTGTAGCCCGCGCCGTTGGCGCAGTCGATGACGATCTTGAAGCCCTGTAAAGTCATGCCCGTCGGAATGGTCGAGGCGCAAAATTCCTGGTACTGGGTGCGGCTGCGATCGATGCGTAGAGCCTTGCCCAGGTGCTGCGACTGCTGTGTCACCACCGGCAGGTCCAACAGGCATTCGATTTCGTTTTCCGCCTCATCCGAGAGCTTGCTGCCCGAGGCATCGAAGAATTTGATGCCGTTGTCTTGATAGGTATTGTGGGATGCACTGATGACCACCCCGAAGCTGCAGCCTAGCTTCTGCGTCATGTAGGCGATGCCCGGGGTCGGCAGCGGTCCGATCAACATGACATCGACCCCCGCGGCGACGAACCCCGCCTCCAAGACGGACTCGAACATGTATCCGGACACGCGTGTGTCCTTGCCGATGAGCGCGCGGCCGCCGCCCGGCGCGAGCACCCGCGCAGCGGCACTCGCCAGCCGCAATGCAAAATCCACGGTCATCGGCGCCTCGCCGACCCTGCCGCGCACACCATCGGTACCAAAATATCTATTCAATGCTCTATTCCTTGCAGCACGGCGCTCACCATGCCGATCGCGTCCTTCGTCGCAGCGACATCGTGAGTGCGCACGATTCGAGCGCCATTCACCACCGCCAGCGCCGCCAATCCCAATCCGCCGTAGAGCCGCTCATCGACAGCTTTTCCCAGGACCTTGCCGATGAAACTTTTGCGCGATACGCCCACCAGCAAGGGGGCGCCCAGCGCCGCAATGCGCGCCAGTTCCTTCAGCAGCGTCAAGTTGTGCGCCAGGGTCTTACCAAAGCCCAGTCCCGGATCGAGCGCGATCGCCTCGCGGGCAATGCCGGCCTGTATACAGGCATCCCGCTCGCGCATCAGAAACTCGCACACCTCGCGCACCACGTCGTCGTACTGCGGATTTTGCTGCATCGTACGCGGCTCGCCCTGCATGTGCATCAGGCACACACCGACCTCCGATACGGCCGCCCAAGAGCGCGCCACCGGCGCGCGCAAGGCGTTCACATCGTTGACGATGCAAGCCCCCGCCGCCACGGCCGCCGCCATCACCTTGGGCTTGCTGGTGTCGATGGAGATGGCGATTTCGGAAGCGGCTGCAATGCCTTGGATGACCGGTATCACACGGGCAATTTCCACGGCTTCTTCCACCTCCTCGGCGCCCGGGCGGGTCGACTGCCCGCCCACATCGATGATCGCGGCACCTTCTTGTTCTATTTGCCGGGCGCGCTCGAGCGCGCCCGCTACGCTGGCATAACGGTCGCCGTCAGAGAAAGAATCCGGGGTCACATTCAAGATCCCCATGACCACCGGGCGCGAGAGATCAATGATTTTGTGTCGGCAGCGCCATTTCATGAACGTACATGGCCTCGAGGCTTGTTCTAGTTGTTTCCTGCCTCCGTCGGCGCGACGAATGCGTCGCACAGGTGGCCATGGCTGGCCACCCTGGGCTTGCGCGGAGCAGGGACTGCGTAGCGCAATGGAGGCTTACAGCGGTCCGGGAAATGCCATCCCGAACCGGCCTCTAATGTTGTCCAGCCGGATTGACGAGGGGAGGCGCGGGCTTTTCCGTCGTCGGGCCCCGCGGAGTCGGCGTGGGTGTATCGTCCCAATCGCGCGGCGGCCGAGGCACCCGGCCCTCCATGATGTCCTTGATCTGTTCCTCATCGATGGTCTCGTACTTGATCAGCGCCTCCGACATGGCCTGCAGCTTGTCCATCTTGGATTGCAAAATCTTGTAGGCGCGCTGGTAGTTGCTGTCGATCACCCGGCGCACTTCTTCATCGATCACGTGCGCGGTCACATCCGACACCTGCTTGTGCTGCGTGACGCTGCGACCGAGGAATACTTCTCCCGATTCCTCGCTGTACGTCTGCGGGCCCAAGCGGTCCGACAAACCCCAGCGGGTCACCATGTTGCGCGCCAACTCCGTGGCGCGTTCGATGTCGTTGGACGCGCCGGTGGTCACGGCATCGGCGCCGAATACCAACTCCTCGGCGACCCGGCCGCCAAATAAAGTCGCAATGCGGCTCTCGAGTTGTCGCTTGCTGGTGCTGTAGCGGTCGGCTTCCGGCAAGAACATCGTGACCCCCAAGGCGCGGCCGCGCGGGATGATGGTCACTTTGTACACCGGGTCGTGCTCGGGAACGCTCAAGCCTACGATGGCATGCCCGGACTCGTGATACGCGGTGTTGCGCTTTTCTTCCTCGGTCATGACCATGGAACGACGCTCGGCGCCCATCATGATCTTGTCCTTGGCTCGCTCGAATTCTTCCATGGTGACCGAGCGCTTGTTGCCGCGCGCGGCAAACAAGGCCGCCTCGTTTACCAGGTTCGCAAGATCGGCACCGGAGAACCCCGGCGTGCCGCGCGCAATCACCGACGGCTTGACGTTGTCGCTGAGCGGCACTTTGCGCATATGCACTTTGAGGATCTGCTCGCGCCCGCGCACATCCGGCAGCGGCACCACGACCTGGCGATCGAAGCGGCCTGGGCGCAGCAGTGCGGGATCCAACACATCGGGCCGGTTGGTGGCCGCGATGACGATGATGCCTTCATTGCCCTCGAAGCCATCCATTTCGACCAACAATTGATTCAGAGTCTGCTCGCGTTCGTCGTGGCCGCCGCCGAGACCGGCGCCGCGATGACGGCCGACCGCGTCGATTTCATCGATGAAGATAATGCAGGGAGCGTGCTTCTTGGCCTGCTCGAACATGTCACGCACGCGCGAGGCGCCGACGCCCACGAACATTTCCACGAAATCCGAGCCGGAAATCGTGAAGAACGGCACTTTAGCCTCGCCGGCGATAGCGCGTGCCAACAGGGTCTTGCCGGTTCCCGGGGAACCCACCATGAGCACGCCCTTCGGGATCTTGCCGCCAAGCTTCTGGAACTTGCCCGGGTCTTTCAAGAAGTCGACGATTTCGACCACTTCTTGCTTAGCTTCCTCAACCCCCGCCACATCCGCAAAGGTAATGTTGACCTGGTCTTCGCCCAACAGGCGCGCGCGGCTCTTGCCGAAAGACATGGCACCCCGCCCGCCGGAGGCCCCCTGCATCTGACGCATGAAATACGCCCAGAAGCCAATGAGAATCAATATCGGGAAGGCGGATATCAGCAACTGCAGGAATACCGATTGCTGCTTCGGCGGCTCGCCCCGGAACTTCACGTTCTGGGTGTTCATGAGCCCGATCAACGCGGTGTTGCTGGTCTCCGGATTGTAGGTTACGAAGGACTCGCCCGTCGAACGCCGCTTGCCTTCGATGATCTCGCCTTTAAGCGTGACCGAATCGACATTGTTGCTCTTCACTTCGGAGAGGAACTGGGAATAGTCGATGGTTGCCGGCTGGCCGGTGCGCATACCGAATTGGCTGAAAATCGCCAGCAGAATGACAGCTAAAGCGACCCAGAGCAGAATTTGTTTCGTCAAATCGTTCAAGTTTCACCTACAGCCGCAAACACATTAAGACAATGAAGACATGGGGGCGTTCTGCCGAACTTACACCATCCCAAACTGCCGCGCCAACAGATAGATCTCAGGGCTGCGAGTTCGTGACGCCTTCGGCTTTTTCGTCACCACCCGCCCATAGCGGCTGCGAGCATCCCGAATAATCTGATCGAATCCGGCCCCTTGAAATAATTTCATCAGCAAATCACCCCCCGGTGCCAGAACACGATCCGCAAACTCCAGGGCCAGCTCCGCCAGATGCATTGATCGAGGCTGGTCAACCGCGTCTATGCCAGCCATGTTGGGGGCCATATCCGACAAAACAAGGTCGACTTTGTCGGCCCCAATGCATTGCAGAACCTGCTGCAGGACCTCCGCTTCGCGGAAATCGCCCTGCACAAAATCGACGCCGGGGATGGCATCCATCGCCAATATGTCGGTCGCGACGATGCGGCTCGCCCCGCCGACGATGCGCGCGGCGTACTGGCTCCAGCCGCCCGGCGCGGCGCCTAGGTCCACGCAGCGAATGCCCGGCCGCAGCAGGCGCTCGGTTTGCTGAATCTGCGCCAGCTTGAAGACCGCGCGCGAACGCCAGCCTTCCTTCTGCGCACGCTTCACGAATTCATCACTGGCATGTTCAGCGAGCCAGCGGGCACTGCTTTTAGAGCGTTTGGGCATGGAGGGTACGACTATAATCGCCCGATGGCACTCTCAGAGAAACAAAAAAAGCATTTGCGCCGCTTGGCGCATCCCTTAAGTCCCATCGTGATGCTGGGCAACGCCGGACTCACCGACGGGGTGGTGGCGGAGTTGGAGAGCGCCCTGACCGATCACGAGCTGGTCAAGGTGAACGCGCGCGTGGGTGAGCGCGACGCCCGCAACGAGGCGCTGGCGGCGCTCTCCCGTCGCACCGGAGCTGAGATCGTGCAACGGGTTGGCAATGTCGGCGTCTTCTATCGTCGCCGCGCCAGCCTGCCGAAGATTCTAATCCCGGACTAACCGCGGGGCTTCTCGCTGGCGCGGGACTCTCAGCTACTTCTTCGCGTAGTGCGCGCCGAAGAAATCTCCCGCGTTCCAGGTCGGCCGCGCCGTATCCTGCGCAATTTCGTAGCCGCATAGAAAGGCGAATCTGCCGAAAACGGCGGCCGACTCGAAATCAAGACCCGGCTGCTGCATGTCATCCTGCGGCTGGTGGTAGCGGGTTTGCCCCCACATTTCGAATATCTTCGCAGGCACTATGCCCGGGTCGTCGGACTTGAATCCCGGCGACACCATCATCGCCGGAATGCCCTGGCGCACGAACGAGTACTGATCGCTGCGCACGAAGGCCACTTCCTGAGGGACGGGATCCGGGCTTTGCACCAGATGCAGGCGCTGCGCCGCACGCTCCACCGCCGAATTGAGCGTGGAATGTTCTGCGCCGAAGGCGACGACGTCGCGCAGCGGCCAGAGCATCTCGACCTCATCGGTGTTGACGTTTGCCACAATGGAATTCTGCGCGACCGTGGGATAGGTCGCGAAATAGTCCGAACCGAGCAGGCCGGCCTCTTCGCCCGCCACGGCGACGAACATGATGGAGCGCCGCGGCCGCGGCTGCATGCTGCTGAAGGCCCGTGCTATCTGCAACATCTCGGCCGTGCCCGAGGCATTGTCCAGCGCGCCGTTGTAAATGGAATCGCCGTCCACCGGCGTGCTGATCCCGAGGTGATCCAGATGCGCGGTATACACCACGTGTTCGACCATTAAGGTCGGATCGCTGCCCTCGAGCTTCGCCGCCACATTCACGCTGTGCAATTCTTTCCACTCGGTCACGGTCTCGAGCTTGGCGACGAGGGGCAGCACGAAAGAGCGGGATTTTCCGGCGTTCGCCGCGGCGAATACCTGTTCGGCCGTATGCCCGCTGCCTTCGAAGAGGCGCACCGTCTCCTCCAGGCTCAAGGAGGCCGAGGCCTTCAGTTGAGGGAAGTAATGTGCCGGTTGGCCTTGCGGGTCGAGCCAGGCATATCCCGGGATGGCCAGGTCCCGCACCCGATGGGCGAAGGAATACAGCTTCTCCAGCACCGGATCATTGATCAAGATGAGGCCGGCGGCGCCGTGCGCGGCGGCGTTCCGCCGCTTCTCCAGCGAGGAGGTGTAATGCGCTTTCAGCGACGAATCAAAATTGGGCGCGCCGAACAGGTAGGCGACAATCTTGCCCTTCACGTCCACATGCTTGTAGTCGTCGTAACCTTTTTCGGGCGCCGTCACCCCGTAGCCGACGAACACCACCGGAGCTTCCACGGCACTGTCGGCGACTGCGGAGTTGCCGGCCAATAGCGCGTCCTGCCGCAACTGCAGGCTGCGTTCCTTGCCGCCGCGCATCAGGGTAAACGAGGACTTAGGCAGGTCCACGCGCAGCGAGCGCAGCGGCACGGTTTGAAAATAACTGCCCTTCTCGCCGGCGGGCGCCAGACCCAGCGCTTCGAAGCGTGTCGCGACGAATGCCGCCGCGATGTCGTAGCCACGCGCGCCGGTGCCGCGACCCTCGAGCAGGTCATCGGCAAGAAAGCGCATGTCGGCGCGGATGGCTTCGGGCCGGATGGTCGCCATGGCTGCATCGGCCGCGTCGCCCGCGGCCCAGGGGCGAAGGCCCGGCATTGCAAGTAGCGCGCCCCCGATCACACACACCGGCAGGTGCGAGAATCTCGAACGTTTGTTCATACCCATCTCCCTAAATGCCCGCATGGTAACTTTGCGCAAGCGGCTGCTCTCGCCAAACCAGTACCACCACGGCAAGGCAGGCGGCCAGATAGATCACCGCCGACACCCCATGCCAGGCCCCGAAACTTAAAGCCGCCACGCTGCCGTGCGCGTGCGCGAGCGTCATGACCGGTTTCAACAACCACTCATTGACGATGAGAAGCGCCGCCGCCACATAACCCCACCGGAATTTCGCCTTGTTCGGCAGCAGCAGTGCGAACGCTGCGACGCCAATCCCCGCGTAGGTCTCGATGCTGAACAATCTGGCGGCCAGCACGCCCGCGAGGTGGCGATCGCTTTGCGCATGGAACAGCGTCGGTGCCACCCAGGCGGCCAGCGACCAGAGACTGCCGGCCCACAGCACGAACAACACCCGAAAACCTTTTTGCACCATGTTATGTGAGGACGCCGGCTAAGTACGCCTCACAGGTACTTCACGGAGACGATTTCGTAGCTACGGGTACCCCCGGGAGTCGCGACATCGACGACGTCGCCTTCGGACTTGGCTATCAGGGCGCGGGCGATGGGTGAGTTTACCGACAGCAGGCCCTGCTTGATATTGGCCTCATCGTCGCCGACGAGCTGATACACGACTTTGTGGCCGCCGTCTTGTTCCTCGAGTTCTATGGTCGAGCCGAATACGACCCGGCCCGTGGCGTTGAGGCGCGTGACGTCGATGATCTCGGAGTTCGACAGCCGATTCTCAATGTCGTTGATACGCCCCTCGATGAAGCTCTGCTGCTCGCGCGCCGCATGGTATTCGGCGTTCTCGCTCAAATCCCCATGGGCACGCGCCTCCGCGATTGCCTTGATCACGTTGGGGCGCGCCTCGCTCTTGAGCTGCTTTAATTCCGCCCGCAGCCGTTCAGCGCCGCGCAGTGTCATTGGAGTTCGCTTCACGCGGACATTTCCTTGTGCAAATCCTGCAGTCGATTCACTTCAATATCGCCCAGATGATCCAACGCATCGCAAGTCGCGCGCGCGGCGGCCACCGTCGTGTAGTAGGTTACCTTCCTCGCCACCGCCTCGCGCCGAATCGACCTCGACTCGCGCACCGCCTGCTTGCCTTCCGTGGTATTGACGATCAAGGCTACTTCGTCGTTTTTTATCATATCGACGACGTGCGGGCGACCCTCCCGCACCTTATTCACCCGCCGGCAGGTGACACCGGCCTCTTCGAGCACCAGGGCCGTGCCGCCGGTGGCGGAGATCTCAAAGCCGCGCGCAATCAACATCTGCGCCAGCACCACGGCGCCGGGCTTATCGCGGTCGCGCACGCTGATGAAGCACAGGCCATGGGTCGGCAGAACCACCCCGGAAGCCGCCTGCGCCTTGGCGTAGGCCTCGCCAAAGGTATGACCGGTGCCCATCACCTCGCCCGTGGACTTCATCTCGGGACCCAGGATGGGATCGGCCTCGGGGAACTTGTTGAAGGGAAACACCGCTTCTTTGACCGAGAAGTACGGCGGTATGCGTTCCGCCAGGCGCCCTTGCATGGCGAGCGTCTTGCCCGTCATGACCCGCGCCGCCACTTTGGCGAGCGGTATCCCGGTAGCCTTCGACACGAATGGCACGGTGCGCGAGGCGCGCGGATTGACCTCGAGGATGTAAATCACCCCGCTTTGAATCGCGAATTGAATATTCATCAAGCCCACGACGTTGAGCGCCTTGGCGAGCTTGCGTGTCTGGGCGCGCAGTTCGGTTTGAACTTCCGGCGACAGCCCGTTCGGGGGCAGTGAGCAACTGGAGTCCCCGGAGTGCACGCCGGCTTGCTCGATATGCTCCATGATGCCGCCGATGAGCACGTTCTCGCCGTCGCTCACCGCGTCAACGTCCACCTCGATGGCGAGATCCAAAAACCGGTCCAACAGCACCGGGCTGTCGTTCGACACCTTCATCGCGTCGATCATGTACTGGCGCAGGTCATCCTCGTTGAACACGACTTCCATGGCCCTGCCGCCCAACACATAGCTCGGCCGCACCACCAGCGGAAAGCCGACTTCCCGCGCCAGCACCACCGCCGTCTCTTCCGTACGGGCCGAGGCGTTGGCCGGCTGCTTGAGTTTCAGTGCGGTCACCAATTTCTGGAAGCGCTCCCGATCCTCCGCGACGTCGATGCTGTCGGGGGTCGTGCCGATGATGGGGGCGCCGGCGGCTGCCAGCGCTCGCGACAACTTCAGCGGGGTTTGGCCGCCGAACTGCACGATCACGCCCTCGGGCTTCTCCTTCTCGATGATTTCCATGACGTCTTCGAAAGTCAGCGGCTCGAAGTACAGTCGGTCCGAGGTGTCGTAGTCCGTCGACACCGTTTCGGGGTTGCAGTTCACCATCAAGGTCTCGAAGCCGTCTTCGCGCAGCGCCATGGCGGCGTGCACGCAGCAATAGTCGAATTCGATGCCCTGCCCGATGCGATTCGG
>JBDUEQ010000037.1:0-6723 GCA_040002315.1 Gammaproteobacteria bacterium
TGCGCAGGTGCACCCCTTCCATCCGCGGCGAGAAGACGAAGATCTCGAACAGCGGCTTCGGCAGCGGCAACTCGCGCAGCTGCTGGCTCTCGATCTTGAAGGACAGATATTCCTTGAACTGCCCGTCGCGGCCGGTTTGATAGGCATTGGTGCGCAGCGTCGCCGACAAGGCATTCCACAGTGCGCGCAGAATCCGATCCTCATCCGAGCGGGTCACCGCCTCGAGCTGTGCCTGGATGCGTCGATCGAGGCGCGCCAAAGTGCTGTGCCGAGCAGGGGGCGCAATTTCCGGATTGAAGCGCGCCACGAACAAGTCGGCCAGCAGGCGCGCGATGGGTGCGTTGTTCACCAGCACCTGCGCGATATAGCCCTGGCTGAACGGCAGCCCGGTCTGCAGCAGGTAGCGGCAGTAGGCGCGCATGACGATGACGAGGCGCCACGGGATTCCGGCGGACAAAGTCAACTGATTGAAGCTGTCGTTGTCCATGCGTCCCGTCCAGACGGCGGTGAAGGCGCTCTTGATCTCGCGTTCCAATGACTCGAATTGAGTGACCGTGGACGACTGCATCACCAGTTCCAAGTCCTGGATCCATGCACGCCTGCCGGCCGGGAACTCGAGCTCATACGGGCGTTCGGCGATCACCTTGAGCCCCATGTTCTCCAGCATGGGCAACAGGTCCGAAATCGGAATCGCATCCTGGTTGCGGAATATCTTGAGAAAAAACTTGTCCTTGCGGCGCGGATCGGGCCGATAAATGTCCAGATGCAGACGCTTGGGCTCCTTCTCCCCCGCCTCGAGAAACGACACGTCGAGTGCCGCGGCATCGCCGAGGAAGTCTTCAGTGTAGGCCGCCGGAAAGGCCTGGGCATACTTCTCGAACAGCTGCAGTGCATAAGCCTCGTCGAGTCGCGACAGCAACGCGGCCTTGAAGCCGTCCAGCCACGAGCGTACTGCGGCGGCGACGCGCCGCTCAAGGGCATCGGCATCGATGCGGGCTTCGTCGGTCGGGCTGGTGCGCGCCACGATATGAATGCGCGCGAGATTCGATTCGGCAATCTGCACCTGCGACTCCATGCCGAATGCGGAAAATGCCTCTCGTATCACTTTCTCGATGCGTTGCCTGACTTGCGTGTTGTATTTCTCGCGCGGTACGAACACCAGACAGGAGTAGAACCGCCGAAACGGGTCGCGCCGCAGCAGCACGCGGACCCGGGGGCGCTCCTGCAGACCGAAAACCCCGGTGACGATGCGGTTGATCTCGGCGACGCTCGCTTGGAACAGCTCGTCGCGCGGAAAGGACTCGAGGATGTGCTGCAGCGCCTTGCCATCATGACTGTCGGGCGCCAGGGCGAAGTGTTCAACGACTTGCGCGACCTTGTGGCGCAGTACCGGAATTTCACGCGGATTGCTGCTGTACGCCGCGGAAGTCCACAATCCCAAGAAGCGTTTCTCGCCGATCAAGCGGCCCTTCGGGTCGAAATGCTTGACCCCGATATAGTCCAAGTATCCGGGCCGGTGAACGGTCGACTCCATATTCGCCTTGGTGACGAGAACGATGTCGCGGGATCGGCTTTGGCGCCGAATGTCGCTCGATAGAGTACGGTTCCTTGCGTCGGGCTGCCGGTGTCCGCGCCGCAGCAGCCCCAAGCCGGTCGCTTCGATTGGCAACAGCGCCTCGCGGCCCTTGCGCCCTTGCAGCCGATATTCGCGGTAGCCCAAAAAAGTGAAGTGCCGGTTCTCCATCCAACTGAGCAGCGCGACCGCCTCGCTGACGTCGCTGGGATCGAAGCGGGTGCTGGAGGTGCTCAATGCCTGCGCCGTGTCGTGGGCCGCGCTCTGCATCTTGCCCCAGTCGGCGCACGCGACCCGCACGTCGCGCATGCTCCGTTCGATTTGCGCCGCGAGCGACTTGAGCGCCCCGGGATCGACGATACGATCCACCTCGATATGTTGGAACGACTCCAGCCGGGGTTTCTTGGCGAGCACCTTACCGGGTACCTTACCGGGTACCTTACCGGGTACCTTACCGGGTACTTCGCCGCGCTCGCGCAGCTGCAACAGGCTGCCTGACGTGTCGCGCGACACGGCAAAGATGGGGTGCGTCAGAAAATGCAGCGTCAGGGCGCGTTGGGTCAAAGCCAGGTTGATCGAATCGACGAGGAAGGGCATATCGTCGTTCACCATCTCGATGACGGTGTGCGGCGAGGTGAACCCGTGTTCGCGCAACGTGGGGTTGAACACCCGCACCAGCGCGGAGCGCCCGCGGCGGTGTGCGAACTGCAGGTGCGACAGGGCGGCGTCGGCCAATTCCTTGGGGTCGCGCGCGGCGAGATCCACGGCATCGACGTTGGCATAGTAGGCGCGCAGAAATCGCGGCCAGTCCACGTTGCGCATGGACTTGGGTGGTCGAACGCCCAATCGCACCGCGGCGGCGATGATCTTGCGATGTTGTTCCGAGGATGCCTGGTACATGTTTGATCTCTTGCGTTAATCCTGCTTTTCGAGGTCGGCGATGACGGCGGCCAAGTAGCGGCACGCCTCGCCACCCGTGATGCAGCGGTGATCGAAGCTCAACGACAGCGGCATGCGCCGATGTGCCTGCACGACGCCCGCGACGACGACGGCATCGTCGCGCACCTTGCCCGCGCCCAAGATGGCCACCGCCGGCGGCACCACCAACGGGATTCCGTAGCGACCGGCGAGAGTGCCGAAATTCGACAGCATCAGCGTGAAATCGCGCAGATCCGCAGGTGAAGTGCTGCGTCGATGCGCGGCGTCTTTTTGCAGCGCGACGGCCGCGCGCAACTCATCCGGCGATTGCTGCTCGATGTTGCGCAGCACAGGTATGGTGAGCCCGCCGGGCGTATCGACGGCAATCGCGAGGTCGATGTGCGCCACCAGGATTCGCGATTGGGTCACCGAATCGTACCAGGCGTTCAGCGCAGGTTCCGCCTGCCAGGCGCTGATCATGGCGCGTATCAGGCGCAACATATAGTCGCCCCGCTGCGTCCAGGCGTGAATGTCGGCGTCATCGCACACCGTGCTGCCGGCCACCTGATCGCGCGACAGCGACATGCTTTGCGCCATCGCACGCCGCACGCCACGCAGGGGCTCGACGCTGCCGTCGGCGGGACTCGCGGCGGCGATCGCGCGTGCGCCCGGCGTCGGCGATGCGCCGTTCGCGGCGGGCGCAAAGTTTGTGGTGGCCGATATGTTGGCGTGCTGCAGCACATCATCCAGGGTGATCAGTCCGGCACGGCCGCCGCCTTGGACTGACGCGAGATCGACCCCCAACCGCTTGGCCAGGGCGCGGGCTGCCGGCACGGCGCGACCGCGGGCATTGCCATGACTGCGGCCGTTGCCGAGGCTGACCGACTCCACGAATTCCTCCGCGGCCGTCGCGGGCATGCTGCCGACTACAGTGCCGGAATCGAATTCGATCAGCGGCGCGCCGGTGGGCACGATGTCGCCGGGTGCGCCTCGCAGCGCGGTCACCACACCGCTGAAAGGCGCGGGCACCTCGACCACGGCTTTGGCGGTTTCCACCGAGACCATGGGCTGATCGACGCGTACGTGATCGCCTACCTTGACGTGCCACTCGACGATCTCGGCCTCGGCCAAGCCTTCGCCCAAATCTGGAAGCCTGAATGTACTCATTGAACAGCCCTGGGATATCAGTCGGCGAACGTCAGTTCCGCCGCGTCGATGATTCGCTGCACGCTGGGAATGTAATCGTGCTCGAGTTTGAACAAAGGCATGATGGTATCGAACCCGGCGACGCGTCGAATGGGCGCTTGTAAGTCATAGAGACCGTGCTCCGCGACCAGCGCGGCGATTTCCGCGCCCACGCCGACATTGCGCGCGGCCTCGTGCACGATCAGCAACCGGCCGGTCTTGGCCACGGACTCCAAGATGCTCTCGATGTCGATCGGGCTCAAGGTCGCGAGGTCGATGATCTCGGCGCTGATCCCGCGCTTGTCGAGTTCAGCGGCCGCGCGCAGCGTTTCCACGGTCATGGCACCCCAGGTGACGACGGTGAGATCGCAGCCCTCGCGCAGTATGAAGCACCGATCCAGCGGTAGCGCCTGCCCGTTGTCGCTCACTTCCTGGCGGACGGCGCGATACAGCCGTACCGGCTCCAAGAACATCACAGGATCCGGATCGCGGATCGCCGCCAGCAGCAGCCCATAGGCGCGCGCCGGCGAGGACGGACACACGACGCGTATTCCCGGAATGTGGCACAGCATGGTTTCCGTGCTTTCCGAATGATGTTCCGGCGCATGAATGCCGCCGCCGTGCGGCATGCGCATCACCACCGGACAGCTCAAGCGGCCGCGGGTGCGGTTACGCATGCGCGACATGTGGTTGACGATTTGATCCAACGCCGGGTATAGAAATCCCATGAATTGAATTTCCGCGACCGGTTTCAAGCCGTGCGTCGCCATGCCCACCGACATGCCCGCGATGGTCGCTTCGGCCAGCGGCGTATCCTGCACCCGGTCCTTGCCGAAGCGCTCCTGCAGCCCTGCGGTCGCGCGGAACACACCGCCATTGGCGCCGACGTCCTGGCCGATGACGACCACCTGTGCGTCGTGCTGCATCTCCCAGCCATGCGCCAATGCAATGGCCTCAACCATGGTTATTGTCGCCAATTCAATGACCGCTGTGCTTGGAGCCGTACTTGCGTGCAATGAGGCGTTGCTCGTGCAGATGCGCCGGCAGGGCAGCAAATAGATGATCGAACATGGCGTCGGTGGAGGGCCTCGCCTTGGCCAGGTATTCGCTCACGGCCGCATCGACTTCGCGCGCACATTCCTCCAGCAAGGCCTGCTCCCTGGCCGCGTCCCAAACTCCGCCTTTGATCAGAAATTCTCGAATCCGGATCAGCGGCTCGATGGCCCACGCCTGTTTGACTTCTGCACCGGTGCGGTAGCGGCTGGCGTCGTCCGCGGTGGTGTGATCGCTCAATCGATAGGTGAGCGCTTCGATCAGTGCAGGGCCGCCACCGCGCCGCGCCGCCTCGAGCGCATCGGCAACCACCTCGCGAACGGCGAACACATCGTTGCCGTCCACCTGCAGCCCGGGGATGCCCGCGGCGACTGCCTTTTGCGCCAGGGTTTGGGCCCCCGTTTGCGCAGCGACCGGAACTGATATGGCCCAGCCGTTGTTGACGATGACGAATACCACGGGCAGGGCGCGAGCCCCGGCCAGGTTGATCGCCTCGTAAAAGGCGCCCTCCGAGGTGCCGCCGTCGCCGATATAGGCCAGCGCGCAGCGCGGCTGTTTCAATATCTTGAAGGCCATCGCGGCGCCGGCAGCGTGCAGGGTCTGGGTGGCGATGGGCACGCACCAGGCGAAGTCCTGCCGCGGCACGGCAAAGTCATTGCCCATCTCGTCGCCGCCCCAGTAGGTGAGGATCTCGGTCATGCTGACACCGCGCCACAGCTGCGTGCCGAATTCGCGGTACACGGGCGCGAGCACATCCTCCGGACGCATCGCCGCACCGACGCCCACGTGCGCCGCTTCGTGTCCGAGCGACGAGGGATAGGTGCCGAGCTGCCCGGTGCGCTGCAGGTTGACCGACTTCGCATCGAAGACGCGGACCAGCGTCATGGTGCGGTACATTCGCAGCACCTCGCCCAAGTCCTGCGCAAACTGCGGCAGCGGTGCGACAGCCGCGCCGCTCGGGTCCAGGATTTGTGTGTACTGTATTTTGAACTCGGCGACCGTCGTCATGGGGCGAATTATGCCAGGGCTTGCCGCTCGGCGCTTCATATGGCCCACGCGAATTGCCTACGCGCGATGTTCCGCGGCGAGGTAGTGCTGCGTCTGCATCTCGACGAGTCGGCTCGCCGCCCGTTGAAACTCAAATTGCAGGCGTTCACCGTGATAGAGCTCGGCCGGCGGCGCCGCGGCCGAGACCACCAGCTTGACACCGCGATCGTAAAACTCGTCGATGGCCGCGATGAAGCGGCGGGCGGCGTCCTCGTCGAGCGCGGTGAATTCAGGGATGTTGGAAATGAAAATCGTGTGGTACATGCGCGCCAGCTCGATGTAATCGTTCGGGCTGCGCGGCCCGGTACATAGTTCGGTGAATTCGAACCACGCCAGCTCCAAGCCGGTGGCCACGGCTGTGATGCTGCGGTCTTCGATCGTGAGGATCGAGGGCCGCGTCACGGTTTCCCCGGCGAGCGCCGCGAACCTGAGGCGCAACTGCACCGCCGTGCCGGCAAGGCGTGAATCCAAGTAGGTAGGAGCTTGTTCCAATTGCCGCAATCGATAGTCGACGCCGCCATCCAGATGCAACACGTCCATGCGGCTCTCTATCAGCTCGATGGCGGGAAGGAAGCGTTGGCGCTGCAGGCCGTCCTTGTACAGTTCATCGGGAGGTGCATTGGAGGTGGCGACCAAGGTCACACCGCGACGGAACAGGCCCTCGAACAGGCCGGCGAGAATCATGGCGTCGGCGATGTCCGCGACGAAGAATTCGTCCAGACAGATCACCCGTGCCGTCTGCGACAGCCGCTGCGCGACGATATCGAGCGGCGTCTCGTGCTGCGTCACGGCGCGCAGCTCCGCATGCACACGGCGCATGAAGCGATAAAAATGCGTGCGTTCGCGGCGCGAGAAACGCAGCGACTCGTAGAACCAGTCCATCAGCAAAGTCTTGCCGCGGCCGACGCCGCCCCAGAGATACAGGCCGCGCGGCGCGGCTCGCGACG
>JBDUEQ010000038.1:0-21215 GCA_040002315.1 Gammaproteobacteria bacterium
CGGGTTTGCCCGCCACGGGTTTGCCCGCCACGGGTTTGCCCGCCACGGGTTTTGGAACTGGCTTATTCGGTTTCACTGTTACCTTTGATGTAGGAAGCGATTGCTTGGCTTTCGCGGGAGGTCTTGCCAACTTCTTGGGAGCGGACGCTTTCGAAGCCGCTTTCTTGGGTGTCGCCTTTCCTGGCCGCTTAGCCGCTTTATTGGGTTTCTTCGAGGGCATTTGAAGTCTCCGCCTCCTAACGAAAGAGCGCGCGATTATACCGACGCAAGCAGGCCTGTACAGGCTGCGCAGGCAACATATTTTCAAACTTAAGCCTATGATTGGTCAGTGAAACGGCTGAACCCGGCTGGGGCGGGCTTTGGCTGCATTTCTAGGGCAGCGTAATGGGGGTGGCGGGGGCCCAGTCGGCCCGCCGGTGCTCCACCACTACGGTCGTGTAAATACCGCCTCGGACGTTGAATTCGGCCAAAAGCCGCATAAATCGCGGCGCGGTCGCCGCCACCAGATCGGCCAGAATTTCGTTAGTCACAGCTTCGTGAAACGCGCCCCGGCTGCGGAATGACCAGATGTAGAGCTTCAGGGACTTGAGTTCGACGCACAGCTCATGCGGCACGTATTCCAGCTTGAGCGTCGCAAAATCCGGCTGCCCCGTTTTCGGACAGAGGCAGCTAAACTCCGGTATGGTCATCCGTATGGTGTAGTCCCGCTCGAATGCCGGATTGGTAAAAGTTTCCAGGCGGGTACTGGGTGCTGTCATGGTCAAACGGCGCCGTTGTCTTATGGCTTTACGAAAGTGACGTTTACTTTACACTACGCGCCTCATCGACGGCCACGCGTCTAGGTTCACCCAAACAATGCGCTTAACGAAACTCAAGATTGCCGGCTTCAAGTCCTTCGTCGACCCGACCACCGTCACTTTTCCGAGCAGTCTGACCGGAGTGGTCGGCCCGAACGGATGCGGCAAGTCCAACATCATCGACGCGGTTCGGTGGGTGATGGGCGAAATCTCCGCGAAGCATCTGCGCGGCGAATCCATGGCGGACGTGATCTTTAACGGCTCGGCTGCGCGCAAACCTTTGGGCGCCGCGTCGGTTGAATTGGTGTTCGATAATTCCGACGGCAAGATCGGCGGAGAGTACGCGGCTTATAACGAAGTGGCACTGCGCCGCGCGGTCAGCCGCGACGGCACCTCCGACTACTTCATCAACGGCATCAAGGTTCGTCGCAAGGACATTACGCAACTATTCCTCGGCACCGGATTGGGCACGCGCAGCTACGCCATCATCGAGCAAGGCATGATCTCGCGCGTCATCGAGGCGCGGCCCGACGATCTGCGCGCGTTCCTGGAGGAAGCCGCCGGCATTTCGCGCTACAAGGAGCGGCGCCGCGAGACCGAGAACCGAATCGGCCATACGCGCGAGAACCTCGATAGATTGAACGATTTGCGCGAAGAGGTTGAAAAACAGATTCGGCATTTACAGCGCCAAGCTGCCACCGCGCGGCGCTATCAGACTCTGAAGGAGGAAGAACGCAGGCTGCAGGCTGAGTTGCTGGCCTTGCGCCTGCAGAGCTTGGATGCCGAGGCGGGCGTGCGCGACGCCGCGACCTCGAGCTGCGAGACCGCCATGCATGCGGTGCTCGCTGACCTACGCGAAGTGGAGGCGCAAATCGAGCGCATCCGCGCCGACCAAGTGTCGAAGGCCGATGCGCTCGGTGCGATCCAGACGCGCTTCTACGAAGCGGGTGCGGAGGTCACGCGCATCGAACAAAGCATTCAATTCACGCGCGAGCTGCGGCAACGCCAGCGTACGGACCTGGAGGCCGCCGAGGCACAGGTCGCCGATCTCACTTCAGTCCTGCAACGCGATCGAGGCCAGCTCGAGGCGCTGTCGCAGGAGCTTGCGACCATGGTGCCCGGCCTCGATGCGGCCCACGGCCAGGAGCTCGGCACGGCGCAGGCTTTGGAGAGCTGCGAAACGGCGCTCGCCGCGTGGCAGCAAACCTGGGAAGCGCATTCGCAAGCCGTCGCGCGGGGTCAGCGGGAAACCGGGGTCGAGCGTGCGCGTATCGAGCAGCTGGAAAGCCAGCTGCGGCGCCTGCTGCAGCAGCGTGAACGCCAGGAAGGGGAGCGCGCGGCGCTCGTCCAGATTCAGCCCGCCATTGCATTGGAAATGCTCGAGCAGCGCGCTGCGGCGGCCCGCGATGCAGGCCAGAAAGCTGCGAGCGAGCTGCAGGAGTTGCTGGCGGAGATCTCGACCGCCCGCGAACGCGAACGTGAGCAGTCGCAGGCGCTGAATACCTTGCGTAGTCGCTGGCAGGAGGCGCTGGGCTCGCAGGTGTCGACCGAGGCACTGCAACACGCGGCGCTCGGCAAGGTGTCGGGCAAAGTCACCGAGTGGCTGAAGTCGAAATCGCTCGATCGTCAGCCGCGTGTCGCGCAGCAGCTGCGGGTGGACCGCGGCTGGGAGCGCGCCGTGGAAACCGTACTCGGGTCCTACCTCGAGGCGGTGTGTGTCGATGGTCTGGACAGCGTCACGGATTTGTTGTCGAGCTTCGATGGCGGCCACCTGACGGTGGTCAGCACCTCGGATGCGGCGCCCGTGGCGCGCGACGCCGCTTCGCTGCAGGCCAAGGTGCAAGGCGCAACCGTACTGAGTTCGCTGCTGTCGTCGGTGTACACCGCAGAGACCTTGGGCGAGGCGCTCGCGCTGCGGCGCAGACTGGCGGCCGGCGCCTCGGTGGTGACGCGCGACGGGATATGGCTGGGTTCCGATTGGCTGCGGCTTTCGCGTGATGCCGATCCGCATACCGGCGTGATCGAGCGCGAGGAGAGCTTGCGAGAGATTCGAGTTCAGGTGAGCGGGCTCGCCGATGAAGTGAAGGAGCTGGAACATCGATGGGAGGTGACTCGCGAACGCATTCGTGACCTCGAAGATCGGCGCGACACTCTTCAGGCCGACGTCAATCGCCTGCATCGCGAGCACGTCGATCGCCGCGCGGAGCTGGATTCCGCACAAGCCCGCAACGTCGATGCAGCACGCCGTTTGTCGCAGCTCGAGACAGGTCTTGCGGATGTCAGGACCGAACTCGAGCGCACCGAGGCGGATTTGCGCGCGGCGCGCGGCCGCATGGAAACCGCCATCGACGCTTTGGCGGAGCTTGAGCCGAAACGCATCGATCTGGAGGAGCAGCGCGATCGCATGCGCGCCGAGGTGGCCGCAGCTCGTGCCGCGGCGCTGGCGGCGCAACAGCAGGCTCGGGAGCTGGCCCTGCAGGTCGAATCGCGGCGTTCGTCCCACTCTTCGTTGACCACCGCCCTGTCTAGAATCGAAACCCAGCTGGTGGCGTTGCAGACACGACGCAACGAGCTGGCGAAGCAGCTGTCGGAGGGCGAGGAGCCGCTGGCTGCGGCCCAGATTCAGCTTGAGCAGGCGCTTCGCATCCGCTCGGAAATTGAAGCCGAGCTGCATGCGGCCCGAATCGCCAGCGAAGAGTTGGATGCAGAGCTGCGCGAGCGCGATTCCGGACGGGCGGCCGTCGAGCAGCGTGTCGAGGCCTCGCGCGCCAGCCTGGACGAGGCGCGATTCGCCGCCCAGCAAGTGCGCGTGCGGCGTGAAAGTGTGGCCGAGCAGCTGGCGACGACGAATTTCGAGCTCGGCGCACTCATTGCACAGCTCGCGCCGGAGGCGGCGGTGGCAGACTGGGAGTCGCATCTCGAAGAGACCAAGGGCAAGATCGAGCGTCTGGGCCAGGTCAATCTCGCGGCCATCGGCGAATTCAAGGAGCAATCCGAACGCAAGGAATATCTTGACCGGCAGTGCAAGGACTTGACCGATGCGCTGGAAACCCTCGAGTCGGCAATGCGCAAGATCGATCGCGAGACCCGCACGCGCTTCCAGGATACCTTTGACAAGGTGAACGCCGGCTTGAAGGAAAAATTCCCGAGGCTGTTCGGCGGCGGGCACGCGTACCTGGAACTCACGGGCGAGGAAGGCGCGGCAGCCGGTGTGTCCGTCATGGCGCGTCCTCCGGGAAAGCGCAACAGCACCATCAGCCAGCTATCGGGCGGCGAGAAGGCTTTGACCGCCGTCGCTCTGGTGTTCGCCATATTCGATCTGAATCCCGCGCCGTTCTGCCTGCTGGACGAGGTGGACGCGCCGCTAGATGAGAACAATGTCGGCCGCTTCTGCGACATCGTTCGCGACATGTCGCGCAATGTGCAGTTCATATTCATCACGCACAACAAGAGCACCATGGAACTGGCGTCGCAATTGATCGGCGTCACCATGAACGAACCCGGCGTATCGCGGCTAGTGGCGGTCGATGTCGACGAGGCCGTGCGTATGGCGGCGATGTAAGGGTCAGGAACTAGCCTTGGGCGCCGAGCTTCGTTGGATACTGCTGGGATTGAGTGTGCCGCTGCTGGCGCTCATTTGGTGGTGGACCGCGCGCCGCAGCGGGCAGGCGCCGGGAAACGCCGAACTTCGCGAATCGACGGCGGGCAAGCCGCCGGAGACGGCACCGCCTCTGGATCCTCGATACGCCGACGCGGATGACGAGCAGGAGATGAGGCCCCGGCCCGAACCGCGTGACTGGGGAGTGCCGCCGTTCGAGCCTCTCCACATTCGCACTGCGGAATTCGATCGCGTGCCCATATTGGATGGGCCGATGATGGTCGATATGGCGACCGCGCCGCATGACGGGTCTGCGCCGGTGTCCGCACCTGCGATGCTTTTCGGGCCGGCGCTCGGGCCGCGCAGCGTTCCGGTGCTGCAGCCTATGCCGGCTGCGGCATCCGCACCCGCATCTACACCGCTCTCGGCAACTCCATCCGCGACGGCGGAGCCAAGCAGCGAGGTGCCTGCGTCAATCACCGCCGGTGTCGTCGGCGATCACCACGACCGCTCCGCCGCCATGGCGACGCCGGCGCCCAATGCCGCGGAACTGCAAAGAATAGTGACCATCCGCGTCTGCGGCTTGGGGGAGATGCGCTGGTCCGGCTCCCAATTGATGGCGGCGCTGGAGTTGCACGGGCTCGCCTTCGGCCGTTACCAGGTGTTTCACCGCAAGCATGCCGACGGGCGCAGCCTGTTCTGCGTGGCAAGCCTCATCGAGCCGGGAACCTTCGACATCGCGGCGATGGCCGAGCAGGAGTTTCGGGGCATAACTCTGTTCGCCGTGATGCCAGGGCCCGTTCCACCCGTCGAGACCATGGACGAGCTGTTGGGCACGGCCCGAGGCTTGGCGGAGGAATTGTCCGGCATGGTGCAGGATGCAAAGGGGTTTCCGCTGTCGCCGCAGCGCGCTGCGGCGTTGCGCGAAGATGCCGCGCGTTTTCAGGCCTCGCTCGCGGGACATTGAGCGGTGTGCCCCGCTGCCCCTCGATCCGCGGCGGCCCGCGTAGCCGATCTCAAGGAAACGCTGGAGCGCTACAATTATCGATACCACGCGCTCGACGATCCAGAAGTACCGGACACTGAATACGACCGTCGCATGCTCGAACTGCGCGCATTGGAGGCGCAGCATCCCGAACTTGCGACGCCGGACTCGCCCACTCAGCGAGTCGGGTCCGCGCCGGTCAGTGCCTTCGGCGCGGTGCGACACCGGGTCGCCATGCTGTCCTTGGACAATGCCTTTAGTGACGACGAGGTGCGCGACTTCGACCGCCGCATCCGCGAGCGGCTGAACACGCCGAACCCCATTCGCTACTCGGCAGAGCCTAAATTGGACGGCTTGGCTATTAGTGCCCGCTATGAGGACGGAGTTTTCGTACAGGGTGCGACACGGGGCGATGGGGAAACGGGCGAGGACATCACGCAGAACCTCAAGACCATCAAGGCGCTGCCGCTGAAGCTTCGGGCCGATCGGCCGCCGCCGGTGCTCGAGGTGCGCGGCGAAGTGTTCATGCCGTTGGCCGGTTTCGCGAAGTTCAATCAAGAAGCGCTGGCGCGCGGCGAGAAGGTTTTCGTCAATCCGCGCAATGCAGCGGCGGGAAGTCTCCGACAGCTCGATCCCAAAATGACGGCGGCGCGTCCGCTGGATCTTTTCATTTACGGGCTTGGGCTGGTCGAAGGCGTCGAACTGCCGGGGCAACACAGCGAGACCCTGCAGGCTCTGCGCCGGTGGGGGTTCAAGATTTGCCCGCAGTCGCAGGTGGTGGAAGGTGCCGACGGCTGCCTGAGCTATTACCGCGAGATGGGAGCGCAGCGTGCCAAACTGCCTTATCAAATTGACGGAGTCGTTTACAAGGTCGACGATCTGGAGCAGCAGCGGCAGTTGGGATTCGTTTCACGGGCGCCGCGCTGGGCGGTGGCGCATAAGTTTCCCGCCGAAGAGGCGCTGACGACGGTGCGCGACGTCGAATTTCAAGTGGGCCGCACCGGTGCGCTGACGCCAGTGGCGCGGCTCGAGCCGGTGTTCGTCGGCGGCGTGACTGTCAGCAACGCGACCTTGCACAACATGGACGAATTGACCCGCAAAGACGTACGGGTCGGCGATACCGTGGTCATTCGCCGCGCCGGCGATGTCATTCCCGAGGTGGCGCGAGTGTTGCCGGAGCGCCGGGTCTCAGGCGCCGCCGCAGTTGCGCTGCCGAGCATGTGTCCGGTATGCGGTTCGCCGGTGGTGCGCGAGGCCGAGCAGGCGGTAGCGCGTTGCACCGGCGGCCGAATCTGCGCAGCGCAGCGTAAGGAGGAAATCAAACACTTTGCCTCACGTCGCGCCCTGGACATTCACGGCCTCGGCGACAAGCTCGTGGAGCAGCTGGTGGACCGTGAGTGGGTCCGCACACCTGCGGATCTTTTCAGCCTGCAAGCCGAGCAGCTCGCGACGCTGGAGCGCATGGGCGATAAGTCTGCGCGCAAGTTGCTGGCAGCCATCATCGCTGCAAAGCACACGACTCTGCCGCGTTTTCTATATGCCCTCGGCATACGCGATGTGGGGGAGGCCACCGCGCTGGCGCTGGCGCAGCACTTCGGCGAAGTTGCAGAATTGCGAGTTGCCGCGGATGAGGAGATTCAGCGAGTTCCGGACGTGGGGCCGGTGGTGGCCAAGCATGTCGGGGCGTATTTTCACGATCCGGAGAATGCTGCCATCGTCGATCGGTTGCTTGCCTTCGGAATTACCTGGCCGGCAGCGGCGCCTCAGCCTGTGCCCGCCGAATTGAGCGGAAAGTCCTTCGTCCTCACCGGCACGCTCGAGGCGCTGACGCGCGAGGAGGCCCAGGAAGCCATCGTGCAGCGGGGGGGCAAGGTAAGCGGCAGCGTGTCGAAAAAGACCAGCTATGTGGTGGCGGGCGCGGATCCAGGCTCGAAGCGCAACAAGGCTCAGTCGCTCGGTATCGCGCTACTCGATGAAGCGGCGTTTCTGAAACTGCTGAAGAGGTAGCGGATTCGAAACGAATCCGCTACGTTTTCCCGACCGACTGTTACAGTTTCTTTTCGATCTTTGCGGTGGCCTTCAGGCCGTCGATGTAGGTCTGAAATTTCTTCTGCATGATGCCGTTGGTCAGCTGAGTCTTGAACTGATCGAACGGTGCCTCGCGCGTATCTTCGAGCTTGATGATGTGCCAGCCATATTGCGTTTGCACCGGTTCGGGGGTGATTTCGCCCTTCTTCAGTGCTTTGACGGCCTCGCCGAACGGCTTGACCATGCGCGCGGTCGTGAACCAGCCGAGATCGCCGCCGTTCGCCTTCGAATTGTCGGTGGATTCCGCCTTTGCCACGTCTTCAAACTTTGCGCCGGCCTTTAGCTTCTTGATCAGCTGCTCGCCCTTTTCCTTGCTCGCCACCAGAATGTGTGATGCGTGGTACTCGGTCTTGTCCGTCGCGGTATCGTACGCTGAGTGCAACTCCGCATCCGTGGGCTCGTTGTTCTTCACGTACTTCTGCGCGGCGGCATCCGCCAAAATCTGCGTGCGCAGCAGCGCGATGCGGGTCGCGACGTCCGGGTCCTTCTGCAACCCGTCCTTCTCCGCCTGTGCCGCGATCAGCTGCATGTTGATCATCTGATCCAAGACCTGATTCTTGTCGTCCGCAGTTACATCGGCCGCCGGCTTGCCCCGAAGCAGGCCCTTCAAGTAGTCATCGAAGGCTTCGCGGGAAATTGGCGTGCCGTTGACGATGGCGACCGGCGGCGAGGCCGGCTTGTCGACGGCCGGCGCGGGCGCCGCTGCCTGCTGTCCCTTGCCGCAGGCTGCCAGCAGAATGGTGATTGCCGCGACGGCGGACACACGGGTCCACTGTGCACTGAAGAATTGAGTCATTTGAGTCCTCTGCGAACGAAAAAGGGCGGCTCTGGCCAACATGGCCGATGCGCCCGGGGGCGGCAGTTTAGCCTTTACCGCGCGATCTCTCCAATTATCGTCAATTGCAGCGAACAGCCGCCCCCTTCAGGCGGGGGCCGACGCGTCGATCGCCAGCGCGTGGATGTCGGTTTTCAGCAGATCATCGACGGCCGCGTATACCAGGCGGTGACGCGCCACCGGGGAGTGGCCGCGGAACGCTTCGGCTACGATGCGAATGCGGAAATGGCTCTGACCGCCCGCCGCTCCCGCGTGACCCGCGTGCAAGTGGCTTTCGTCTTCGATGGTCAGCAGAGACGGTGCGAACCGGCTCTGCAGCCGCTCGCGCAGGCGCTGCGAGCGGCCGGATGCAGGTTCGCGGCCGGCAGCGGTCGGGTGGGGAGCCTCGGTAGTCATGGGTTACCCCGGCTCCGTTGCGGGCGCTTTGGTTCTGCCGCTCAGCCACAGGACCTGCGGTACCATGAACACGAACAGCGCGATGGGGAGGCCGAACAGCTTGAAATTGACCCAGGTGTTTTCGGTGAAGTTCCATGCCACGTAAATGTTCGCCGCCGCGAGCAGGGCGAACCAACCCACCCATAGTCCATTGATCAGCAGCCAGGTGCGCGATGTTATCTGGATCGGCTCCGGGAAGGCCGCTTCGAGCGTGCGCCGGGCGAGGGGCTGCTTGCCGATGAACATGCTGCCGAGAAATGCGGCTGCGGCAAGGCCGAGCAGCACCGTAGGCTTCCATTGAATGAAGCGGCGATCATGCAACAGCAGCGTAGCCGAGCCGAGCACCAACACCACCGCCACCGTGACGATATGCATGGTTTTGAACTTGCCTGTGCTCACACGGTGAATCACGAGCTGCAGCACGCAGGCGAGCATCAATGCCGCCGTGGCCCAGTAGATGCCGGCCAGCTTGTAAACGACGAAGAAAACGATCAGGGGCGACCATTCGAGGAGCTGATTCATGTCTGTATCATAGCCGACGGCATGAGTATCTACCTGCAACTGCATCCGGTATCTCCACAACGGCGCTACGTACGCCAGGCCGTCGAGGTCCTGCGTGGCGGTGGAGTGATCGTGTACCCCACGGACTCCTGCTATGCGCTCGGCTGCCATATCGGCGACAAGACGGCGCTCGAGCGAATCCGCGACATTCGGCAGACGGATCGCAATCATCATTTCACTCTGGTGTGCAGCGATCTGGCCGAGGTCGGAAAGTACGCCATGGTCGACAATTGGCAGTACCGGCTGCTGCGGGCCCACACCCCGGGCCCATACACCTTCCTGCTCAAGGCTTCGCGCGAGACGCCGCGCCGCCTGAAGCATGAGCGGCGCGGCACCGTAGGATTGCGCGTGCCGGATCACCCGGTAACCGCCATGCTATTGAAGGAGTTGGGCGAACCGGTGATGAGTTCGACACTGCTGCTGCCCGGCGAGGACCTGCCCCGCACCGACGCTCGCGATATCTATGAGAAGCTGGAACACAGCGTCGATTTGGTGCTGGACGGCGGCAACTGCGGCTTGATCCCCACCTCGGTCATCGATCTGTCCGCCGGTCATGCCATTGTGGTGCGAACCGGCCGCGGTGATGTAAATCCCTTTGGTACTTGAGCCACCGTATAATGCGGGGCGCATCCGTGAGCAAGAGCTCTTATAATTTCGACATAATGAGTGTAAGTGTTGGATTTTTCTGTACTTTTAAAGAATATATCGATCTATGCAATCCCCGCGCTGTTCGCCATCACGCTGCACGAGGTGGCGCATGGTTGGACGGCCCGATACTTCGGTGACCGCACCGCCGAGATGCTCGGGCGCCTGAGTTTGAATCCATTGCGTCATATCGATCCCATCGGCACGGTGCTCGTTCCGGTGTTGTTGCTGGCTGTCGGCGCGCCGCTGTTCGGTTGGGCGAAGGCCGTTCCCGTGGCGACCAGTGCGCTGCGCAATCCGCGGCGTGCGATGATTTTCGTGGCGCTGGCTGGACCGTCGGCCAATTTTTTGATGGCGCTGGCCTGGTGCGGAGTGCTGGCGGCGATTGCCCCGATTCACGGCAATTCGGCAGTGATCTATTGGATCGGGGTCATGGCGCAGGCCGGCATTTGGATTAACGTGATTCTGGCGGTGTTCAATCTGCTGCCCATTCCGCCGCTCGACGGTGGACGCGTGCTGGCAGGACTACTGCCGCCGCCCTTGAGCGCCCGCCTGGAAAAAATCGAACCCGCGGGCCTGTTCATCGTGATCGGACTCAGCGTTTTCGGAATGTTCGCCTGGTTGTTCGACCCGGCTTATCACATCGTCCGCCGAGTCATCCATGATTTGCTGGGGTCCTCGGCATGAGCGGTCCGATCCAGAATCGGCGCGTACTCTCGGGGATGCGGCCCACGGGCCAATTACACCTGGGCAATTATCACGGAGCCCTCAAGAATTGGATCGAGCTGCAGTATCAATACGAGTGCTATTTCTTTATCGCCGACTGGCACGCGTTGACCACGGGCTACGAAGATACCGCGAAGCTCGAGGAATTCGTCTGGACGATGGCGGTGGACTGGCTGGCCGCGGGCTTGAACCCGGGCGTTGCCACCCTGTTCATTCAATCCAAGGTACCGGAACACGCGGAACTGCACCTGCTGCTGTCGATGATCACTCCCTTGGGCTGGCTGGAGCGCGTTCCATCCTACAAGGACCAGCAAGCTCAATTGGCCGACCGCGATTTGAGTACTTACGGCTTTTTGGGCTACCCGTTGCTGCAGTCGGCCGATATTTTGCTGTATCGGCCGCAGTACGTACCCGTGGGGGAGGACCAGGTCGCGCACGTGGAAATCACGCGCGAAGTGGCCCGGCGTTTCAACCACATCTACGGCCGCGAGCCGGAGTTCGAGCAAAAAGTGGAGAAGGCCATCAAGAGTCTGGGAGCGCGCAATTCAGGCATGTACCGCTCGCTGCGCAAGGAGTTCCAGGAGAAGGGCCATGTGGACGCTCTGGCCAAGGCCCGAGCGCTGGTCGAATCAAATGCACGCCTGACCGTTGCCGACCGCGATCGGTTGTTTGGATTTCTGGAGGGAACGGGCATCTCTATTTTGCCTGAGCCCGAAGTCTTGCTGACCGCGACGCCGAAGGTCCCGGGGCTGGATGGACGCAAGATGTCCAAGTCCTACGGCAACACCATCGGACTGCGCGAAGACCCCGATTCCATCGTCAAAAAAATCAAGGCCATGCAAACCGATCCGGCGCGCGTGCGGCGCACCGATCCGGGAGATCCAGAAAAATGCCCGGTCTGGGATTTGCACAAACTGTATTCTAATGCCGACACTCAAGCCTGGGTGCAAACTGGTTGCCGCAGCGCAGGGATAGGCTGCCTGGAATGCAAGGCGCCGCTGATCGACAAGATCATCGAGGAAGTGTCCGCGATCTCGAAGCGTGCGCAAGAGTTTGAGGAGAATCCCGAACTAGTACGCGGTATCATCGCCGAAGGGTGTGAGCGTGCGCGGGGGGCTGCACGCGACACGCTCGAGGCCGTCCGTCAAGCCATGGGCATGAATTACCGATGAAACCTGAATTGACGCTGGTGCAAAATATTGTGGCAACGCCGCCGCTGCCGCCGTCTCAACCTGCGCAAGGTGAGATGCCGTTTGCGGTCGTGGAGGGTCAACCCATCACCGAGATGCCGCGGGATTTGTACATCCCGCCGCAAGCCCTCGAGGTTTTTATCGAAGCCTTCGAAGGTCCGCTCGACATGCTGCTGTACCTGATACGGCGGCAGAATCTGGATATCCTCGATATTCCGATCGCCGAAATCACCCGCCAATACATGCGCTACATCGAATTGATGCAGGTGCTGCAGCTGGAACTGGCGGGCGAGTATCTGCTGATGGCGGCGACTCTGGCGGAGGTGAAATCGCGCATGCTGCTGCCGCGAGTCGCTAGTGATGTGTCCGCCGAAGAATCGGATCCGAGGGCCGAGTTGGTGCGCCGCCTGCAAGAGTACGAGCGCTTCAAACGTGCCGCCGAAGGCATTGACCGCATGCCCCGGCTGGAACGCGACACCTGGGTGGCATCGGCGGATTTGGTGGACAGGAAAGTCGTGCGAATTCCGCCGCAGGTCAGCCTGCAGGAAATGTTGCTGGCATTTCAAGACGTGCTGTCACGCAGCGATATGTTTGCGCATCATCACGTGCAGCGAGAGCCCTTGTCGGTGCGCCAGCGCATGACAGACGTCTTGTCGTCACTGACGGCGAACAGCTTCGTGGATTTCGTGCGTTTGTTTCGCGCCGATGAGGGCCGCCGCGGAGTGACGGTCACCTTCGTCGCGATTTTGGAACTGCTGCGCGAAGGGCTTATAGAAATCGTGCAGTCGGAAGCTTACGGACCTTTGCACGTACGCCTCGGCAATCCGGCCCGGCATCTCACACTGGTGGCCGACGACGGCGCCGCGAATGACGACCTTGCGAGAACCCAATGAACGATCAATACGTAAAGAATGTGATTGAAGCTGCGCTGCTCGCGGCCGGCCGCCCGCTCTCCATGGACGAACTGGTGAGCGTGTTCGACGAACGCGACGGATCGAACTCCGAAGAAATTCGCGGCGCACTGGCCGCATTGACGGCGGATTACGAGACACGCGGCTTGGAATTGCTCGAAGTGGCGAGCGGCTATCGCATTCAAATCAGGGCGGCAGTGGCGCAGCCCGTGTCGCGGCTGTGGCAGGAGCGACCGGCCAAATACTCCCGCGCCTTGCTCGAAACGTTGGCGCTGGTGGCGTATCGCCAGCCTATTACGCGCGGCGAAATCGAACAGATCCGCGGCGTGACGGTGAATCCCAACATCATCAAGACGCTGCTGGAACGCAGCTGGATCCGCGTCGTCGGTCATCGCGATGTTCCCGGCAAGCCGGAGCTATTGGGCACCACTCGCGAGTTTCTCGACTATTTCAGCTTGAAGAAGCTGGATGACTTGCCGACGCTGGCGCAGCTGAAGGAACTCGAGGATTTGCGCGTGCAGTTGTCGCTGCCGGGCGCAGGCCCCGAGGCCGCGGCGGCCGACGCAGTGGATTTGGCTGATGCGGCCGATGCGGCCGCGCTCGGCGACACCGATATCGACGCTGCCGCGGACGATGATGAGGACTCGGATATGGACGGCGCGCACGATGCCGACAATACGCAGGACGCCGAGGCCGAGTCGCCGCGGCCGCACGGGCTGGTCGCGAGCGGTGCTCAAGACGACCCGATTTGATGCGACCACGACCGCCCCGTAAGCAATTAGCGCCGCGAAAAGACCAGCCACCCACCGAACGTGTTCAAAAGCTGCTGGCGGCGGCCGGCATAGGTTCGCGTCGCGAAGTGGAACGCTGGATCCGCGAGGGACGCCTGCAGATCAACGGCGAAGTTCCTGCCCTGGGCGCTAAGCTCACGCCTCGAGACCGCATCACTCTCGACGGCAGGCCGGTCAGATTGCACACGCCGGCGATCAAGGAACTGCGAGTGCTGTTGTTCCATCGCTCTCCGGGCGAGTCCCTCGATCTCAAGGCTGCCACTTCGCGCGCGGCCGAACACTTGAATCTGCCGCGCTCTGCCGGGCGTTGGCTCGCCATCCAGCCCATGCCGCCGGTCGACGGCGGACTGGAGATTCTCACCGACGACGGTTCCTGGGCGCATCGGGTGTCGCGCGGCGTGCATGCGCTCACCATCGACTATGTGCTGCGGATGCGCGGGCCGCTGAAGGAGGATTTGGTGGAGGAATTTCGCACCGCCACGGATTGCGAGGGCGAGGCCATGAGCATTCTGCAGGCGGATGCGCAGTACGGCGAGGGGTTCAATCATTGGCTCAATGTCACGGTGCGTGCCACACGCTCGGCACAGGTGCGCCATTGGTGGGCGGCGCGCGGCATCATCGTAAGCCGATTGATGCGGGTGCGCTTCGGACCGGTGCATCTGTCGCGGGAGCTGCCGCGCGGGCACTCGCGCGCCATGCTTTCGAGTGAGCGCAATGCGCTCAACAATGAGATCGACGCCGCCCGATCGGCGGTGGACACCGCGAAGCACGGCGCTGCGGCAGCGGCTGGCGGCGAACCCAGCCGCGAGGACTAAGGCGCGGGAGGGTTCGCGGCGGGCTGCGAAGCCAGCAGCAATTGCGCCAAATGCTGCTGCCACAACGCCGCCCAGGTGTGCGTGCCATGGCCGTGGGTCTGATCGGAGGCCGGCAGCAGCACGAAGCGGCCACCCTTCACGCGCGTGATTTCACGCTCCGCAATGCCCAGCTCCGGAGGATTGATGAAATCATCGGCCGAGTTGATCTGCGTCAATGGAACCTTGATCTTCTCCAATCCCGCGGAGGGATCGTAATCGCGCGACGCCGATACCGCGTACAGCAAATCGTTGGCATCCAAATCAGCGAGTTGGCGCTGCATGTACGTGTCGACGAATTCGTCGGCGGCATCGCGCGTGGGCAGGGCGATCTGCATTTGTATCGGTGCACTGCCGGCGATCATGAGCAGGCCGGCCGCCGTGCGCAGGGCGCGCGTGGGTTCGCTCTTGTACTCGCCCTGCTGCCAGTCCGGATCGCTGCGGATAGTGTCGATCACGAGCTTGCGCCAGAGGCGGTTGCGGCCGGCGATCTGCACCGGCAGACAGGCCAATGGCATCAGTGCATCCATGAAATCCGGATAGGTTTCGCCCCACATGAAGGTGTGCATGCAGCCCATCGAGGTCCCCATCACGAGGCGAAGGTGGTCCACCTGCAAGCCCTGTGAAAGCAGGGCATACTGCGCGGCGACCATGTCTGCATAGGCATACTGCGGAAAGCGCGCGTGCAAGCCGTCGCTGGGCTTGCTCGATTTTCCGTGACCGATTCCGTCGGGCAGAATGATGAAGTAGCGGCTGCTGTCCAGCAGCTGCCCCTTGCCGAACAGCACGCCTGCAAAATGCTCGTTGAGCAGGCTGCGGCCGGAGCCGCCGGTGCCGTGCAGAATCAGAATCGCATTGGTCACCCGGCCACGCGCGTCGCGCTTCGCCTTGCCGAGCGCGGTGTAATGCAGCCGCAATTCCGGCAACAGTTCGCCCGAGGCAAAATGAAAGTCATGGATTATGTAGTCGCCTTCGTAGGGACCCGCTCCGGCGGCGGGCGAGTATTCAGCAGCCGCCGCGGTGCGCGCCAGAAATAGCGCCGTCACAATGGTGCAAGCCGCGATCAATTGCTGTGAGCTCATTCAGTCTTTCCTCCAAGATGTCATTGGGCTTCAATATACTGCCCATCAATACCGCGGCTTTGCGCACTCAGCAAGTACAGAAACGGACCGCTCACGGAAGCAGGCGTCGGCACCGTATTCGGATCCTCGGCGGGATACGCCGCGGCCCGCATGGCTGTGCGCATGCTACCGGGGTTCACGCTGTTGATGCGGATATTCGGTTCGCCCTCGAGTTCCTGGGACAACATGGAGCGCACCGCCTCCAAGCCCGATTTGGCAACGGCATAGGCGCCCCAAAAGGGACGCGGATTCTTCACCACGCCGCTGCTGACGAAGATTACGGAGGCGTCAGCGGACTTGCGCAGATTGGCCAACAGAACCTGGGTGAGTATGAACGGCGCGGTCAGGTTCACGTGCAGCACACGGCACCACGTAGGCACGTCGTATTGTTCCAGCGGCGTGCGGTCTCCCAGCAGGGCGGCAGCATGCACCACGCCATCGAGCTTGCCGAACTCACTGCCGATGATCGCCGCCAAATTATCGTAGTCCAGCGCCGTCGCCGTGGCCAGATCGAGCGTCGTCATTGCGGGTCGGGGCGCGCCATGGGCCTGAATCTCATCGTACACCTGTTCCAGCTTGCGCAAGTTGCGGCCCGAGAGGATCACGGTGGCCCCGGCGCGCGCGGATTCAAGCGCGAGCGCGCGGCCGAGACCGCTGCCGGCGCCGGTAATCAGGATGACGCGTCCGGCCAGGAGGTCAGGGGCGGGGGTGAATTGCATAGGGATCATGTAAGGCTCCGAGTTACTTTCAAGCGCGCCGCGCCGTCTGCCAGGCGAGCAGCATGTCGTTGAAACGCCGGCGCATAGGCGCGGGCGCTCGATTTTCTAAATGGCTGTGGCCAAGCGCCGCCAATACCAGTAAATGCCGCTGGGCGGTGCGCTGGTCGCGCGGCAGTGCCTGCGCGGCACGGTGGAAATACTGCGCCGCCTGCTCACGCAGCCGCTGCAAATAAATCAGCAAGTGCGCCGGCGCCGGATCTGCTGCGAGATCGGCGTTGTCGATACCCGCGGTCATCAACTCATCGATGGCAAAGGGCACGCGTCCAGCGTGCGCTTCGCGCCGGTAGTCGCGGATCCCCCGCGCGAGGAAGCCGGCCGCGGCCAACCATCGTATGCAGTTGCACAACCCTTCGTCGTCCTGGGGCCCGCCGGAGAGCCGCGACACCAGCGCCAACGGGCCGCCCCACAACGCGTCGGATTGCGGCTCCAGATCCGCGCCCCGCTCCAGAGGCACGCCGCTGATGTGGGCTGCGGCGGCTTGCGCCGCGGTCAGCAGCGGCGTGAAATCGGTCGCGGCGGCGCCGGGTAATGCGGCTAAATAGCTGCTGATGGGATGCACCGCCGAACGCATCGCGAGCCGCTGCATTTCTTCCTGCCACCATGCCAGTTTCAAGTGCGCCACTGCTGATTCGGTGGCCGGATCCATCAGGGCCTGCCATTCCGCACTCAGGGCGTAAATGCCGAGCAAAGCAGGACGCACTGCTGCGGCGGCGAACAGCCAGCTCCAATAGCGTGACGTGCCGGGCGGTATCGCCCGCGTCCGGTAGGTCTCATCAAGTGGTGTCATCGCCCGCGGTTCGTGGGATGCGCGCCAGGTTTTCCACAGGTTCGATGGGTTCGATGTCTCGGCTGATGCGAAGTCCGAGCGCCTCGAAGCGGCGCGCGGCGGGTAATACTTGCGCCTCGAGCGAACCGACCGCCTTGTTGAAGGAATCTACGCTGCTGCCCAAGGATCTGCCCAGCTTGCCGAGATGCTCTCCGAACACTGCCAGCCGCTTGTACAGTTCTTCACCGAGGCCGCGAATCTCGGCGGCATTGTCCGCCAGGACCGATTGCTTCCAGCCGAAGTGTACGATTTTCAACAGCGCCACCAGACTCGTGGGCGTTGCCAGCATCACGTTTTGCCGCAGCGACTCGTCGATCAGAGTAGGATTTTCTTGCAGCGCCGCCGTCAGGAATTGGTCGCCCGGCAGAAACAGCACGACGAAGTCGGGGCTGCGTTCGAACTGCGCCCAGTACTGCTTCGAGGCCAGCTCGCGAACCCGGGCGCCGACGATTTGCGCGTGGCGACGCAGTTGTGTGCCGCGCTCCTCGTCGCAATGCGCCTCGATGGCCGAGAGATAGGCGTCGAGGGGCGTCTTCACATCGACGACGATGTCGCGCTGGTCCGGCATGTGAACCACCATATCGGGTCGGATTGCGCCGCTGTCGGTGCTGCGCTGCTGCTGCTCGGTAAAGTCGACGTGCAAGGTCATGCCTGACAATTCGACCAGGCGGCGCAGCGTTATCTCACCCCATTGTCCGCGAACCTCCGGCCGCCGCAGCGCGGTAACCAAGTTGCGTGTTTCGCGGGACAACAAGTTCTGCCCGCCCGCCAACGCTTCCATCTGGGTTTTGATGCCCGCGAACGAGTCGATGCGATCGCGCTCAATAGCCTGGATCTGCGCTTCGGTCTTGGCGAGCGCTTCGCGAATGGGCTGCACCAGGGTTTCGATCGCCGTCTCCCGCTCCTTCAGTACCTGCGAAGCATCCGATTGCTGATGGGCCAGGCGTTCGCGCGCCAACTGCAGGAAAACCTCGCTGTTGCTCTGCAGGCTGTCGCGCGCCAATTCGCCAAACACTCCCTGCAATTGCTCGCGCGCCCGCGTCAACGCCTGTTCGCGTTCGCCGCTTAACGTTTCCTCGCTCTTCAGGCGCGTTCGCAGCACCTCCGTCTCGATCTTCAAGGATTGCTCACGCCGCGCGCGCCACAGCAGCGCCGCGAGCGCACCGAACGCCATGCCCACCGTCAACGCCAGCCAGACGGCGCCGTTGTTCATACGCGACCGCCGGCGTCGAGCCAGTCCAATAGATCCAGAGCCTGCCGCAAATGCGCGTCGCCGCCCCACGCGGTCGAATCCTCATCGGCGCGCAGGTACCCATAGTCGGCGACCAGCGCCTGCATCCCGGCCGCGTGTGCGGCCTGCACATCGCGCTCGGCGTCGCCCACGTAGACGCATTCGCCGGGTGCCACGCCGGCAAGCATGGCGGCATGCAGCAGGGGCAGGGGATGTGGCTTGCGTTCCGCAAGCGTATCGCCGCTGACTACGCAGTCGAAGCGGGCGCGCAACCCCATTTCGTCGAGCAGCGGTTCCGTGAGCCATGCGGGCTTGTTGGTGACGATGCCTGACTTCAGTCGCCGGTCCGTCAAGGAGTCGAGTACGCTTTCCATCCCCGGAAACAGGCGCGTGTCGCGGCTCAGAGCGCCGCGATAGATTTCCAGGAAGCGTCGCTGCAACATGGACGAGCGGTCCGGTAAGGCGTCGGGAAATCCGATCTTCACCACGCGTGCGGCGCCGTGACTGACCGCGGAGCGCACCTCCGCGTAGGGCAGCGGCGCGCATCCCTCCTCGACACGCAGCGCATTCAGGGCGCCGACCATGTCGGGCGCGGTGTCGAGCAGAGTGCCGTCCAGATCGAACAAGATTGCGCGCACGGGTGCCCGCACTTCAGATGGAATGCTCAGACAGGCTCCTTTGCCGAGCGAATGAAATGCGCGAGATAATTGACGTCCGTATTCGGCGAGAGCCGAAACGAACGCGTCAGTGGGTTGTAAGCAATTCCGGTCAAGTCGCGCAGTTCCAATCCTGCGTCGCGCCCCCAACGGGCGAGTTCGGACGGGCGAATGAATTTCAAATATTCGTGCGTGCCGCGCGGTAAGGCACGTGCAATATATTCCGCGCCGACGATGGCAACCGCGAAGGCTAGCGGATTGCGATTAAGAGTCGAGACGATCACGTCGCCGCCGGGCTGCACCAAGGCAGCCAGCGCTTTGACCGTGGCCGCGGGCTCCGGCACGTGCTCGAGCATTTCCATGCAAGTCACCAGAGCGAAGGCGCCGGGCTGTTGTTGCGCCAGTTCCTCCGCTGCCACGGCGCGATACTGCAACGAAACTTTAGAGTCGAGTGCGTGCAGCTGCGCCACGTCGAGCACGGCCTGCGACAAGTCGATGCCGAGCACCTGCGCACCGCCGCGCGCCATAGCCTCGGAGAGAATGCCGCCGCCGCAGCCGACGTCCAGTACCGGTTTGCCTTGCAAACCGGCCGCCGCGCGCTCGATGTACTTAAGACGCAGTGGATTGAGCTCGTGCAACGGCCTCGACGGCCCCTTCGGATCCCACCAGCTCTGCGCAAGCGCAGTGAATTTGGCTAGTTCCGCGGGATCTACGTTACTGGCGGATGTTTGCATGTCATTCTCCAATAGTTAGCCGCGCGGCCCAGGTGCCGGCGCGTTCGGCGGCGCCGCTCCAATCAAGGCGAGTCAACTCTGCGTCCGCCAGCAGTTGCCGGCCTGCGACCCAGACGTCGCTCACGATGTCACGGCCGCCGCAAAAAACCAATTGCGTCACCGGATCGCCCAGCGGCTGGGTGGCCGGGCCGCCGAGGTCGACGCAGCACAGATCGGCCCATTTCCCAAGCTCGAGCGTGCCCACGTCTCCACCCAGTCCCAGAACCGTGGCGCCGCCGCGCGTGGCCATGGCAAGAGCGTCCCAGGCGCCGAGCGACGGATGACCGGCGTCGGACATCTGCGCCAGCAATTTCATCTCGCCCCATATGTCCAGACCTTGAAACGGAGTGCCGTCGCCGCTGCCCAGCGCCAACCGAATTCCCGATTTGGCAAATAAGGCCGCCGGCGGCAGCACGCCCGACTTCTTCAGATTCGACTGCGGACACAGGCTGATGGATATCCCGGTGCGTTGCGCGAGCGCAGCATCCTCGTCCGTGGCATGGGCCATGTGAATGGCGTTCAGGGCCGGCGTGAGCAGACCCAATTGCCAGAGTCGCTCGATGGGACGTATGCCATAGCGCGCAACCGACTCGGCGATCGCAGCGGCCGATTCATGCAGGTCGATCATGATCCCCGCATCTAGCTCGTCCGCCAGGGTGGCCATGCGGGCGAATGTGGCGTCGCTCAGCGTGTTGGGTGCGTGCGGCGCGAAGACGGTGGAAACCAGCGGATGATCCTTGTATTCGTCGCGCACGTTCAAGCTTGCCCATGGGCTTGGCGTCTCTGCCACCGGCATGCCGATGACGGCACGTATGCCCTGTTCGGCGGCGGTGCGGGCAGTCTCGTCGGGAAAGCGGTAGCGGTCCGCAAAGCAGGTGACCCCAGAGCACAGCATTTCAGCAATCGCCAGCAAGACGCCGTCGCGTGCCATATCGGGTCCGAGCGCGGCCGGATCCCGGTTAGACCCGCGCGTGGGCGCCCCGCGCATGGGCGCCCCGCGACATAGCGTCATGGCGGCTTGTGTGGATGCGTTGATCATCCCAGGCATCAACAGGTGCCGAGGCCGTTGCACGAGCGCCGTTGCCGCGTAACGCTGCGCCGCGTCCGCGCTCGGCAAGAGATCGAGAATGCGCCCGTCGCGCACCACCAAAGTGTGATTTTCGAGGACCTTGCCGGGCACGCTCAGGGGCACGATCCAGCGGGCCTCGATGCTTAAATCGGCAAGAACTGCAGGCATTCCCAAGTATATCGGCTTATCGGCGCCGTGGGCTTAAGGCCGGAGAGGATATGTGCTAGAATTCTTCCATGTTTCAGACATGTCTCGCCCCCTTTAAACCCGCTTAATATAGCCACGAAGGCTGCACCGGACTCTCGCAAATGGCCGAGATCGCTCGCGAAATATTGCCCGTAAATCTC
>JBDUEQ010000039.1:0-61780 GCA_040002315.1 Gammaproteobacteria bacterium
AGTGGCGAATAAAGTTCGCGCACCGGCGCTGTTGATCCTGCTGCTCATTCTGGTTGTGTATTCACTCGCCACGGGAGACGTGAGCCGTGGACTTGCCTTCGCATTCGCTCCCGACTTCAGCCGGCTGTCGGCCAATGTGGTTCTGGCGGCCATCGGCCAGGCGTTCTTCGCCACCGGCGTTGGGATGGGAATGATGCTGGCTTACGGCGCTTACGTGCCGCGCGGCGCATCGCTTGTTCGCGCGGCTTTGATCATCAGCGGCTCGATCGTCCTGGTGTCGTTGCTTGCCACGTTAATGATCTTCCCGCTGGTGTATCGATATGGATTGAACCCTGCACAGGGCGCAGAGCTAGTATTCAATGTATTGCCGGTTGCATTCTGGGAGATGCCCGGTGGACGCGTTGTCGGCAGCCTATTCTTCGCTTTTCTCATACTGGCAGCATTGACGCCGAGTCTTGCGGGCCTGGAGCCCATGGTCGCGTGGCTGGCGCAGCGCCAAGGCATGTCCCGTCCCAGGGCAGCGATCGCGGCCTCGGCCAGCGTATGGGTGGCGGGCATCGGCAGTGTGTTGTCGTTCAATGCCTGGGCTTCGTGGCACCCATTCGCCTTTATTGCACGGTTGCGGAGCATGACGGTATTCGATGTGCTCGACTTCGCTTCCTCGAACTTGATGCTGCCCATCGGCGCGCTCCTCACCTGCGCGCTCATCGGCTGGCGACTGCCCGCAAGCTTGATGGATGCAGAATTGACTGAGGAGCGTGCGGGTGCGCGCCGGTGGGTGCTCTTCCTACTGCGCTATATGTGCCCCCTGGGAATTGTCGCCGTGCTGGTGACGGCGCTCGTCTGACAGGCGCGGTGCGCGACGTCGCGCCCCGCCTGGATCGTCAATACCTGCACTGCGCACCGACTCCTATGGTCCGCGGCTGTTTCGTGAGGTAACGCACGCAAGCGCTGCGTCCGCGCTCAAGTCGAGCGCCAAATGAGATTGATGCCCGTCGCACGTTTGCAGCCGGTACGGCCTTAGGCGCTTGCGGCTTGGGGTTTGCGTGACAGACGTAGGCCTTCGACTGCATAGATCAGCAGTGCCGTCCAAATGAACATGAAGCCAATGGCGCGCGCGCGTGCAAACGGTTCGTGAAGCACGAATACGCCGCAGGCTAATTGCAGCGTGGGCGCAATGAATTGCAATAGTCCCACCGTCGAGTACGGCAGCAGGCGAGTTCCGTAGGCATACAGGAACAGCGTAATGGCCGTGATCGGCCCGGTTCCTATCAGCAGCGCATCGATGCCCGGTCCGGTGTGGCCGAGTGCGCCTGTGCCCATGGATTCGCACCACAAGAGATATACCGCGGAGATGGGTCCGAGGATCAGCGTTTCGGTTGCCAGTCCGGGCAGCGATTCTACTTTCACGACCTTGCGGATGAGCCCGTAGGTCGCAAACGAGAATGCCAGCGTCAGCGCGATCCACGGCAGGCGGCCCGCCCTGATCGTGAGGTAAGCGACACCTGTGGCCGCCAGCGCGACGGCGGTCCATTGGGCCGGCGTGAGCCTCTCGGAGAGAAAAACCACTCCCAGCAATACGTTGACCAGTGGACCTATGAAATAGCCCAGGCTGGTCTCGACGACGTGACCGTTCATGACGCCCCAGACATATACCAGCCAGTTGACGCTGATCAATGTCGCGCTGAGCGACAGCCGCCACACGATACTGCGATCGGCCAAGGTTGCGCGCAGCGTGGATAGCTCGCCACGAATGGTAATCCACACCAGGACGAACAGGCACGACCACAGCAGGCGGTGTGCGATGATTTGTACCGCCGATACCTGGCGCAGGGGATAGAAATAGAGCGGAAACAAACCCCAGATTGCGAAGGCAGCCGCTGCCGGAGCCAATCCCTTGCTTGCCGGCGGCGGCGTCGAAGACATCAGGACTTTCTCTCAATCTGCGATGAACTCAATGATCCCGAGTAAAGCTTCATCTCACGTTTCCGTTCCACTCGATGTTCATCTAGCGATGGCTGTCACCGCTACCGAGTATTGGCAGTCGCCATCTCCGATTCCATCAATGATATAGGGATCATGCCCTCTCCATTGAAGCGATCGAGAAAATCACGCAGCACGAATGGCTTGCCGGCCAGTTCCCCCTGGTGTGCGTAATCGGCGATCAGGCGGTCCAGCAACACCTTTCCGGTTATATAGCTGGTGCCGTAGCCCGGCTGGCGCAGATACAGAAGCTGTTCGAAACCTGTGAGCTGATCTTTGGGGTTGGCCCAGCCGCGCGGCGTCCACTGCGCGTGAAATCTGCCGGCCTGCTCCAGCGACATCTCATTTGCCTGGACATGCAGCGACGCCAGACCGCGGGCGGCGCGATTGGCCAGCATGATCCACACCAACTCCTTGGCGCGCGGATTATCGTCATACAGACCCGCATGCATAACCAGCTCTTCGAAGGCGGTAGCGAAGCCCTCGGCGCGATTGTCCCAGATGTTCGACAGCGATGGCCGGCGGCGGATCGGACTGGCATTGGGCTCATCCCTCATGCGTGCCAAATCCAGCCAGTGATAGTCGTGGGATAGCAGCAGCATGGGTTCGCGATGTGTCACACGAGTGAAGAAGACTCGTTGTTCTTCCGGCACGAAGTGCCCCAGCTGCGGTTCCAGAGCTGCCTTGATATAGGGCTTGGTTGGAATGATTTCCTGTCGGACGAGAAATTCGGCGAACGCGTCCAAGCGGGCATGGGTAAGGCGATCGAAAGCAGCGGCATCGGCGACCGGCTCGAGCGGCGGCAGCTTGCGGTTGTTGTGTTCTTCAAGGAGTAGCGAGGCTTGCGCGCGATCCAACTCACGGCGAAGCAGCACCACCTCCTCGTCCCAGTCGAAGGGGACGAAGTGCACATTCTGCTGGTACCACGTGTAGTTGTCCTTGCCGACGCCGGAGGGGCCGGTCTTGCCGGGAGCCATGAGTTCCAACCATGCGATGAATTCCTCGGTGGCCCGGCGCGCATTGGCGATTGCTCTGCGCAACCGTGGGGCGGCGCCCTTGAGATCGGCGTGCTGACTTCCTTCCAAGGTGCTCACTGTGAGTGTTCCGGCGTCAAGCGAAGCGAGCGTGCCCGCCTGATTACGCAGCTCCTGCTCGCCGTAAACCCACAAGTCGCGCGCGTTGCTGTCCTTCAGATTCTCCTTCGCTTGCGCAAGCAGCGCGGGTATCGCGCCAATCTTCGCGGTCAGGTCGCGCTGTGCGGGTGCAGGCAGCGGAAAGCGATACGCATAGAGTTCAATCTCGGGATAACTGGTTGGTCCCTCGCGCGCAGGCACGTCGGTGCGGGTTGGCCATACGCTGACGTAGAAGGCGGGATCGCGGGCCCAGGGACGCAGCACTCTTAGGTCAAAATCCAGCCCGTTCATCTCCGCGGCGACCAACTTGTAATCGTTGAGTTGTTCGATGGACCAGCCGCGGGTGTCGATCGCATCCAGCCGCTTTCGCCACTCCTCGAAGGCACCGGCCTTCGCGGCCATGGCGCCGGGCCGATAGTCGGGCACATTGCCCTTCATGCTGGGCCGCTCGAACTCGCGCCATTGTTCAAAGAGAGTCGCTAGAGCAGCATAGCCGGGAGCGGATGCCGGCGCGGCGCTGCTGAGCGCCGCAAGTAACAGAGTTCCCACGGCAAACAGCCGCCGCAATCCAGGGCTAGTCATCGAACCTCCGTTGAGTGCGAATTCACGCGCGAGAAATGGGATAGCAGTTCAGTCGGGGTCAGAAGTGCCCCGCTCATGGCGTCGCCCATGGAGTGGCGTTTCGTGGTCGGCGCGCCGAGCGCAGCATTTGGATGGCGGCGTAGAGCACCACCACCAGCACCAGCCAGCGCAGCCACGCTATCGGCAGCGATTTCACGATGTAGGCAGCCACCAGCACTCCGGGTATTCCACCGAGAGCGAGCCCCAACGCGGCGCCCAGATTGTAGCGGCCGCTGCGCACGAATCGGGCGCCGCCAATCGGCATCAGCAAGCCGCATGACCCCATCATGATCGGGAAGGCTGCGAGCGGGCTCATGCCGAGCAAGCTCACCAAAATCAGGCAGGGAGCATACAGGCCAACGCCGAGCATCATCAGCGCGCCCAGAAAGGCGTTGATCAGCACCGCCACGATCAGCCGCGGACCCATCAATCCCAGGGCGTCGCCGCCGCCGGGCATCCAGTGCATATTGCTGGCGAAAAACAGAACTGCGGCACAGAGCAGGGAACCGCCCATGCCCAGTTGAATGGCCCGCCGCGACAGCCGCGCCACGAAGCCTACTCCAAGCCAAGCGCCCAGCACCGCGGCGGCTATCATGCTGTAGAGCGTGGTCAGATCCACACTCACGATGGAGATGAAAATCAGCGCCTGCGACATCGAGGGCAAGGCTTGGCCGACGTTCAAAGTGCCCGGAATCTGCTCGTCCGGCATCCGTGCGCGCAGTTTGAAGTAAGCGGTGGTGGGCGCGAAGGACCCGATGCCCAGCGTGTCGAAGAAATTGGTGACGAAGCCGACCAGTGGATCGGCCCAGCGCACCCTGCGTTCCTCGGTCCAAGCCGCCAGTTTCTCCGGTGGGACGGATTCCTTTCGGCTGCGGGCGCGCTCCAGCGCCCACCAGCAGATGATGTAGGCAACGCCAACTACTGCGATTGTCGACACCAGGCCGATGGTCCCCGCGTTCATATCATTCCACGTCCGGGTAGGGGCCCTTGCCGCCGTCCGCGATGAAACGATCGACGCGGGCCGCCAGCACCGGGATAGGCACGGAGCCGAGCTCCAGCACGGTGTCGTGGAAGGCGCGTACATTGAATTTTGCACCGAGAGCTGTCTGCGCTTTGGCTCGAGCTTTGAGAATGGCGTCTTCGCCAAGATAGTACGACAGGGCTTGCGCCGGCCATGCAATATAGCGATCGATTTCAGTTTGAATTTCATGTTCCGGAAGCGCGGTGTATTCGCGGAAGTAGGTGATCGCCCGCTCGCGGCTCCAGCCCTGTGAGTGTATTCCGGTATCGACCACGAGACGGGCGGCGCGCCAGATCTGATAGTTGAGCATTCCGAAGCGGTCATAGGGGGTTTCGTACATCCCCATCTCGAGCCCCAATGTTTCGCAATACAGCGCCCAACCTTCACCGAAGGCGGAGATGTAGGTGTGCTGGCGAAACTCGGGCTGCTGCTTGTGTTCGAGCGCCAGGGACATTTGGAAAGCATGACCGGGCGCGGACTCGTGCAGAGTCAGTGCCGTGAGGTTGTAAAGCGGACGGCTCGGCAGATCATAGGTGTTGACCAGGTATAGCCCCGGGCCCCCGCGCCCGGAGGTGTAGAACGGCGCGAGATCGTCGGGCACGGGCTTGATGGCGAAGCGTGCCCGCGGCAGCTGCCCTATATATTGCGAGGCCTTGCCGTCGAAGCGCTTGGCGATCCAGGACGCGCGCATCAGCAACTCCTCCGGAGTTTTGGCGTAGAAGCGCGGATCAGCGCGCAGAAACTTGAGGAAGGCAGGGAAATCTCCCTTGAAGCCGGTCTCCTTCATGACACCCAGCATTTGCTCGTGCAGCCTGGCAACCTCCGCTTCACCAAAAGAGTGAATAGCGGCGGGATCTGTATCCAACGTCGTGAACTCGAGGATCTTGGAGCGGTAGAAGGACTTGCCGTCCGGTAGGTCATGGGCCGCGAGAGAGGTGCGCATGCCCGGCAGGTATTCGGTGCGCATGAACTTCAGCAGCTCCCTGTACGCGGGCTGCACGGAATCGCGGATCGTGCTGATCGCCTGTGCACGAAGGCTGACTTGTTCGGCCTCAGGGATACCCGGCATGTCTTTGAACGGGGTATAGAACAGGCTCGCTTCGGGTGCGACATCGGTTACGACGGTGATCGAGGCGTCGCGCCCCTTCATGGTCACCTGCGGCGGCGTGAACCCGCGCTTCAGTCCTGCGCGCATCTCGTCGCTTTGTTCATGAAAATAGCGCGGGATATCTTTCATCTGGCCGATCCAGTTGCGGTAATCCTGCACCGTCCGATAGGGGCGGCGTGCCGTGTAGCCCAGATTCGTCCAAAAAGTCGTGTCCGCATTTGCGGGCATTTCGTAGTCGCGAAACTTCTGACTGGCGATCAGCACTTGAATCTGAGGGCGGTACACGTCGTAGTTCAGCTGCTCGGCAGCCGACAGGTCTGCCCGCGATATGGAGTCGAGCTTTTTGAACACGTCCTGCCACATGCGCAACCGCATTTCCTGGCTGGCCGGGTCGACTTTGGGCAGATGATCCTGAACCGCCTTCTGCGAGTCTTCGCCGTCGGGGATTTGCTCGTCGCGCCACTTCCACTCGGCCGTATAGATCGCTTGAAAGCGCGCATCGGCTTCGCCGGCTCTCGACGTATTGCCGCAAAAATTCAATATCGTTGCGCACAGTGCGACCAAGGCCCAAGGAGAGAGTGAATGCATGGCGGATCCCTTCATCGGTGGTGATTCTGAATCATGACATGGGTGCGCCGAACCGTTGCAGATCGAAGGCCGCAATCGGTAGCCGCGACGTGCGCTCGGCAACCAGATCCGCGATCAATTCTGCAGTAATCGGCGCGAGCGTGAGCCCGATGTGCTGGTGCCCAATGGCGTAATATAGTTTCATCGGCGCGACGAGGGCACGCCCGATGCCCGGCAAATAGTCCGGCAACACCGGACGTGCGCCCACCCAACTCGGCCCGTCGGCTTCGCAGGCGAACCCCAGCGCCCGCACTGTGCTGCGCAGGCGCGCGGGCTTGCGCGGATCGGCGGGCGCATTTACGTCCGCGAACTCCATATAGCTCGAGGCGCGCAAGCGCCCGGCCATCGGAGTCACGAGCGTGTGCTCGCGCGTATACACCACCGGCGCATCCAGAAATGGCGGCTGTCCGGGCAATTCGATGTGGTAGCCGCGGATTGATTGCAACGGCGCATGCACGCCGAACGGCGCGAGCAGCGGCTGCGAGCCCATGCCCGCGCACACCACCACGCCGGCGACCGTCATCGGCGCTTGATCGCTCTGAATTTCGATCGTATCGCCACGCGGGCGCAGTGTTCGGACATCCGCCTGCAGAAATTCGGCTCCGTGCCCCGCAGCCGCGGCTGCAAAGGCACGTACCGCCTCGAGCGGATCGATGACGTGAGCGGAATCCTCGAACCACAGGCCGGCTGCGGTCTGCGCCTGCGCCGCCCGCTGCAACGGCAGAAGTTCAGCCGCGGTGACTTCGCGGGTTCGTATGCCGAGTTCCGCCATCTGACGCGCCTGCGCCGCCATGACGGCGCGCCCTTGTTTGCCGAAGTCGACTTCGTAATGCCCGTTGCGGCGCAGCAGGTCAGGCCTGCCGATGTCGTCGAGCCAGCGCCGCCAATGGGCGGCGGCCGGCAGCACCAGTGGCGCAAGATGCAGTGTGTTTTCATCGCGCCGGAAGGCAGCCGTCGCGAACCGAGCTATCCAGGGCAGCATGCCCAGAACTTGCCGAGCAGGGAGGTCAAGCGCCCCGCCGAAGCGGAACAATTGGCGCCAAAAGCCGAACAGCAAGCTCGGCGAGGGCAGCGGTTGCACCAGTTCGGCGGCGATGTGCCCGACATTGCCGAAGCTGGCGCCCGCAAGTCCCGGCGCGGCGCGGTCTAGCAGCAGTACGCGGCGTCCCTCGCGCGCCAAGGCAAACGCCACGGCCGCGCCGATCACTCCGGCGCCGATCACGGCAATCGTACCTTGCTCGCTCATGCCCATACCGTATACGATCTACGATCCTGCAAGCAATGCCTAATGGTGAAAGAACAATGACCACTCCCTTATCGTGCACTTGGTCCGGCGTCTTTCCGGCCGCCACCACGCAATTCGATACCGCCCTGGAAGTCGATTTACCGGCTACCCAACGTGTGCAAAAAGCCCTGTTGAACGATGGCGTCCACGGTCTTGTGCTGATGGGCACGGTCGGTGAGGGCAATTCCCTGACTGCGCAGGAGAAGCGCAGCGTGCTTGCCGCTGCGGTGGAAGTGAGCGAGGGCAAAGTACCCGTCATTGCCGGCGTTTCGGAATTTACCACCGCCGCCGCGGCCAGCTTTGTGCGCGACGCGGAACGCATCGGGGCGAGCGGATTCATGGTGCTTCCCGCGATGGTGTATGTGCCGACGCCTGCGGAACTCGAATATCATTTTCGCACGGTGGCGGCGGCGACCGGACTGCCCATCATGCTCTACAACAACCCGCCCTCCTATCGGGTGAATATCGACATTGCGACGCTCGGTCGACTCGCGGAAGTGCCGAACATCGTGTCGATCAAGGAGTCTGCTCCCGACTCGCGGCGATTTACGGACATCATCAACGCCTTCGGCGAACGCTTCGTGGTGTTCGCGGGACTCGACGACATTGCCTTCGAGGGCTTGACCCTGGGGGCCAAAGGCTGGGTCTCCGGCCTCACGAACGCCTTCCCCGTCGAATCGCTGCTGCTCTATGCCGCGCTGTGCGATGGCAATCTGGAGGCGGCGCGCAAGATCTACCGCTGGTTCATGCCCCTGCTGCACTTGGACGCAGAACACGACCTGGTCCAGTCCATCAAGCTGGCCGAGCAAATCATGGGCCGTGGTTCAGAACGTGTGCGCCCGCCGCGTCTGCCGCTCACAGGCGAGCGCCGGTCCGCGGTGATCGCGATGGTCGAACGTGCGCGAGATTCCCGGCCGCGATAGTGCCGGCCATCCGCGTCATCGATTCGCACACGGGCGGGGAGCCCACGCGCCTCGTGCTCGAGGGCGGCCCGGACTTGGGTAGCGGACTGCTGGCGGAACGGCTGCAGAAATTTCGCGATCGGTTTGATGCGTACCGCTCGGCGATTGTGAATGAGCCGCGCGGCTCGGATCCCTTGGTGGGTGGACTGCTCGTCAAGCCGCATCGCGCCGACTGCGACCTCGGAGTGATCTTTTTCAACAACGTGGGTTATTTGGGGATGTGCGGGCATGGCACCATTGGCCTGATTGCGTCGCTCCGGCACTTGGGCGATCTCGCACCGGGGGCGGTTAAGATTGACACTCCGGTCGGCGCCGTCGCGGCAAACTTGAGCGCGGACGGTCGGATCAGCGTCGACAATGTGGTGAGCTACCGGTCAGCGCGCCAGGTCGCGGTGGAAGTTCCGGGAATCGGAACTGTGACAGGCGATGTTGCCTGGGGGGGGAATTGGTTCTTCTTGATTTCCGATCATCGCCAAATCATCGATTTGCCCCACGTCGAAGCGCTAACTGATTTTTGCTGGCGCGTACGCGCGGCCATCAATGCTCAGGGACATCCGCTGGTCGATCATGTCGAGCTGTTCGCCTCTTCTGACCTGTCCGGTGCCCACAGCCGGAATTTCGTGCTCTGCCCCGGCAAGGCCTATGACCGTTCTCCCTGCGGCACGGGGACGAGCGCCAAGCTCGCTTGCCTCGCCGCAGACGGGAAACTCGCGGAGGGCGAGGAGTGGATACAGGAGAGCCTGATCGGCAGCAGCTTTGCGGGCCGCTATCGATGGCACGACCGCGCCAGAGGGGAAATCGTTCCGACCATCACGGGTACGGCATACGTGACCGGCGAATCGCTGCTGCGTCTAGACCCCGCAGATCCATTTTGTTGGGGCATTCGCGCGTGACCGAACCGCTGGTTCAGTCTATGACCAGCCAGCTCATCGTTCGCTTCCGGGAACGCATTCTGGCTGGTATCTACGCGCCGGGTTCTGCGCTGCGTCAAGACGTACTCGCCTCCGAATTCGGCACCAGCAAGATTCCGGTGCGCGAAGCACTGGTGCAGCTGCAGTCGGAGGGCCTGGTCGATATTTTTCCCAATCGGGGCTTTCAAGTGCGGCCGCTCGCGACCAGCGAACTCGACGAAGTATTCAGCCTACGCCTGCAAATCGAGCCTGCCGCGGTGGCCATGGGGGCGAAACTGGCAACCGCCACCGATCATGCTGCCGCACGAAGGGCACTGGACCAATTGAATGATGCGCTGACGGCTGAGGAGTTCTCCTCGTCCGGCCGGCTCAATCGTGAGTTCCATCTCTCGCTCGTCGTACCTCGCTTGCAGCCGGTCGCGGCGGAGATCTTGGGACGGCTGCATACTCTCGCGCAACGCTACGTGCAAGCCCATCTACGGCCACAGGGGCGAGTCAAGCGCGCGACCCGAGAACACGCGGCCCTGCTAAAGATGTGGGGGCGCGGCAAACCTAAGGAAGTGCGGGCATTGATCCATGCGCATATCGAATCCACGCGAGATGACCTTGCACGGGTGGTGGCGGGCCGCGACTCGGGCACCGGAAAGTAAGCGAACCACTACCACTGCTGTTCCTTGGGCAGGTCGTCATCTATTGTGTAATAGTCCGATTTGTCGGCGACAAAGATATGCTGTTCCACGGCGATGCCGGTCGGAACGTCTAGAGTTCCCGCGGTGATGCTAAGGGCGTCGCGCCCGGCCAGTTTCCAAAACAGATTGCCGCCGCAGACGTTGCAGAATCCCCGCTCAGCATTATCCGATGACCGGTACCAGCGCAGCGACGCCGAGCAGGTCAACGTGATGTCGGCTGACGGCGCGCTGGTCATGGCGGCGTAGTGTCCGCTGGTTCGGCGGCACTGCGAACAGTGGCAGGCGACAATCCCGCGGAGCGCACCGCGAATCCGATAACGGACGCCGCCGCATAGGCATCCCCCGCTATGGATTTCGCCATTTGTCACGATCAGCTCCGATATGAGTTGACTTCAGGCCCGGTTCACCCGGCACGAGAAGCAGCCGCGATTGGCATTGTGCAAATGGATGTAGGCCACTTGCAAATTATCGAATATTCCCAGGAGCGTGACGGCAATGTCTTTGCCCGCGCACACCGTCGCGTCAATGATGCGATCGGTGGAATCATACGCTCGAACCGACAACAGCCGCAGGCGTACATAGTCCGTAACCTCGTCCACGGCGAGCGAACGCTTACGTGCCGCCTTACGGACGAAGATGGGCCCCGAGGCGCGATAGGGCGATTGAGCCGGCTGATGTTCGTACGGCAAAAGCAGGAGCTCTTCGCCGATCTGCGCATCGGCCAGGCTGACGCGACAGGGAAACCCGGGGTGCTCCGTGGCGACCACGCGCTGAACGTTGAGCTCGGCGAGCTCACGCTCGGTGAGCGAGAACAGTGGAGAGAACGTTTCGACAGGTAGGCCGACGATCTGGAATGACATGATTGCACCGCCTGAAAGACCAAAAGAGGGCGGCATCATCGGGCATTTCCGGTTGAAGGTCTCGCCGTTTTCGGACCTCAAATTAGGCCTGCAAAAACAGTTGTTCACCTCTGCTGCGCTGCAATTCGTCCTGCCAATGCCAGACTGCGCGCGCCCCGCTGGACGGTCGCCCGACGTCGACCGGAATTAGAATCTGCGCGACGCGTACAACTGGGCTGACTCGATTTTGTAAAAACTCTCAGGTCGGGGACCTTGCGCATCGCTGGCCAGCGTGTGATCGCGCGCGAGGTTTTGGTCGTGCCGTATATCCAGTCCCAAGTCCCATTTCGGCAGGACATTGCGCCAAAGGCCGCCAATCCCGTAGTACACCGAATAGGCCGGAGTGACGAGATCGTAGCGGGCCGCCCCCAGAAAGAGCCCGAGTGCAAGGGAGTCGGTAAAGCGGTATCGATAATCCACGGCGCGAACTCCGATCAGTGCGTGGCCTTGTGCTTCGTCCAATTCAAGCCGCACCCCCAGATCGTTATTGGCGGTCACCGCACGGCGAGCACCCACGCCCAAATGAGGATTGACCTGCCATTTGCCCGTAGTGATGGGGAGGCCCGGCTCCAAGTCAACGCGGACTTGGTTGACGCTGATGCCGGCATCGACGAATAGCTCTGCGCCGTGCGCGCGGGAGTTGCCGCTGGAGGAATCTTCATCGAGCGTGCCGTCATCGCGCGCACGTTCCTCGCCGCCGTAGCGCACGAAAGCCGACAACCGCGCGAATGTTTCGCCGTAGACATCACGTCCGCCGAAAGCCTCGCCGCCGACGGTCACGCCTCGCCAAGGCCGCGAGTAGCGCACCATGACATCGTAGTAGCGATGGTAGGGGAAGGCGCCGTTAACCGGGGAATTCGCCAGCAGGCCTCCGCGGCCGTCGCTCTGGTTCTGCAGAGTACGAATTCGCTCTTCCAAGTAGCCGCCGAACGGCGGCTCCCAGCCGATGCGCAGCATATGGCTGCGCGCGCCGACACCGTCCCTGAAATTGCGTTGATCGGCGCCCCAGTTTCCGAGCACCAGGCCGTCATTGGTCATGCCGTCGAGGAAAATGCTGTGAACGTACCAGGCATTCTGCCATTCGGCGAATTCATAGGTCACGTCGAAGTAGCGCCCGATCCGCGGCATGTCGATGCCGGCAGTGAGTGCCGCGTTGCCAAGCAAATAGCTGCCGCCGTTCGAGTTGTCTTCTCCGGCGTACTGAAAATATACGGCGAAAGGATTCTTTCCGGGAAATATGAAGCGGCTGATGTAGGAGGCCTGCTGATTGCCTTGAAACTGCGCCAAGCCGCTGGGCTTGAAGAAATTGCGCAGTAGAATTCTGGTGCCGTCCGGCAGGCCGTTGCCACCGCCGTACTCCAGCAGCCGGTTGACCCCGAGCGACCAGCCGCTGAAGGGTTCGATTGAAAATTGCGCGCCGAATATGCGCGGGTCGCCGCTGCCCAGCCTGCCCTGGTAGAGAATATGATCCGTATGAGACAATTGGCTGGCAAAAAATTCGTATTGGAATCCCAGCCGGGTCAGCGGCTCGGAATTCGACAGAGTCACCGAGAGCGTGGTCGGCGCTTCGGTGCTGATCAGCATGCTGCTGTCGGTGGCAGGCGAGAACCAATGATCGCGATAGCCGATATCGATCTGCGCCCAATGCAACCCGAAGCTCAGCATCGAGCCGACGGGCACCGTGCGACCGTCGTAAGCCACCGCGCCGGCGCTTACGAGAAGGTAATCACTCGGCTGTACATATGCTTGAAGGGACAGTTCCCAGGGGCTCTTCACCGGCATTCCGTGAGCGTTCGGCATCACCGCATTATCGGCATTGTGAGTGACCGAGCCGGTTGCGCTCGCATGCGTAACCCCATAGTCGTGCGAGTAGCGTTGCAAATACCTCTTGACCCGAGTGCACAGTGGCTTGTCGATCAGGCAGGCCTGCGGCAGTGCTGCCTGCACCAATCCGACGGCAAACGGCCGCTTCAGGATGGGTTCGTCGGCGAGAATGAGCACCCGCTCGATTTGCCGCTCCATCTCCGGCTCGAGGTTGAGAGGCAGATAGGCGCTGACCCCTTCCGCCAGCGCCGTGCCGGTCCACGGCGTCAGCAAACAGGTGATTGCAATCGCCGGCTTCAGCGCTCTGGTCCATGACAGCACGATATTCAATTGACTCCATTGGCCATTAAACTATCGTAGCCAGTACACGATATGACGTGTAAGGCGGTCAAGGCTTTTATTGGTACCTCACGTCGCTCATTGCGCGACGGCGCGGGGCTCTGCGCTTGACACACCGGCGGATCTAAAGGACGAGTTTTGTACTTACCCAAGTATTTTGAAGAGTCCCGCACCGGCGTCCTGCATGCGATGATGCGGTTGCGGCCTCTGGCAACGCTGGTGACTCTGCGCGACTCGGGACTCAACGCGAACCACGTCCCCGTGGAAACAGTCTCCGAACCCGCTCCACACGGCATGCTGCGCGGTCACATTGCGCGCGCCAATCCCTTGTGGCGGGAGTACCGCGACGGCTCGGCGGCGCTGGCGATTTTTCAAGGACCACAAGCGTACATCTCGCCCTCGTTCTATCCATCCAAGAAGCAGACCGGCGAAGTTGTGCCAACCTGGGACTACGCCGTGGTGCATGCGCACGGCAGCTTGCGCTTCGTTCAGGACAGCGAATGGCTGCAAGCGCTAGTCGTGCGATTGACCGATTCTCACGAGGCGTCGCGGCAGGCGCCTTGGGAGGTCGCGGATGCGCCGCCACGCTACATCGAAAAAATGCTGTCGCAAATCGTCGGCTTCGAGTTCGCCATTACCGGTCTGACCGGAAAATGGAAGCTCAGTCAGAATCATCCTGCGGCCAACCGGCAGGGAGTCGTCGCGGGGTTGCGCGAAAATGCCGGCGCCGATTCACAGGAAATCGCAGACATGCTCGCGGCATTCGACGATGCACGGCGTAACGAGCCGCATGCTTAAGCAAGGCACCCAAATAGCCGAAGTCGCCTACGTCAACGTCATTCGGACGGAACGTTTGGTGCTGCGTCAACTCGAGTTGACCGATTCGCTCTTCATTCTGGAATTGTTGAACGAGGAGGCGTTTCTGCGATTTATCGGTGACAAGGGGGTAAGGACAGCGACCGACGCCCGCGAGTACATTCTGAAGGGGCCCATCGACAGCTATGCGCGCTATGGCTTCGGCCTGTACGCGGCCTGTCTGCGCGACGGCACTCCGATCGGAATCTGCGGACTGGTCAAGCGCGACGTTCTCGCGGACGTGGACGTGGGATTCGCGTTCCTATCGCGATACCGCGCGAAAGGATATGCGGTCGAATCAGCGGCTGCGGTTTTGGCTCACGCGCAGCATGAATTGCAAATCCGGCGCGTCGTTGCCATCACGGCGCCCGACAACGCAAATTCCATTGCGGTGCTTGAGAAAATCGGGCTTGACTTCGAGCGTATGGTGAGGCTGGCAGAGCATAGTCCGGAGCTCAGGTTGTACGGCACGGCGCAACCTGAGAATCGCTGGTGAACATGTCCGCGGCCTCGGTGCTCGGCGTGATCTACGTTGTGTCGGAGCTGGGTCTTGCCGTCAACAAGCGGGCGACGGTAGGCGCAGCGCACGTCCAGGATCGAGGATCCTTGACACTGCTTTGGATGGTGATCGTAGTCAGCGTGACCCTGGCCTTCAATCTCGCGTACCAATTTCCGGCGGCCGGTATGAATGCCGGCCCACTGTTGCGAATCGTAGGAATCGTGATCTTCGTGGTGGGGCTCGCCATTCGCTGGTATGCCATCGTGCGGCTCGGCCGATTCTTTACCGTCAATGTCGCCATTGCCACTGATCATCGACTGATCGACACCGGCCCCTATCGGGCAGTCAGGCATCCTTCATACACAGGTGCTCTAATGGCGTTCGTGGGTTTGGGATTGTGCCTGGCCAACTGGGTGTCATTGGCGGTGATCGTTGTGCCGATTTTAGCGGTATTTTTGCGGCGCATGCATGTCGAGGAAGCGGCGCTTCTACAGGCTTTTGGAGATCAGTACCGGGATTATATGCGTCGCACGAAGCGACTGATTCCGGCCATCTATTGAATCGATTTGCGGAGATGACAATGCATCCCTTTCCTCATCGCTACGTCGTCAGTACAGCCATGCGCCCGGTCGGCGACGTGCCGCTATCCGCGGACGGCGTCAGGATCATCGAATCGGCGCCGCCGAAGGAGTTCGACGGACCCGGCAATCAGTGGTCGCCCGAGGGCCTGCTGACCGCTGCGATCGCAGACTGCTTTGTGCTGAATTTTCGTGCCATCGCTACGGCGTCGAAATTTCCCTGGAACAGTCTCGAGTCGCGTACCGAAGGGACTCTGGACCGTGTCGACGGCAAGATGCGCTTCACGCGTTTCGACACCCATGCCAAGCTGCAGGTACCCGCGGGTACGGATGTCGAACGCGCGAAGAAACTGCTGGAGAAGGCAGAAAGCACCTGTCTCGTGTCCAACTCGTTGAGCAGCGAACGTCACCTCACCGTCGAAGTGGTCGCAATCTAAAATACGCTTACTCAGCGTTGAGCCGTTAGTCGGTTAGATGCATGAAAAGGGGGTAGGTACTTACCCCTTTCCCAGGTCACTACCCGACTGGCGGTTCGCCGTTCAGTCGTCCATTAAGAAGCTGCGCAGCTGCTCGCTGCGGCTGGGGTGCCGCAGTTTGCGCAGCGCCTTGGCCTCTATCTGCCGGATACGCTCGCGGGTCACATCGAACTGCTTGCCGACTTCCTCGAGGGTATGGTCGGTATTCATGTCGATGCCGAAGCGCATGCGCAAGACTTTCGCTTCGCGCGGCGTCAACTGGGCGAGCACCGAGTGCGTGGTCTCGCGCAGCGACTCCGTGGTGGCCGAGTCGATTGGCGAGGATACCGAGGTGTCCTCGATGAAGTCGCCCAAGTGCGAATCTTCGTCGTCGCCGATCGGCGTCTCCATGGAGATGGGTTCTTTGGCGATCTTGAGAACCTTGCGCACCTTGTCTTCGGGCATTTCCATGCGCACCGCCAATTCCTCGGGCGTGGGCTCGCGGCCCATCTCCTGCAGCATCTGCCGGGAGATTCGATTCAGCTTGTTGATCGTTTCGATCATGTGCACGGGAATGCGGATGGTGCGCGCCTGATCCGCGATGGAGCGGGTGATGGCCTGGCGTATCCACCAGGTCGCGTAGGTCGAAAACTTGTAGCCGCGCCGATACTCGAATTTATCGACGGCCTTCATCAGCCCGATATTACCTTCCTGAATCAGATCCAGGAACTGCAGGCCGCGATTGGTGTATTTCTTGGCGATCGAAATTACGAGGCGCAGGTTGGCCTCGACCATCTCCTTTTTCGCGCGCCGCGCCTTTGCTTCGCCAATCGACACCTCGCGATTGATCTCCTTGATTTCGCTGATCAGCACATGGAACAGGCCTTCGAGATCCTTGAGCTTGTTCTGGCGGCGTTCCACTTCATCCTTGAACTTCGCAAGCGGTGCGGAATAGCGCTTCTTGGCCTTGATGTGCTTGTCGAGCCAGCGGGTGCTGGTTTCGTTCTTCGGAAACGTCGAGATGAAGTCCTTGCGCGGCATACCAGCCTGCTTGATGCAAAGGAACATGATTTCCTTTTCGAGCAGGCGCACTTCGGTGACGTGCTGGCGCAGATTGTCGATCAATTGATCGAACATCTTGGGCGAAAGCTTCAATTCCATCAGCTCGCCGCAGATCTTCTTGCGGATCTTCAAGGTCTTCGGATCTTTCGAGCCCAGCTTGTCGAGCGCGTTCAAGAACTGGTGATGGATTTTGGCGATCGAGCTAAAGCGTTTCGCAGCCTCTTCCGGATCCGGGCCGGTGTCGATGGCCTCTTCGTCCTCGTCGCCGTCGGCCTCCTCATCGTCGTTGGCGGCTTCTTCGCGTTCCACCGCCATCATTTTCGGATTTTGCGGTTGCGCGATTTCATCCGGCGCATTCGGATCTATGAAGCCCACGATGACGTCGACCAGACGCATCTGGCCGGCCTTGACGGTTTCGTAATGCCGCAGCAGCAAATCGTACGTGCCGGGGTAGCTGCCGAGAGCGATCTTAACCGCTTCCAAACCCTCTTCGATGCGCTTCGCAATGCGAATCTCGCCTTCGCGGGTCAGCAGTTCAACCGTGCCCATTTCGCGCATGTACATGCGCACGGGGTCAGTGGTGCGCCCGAATTCCGCATCGAGATTGGCAAGCGCCGCAGTGGCTTCTTCGACCGCTTCCTCATCGGGAGCGGCGGTCGCGTCGGTCAGCAACAAGGACTCGGCGTCCGGCGCCTTCTCGTACACCGGAATGCCCATGTCATTGATCATGTTGACGATGTCTTCGATCTGTTCCGGATCGACGATCTCGCTCGGCAAATGGTCGTTGACCTCAGCGTAGGTGAGGTAGCCCTGCTCCTTGCCGCGCGCAATCAACAATTTCAATTGCGACTGACGCTCGTCCGCGATTTGAGTCGCTGTGCCTGCTGGCGCTTTTTTGATCAAGTTGGACGCCTCATTGGGAATCTGGACATTTAAATGCAAGCCGACAAGTATACGATTCTGGCCATTCCGTAGCCACCTATGCTTGGGCTTAGGGGCGCGCCTGCGGCCGGCCCTTTGATTTGAGAAGTAAGCTTAATTCGGCCTTTTCGTCGTAATTCAAGCCCATTTCCTCCGCTTTTCGCAATAATTCGTCCATTCTGCGACCGGGCCCATATTCATCCAGCAGCTTTTCAACGGCCATTCGCAGCTCGTTCCCGGCCGCCTCGGGGTCCGCCACCAGGGGCTCGCCCATGGCGAGCTCGGCTAGGCGCCCGTATTCGGGCAGGTCGCGCCAGCGCTCGAGCAGCATGGCGGTGCTTGGATTGGACGCCGCCGCGGCCTGCGTGAGCAATTCCTTAAGCACAGCCACTCCGGGTTTGTCGAGGCGTGCCAAGGCCTCAGGATCGTGCACCGCCGCTGCGGCCTTGGGGTGATGCAGCACCAGCGTGATGGCCTGGGTCAGGAGGTTTCCCCGTCCGACACTCATTCGACCGCGCTGCCGGCCGTGGGGTTCCGGCGTGATTCTGGCGTTCCCCTTGGGCTCGGCGGCGTCGAAGAATTCCTTCAATTTGTTCGCCGGCATGCCGACCCTGGAGGCGAGCCGATCGGCCAGCATTTCTCTATAAATGCCCTCCGGCATACGGGCAAACAGAGGCCCCGCCAGGGCTTTTAGCTTGGCGCGGCCGTCGATGTGATCGAGGTCGACCTCGGCTATCAATTGTTGCACCAGGTATTCGGACAGCGGCAGCGACACCTTCATGCGATTCTCGAACGCCTCCGAACCTTCGAGGGCCACCAACGTATCGGGATCGTGGCCTTCAGGCAGAAACATGAACTTTAGTTCCCGGCCGTCCCGTGCCAGAGGCAGCGCATTCTCCAACGCCCGCCAGGCCGCTTGCCGCCCGGCGCGATCGCCATCGAAGCAGAAAACGACTTCACTGGTGATGCGGAAAATCTTGTTGAGGTGCTCCTGGGTGGTCGCCGTCCCCAGCGTGGCCACGGAGTAGGTAATACCGGCCTGGTGCAGGCGCACCACATCCATATAACCCTCGACGATCAGCAGACGCTTGAAATCGCCCCGCGCTTGGCGCGCCTCGTACAGGCCGTAAAGCTCCCGGCCCTTGTGAAATAGGGGGGTCTCGGGTGAATTCATGTATTTGGGCTCGCCCTGATCGATCACCCGGCCGCCGAAGCCGATAACGCGGCCCCGCGAATCGCGAATCGGGAACATGAGCCGATCGCGGAATCGATCATAGTAGCCGCTGCTGCGTTCGCCGCTGCGCTCCAGAATCAGCCCCACTTGCAGCAGCCGGCGCTGGTCCTCCTCCTGCCCACCAAAACGCTTGAGCAACGCTTCCCATGCGTCCGGCGCGTAGCCCAAGCTGAACTTGGAGCTGAGCGTCGGATCGATGCCGCGCCGCTGTACGTAGGCTTGCGCGCGCGCGCTGTCCGCCAGGTTTTGCTCGAAAAACCGTGCCGCGCGCAACATCAGGTCATGTAAGTCCGCGCTGGCGGGATCGCGCGGTGCCTGTGCCTCGCGCGGCAGTTCGAGCCCTGCCCGCTGTGCAAGATCGGCCACCGCGTCGAGAAACTCCATCTTCTCGTATTGCATTAGAAAGCCGATCACAGTGCCGTGCGCGCCGCAGCCGAAGCAGTGATAGAACTGCTTATCGCCGCTGACCGAAAACGACGGCGATTTCTCATTGTGGAAGGGACAGCAGGCTTTGTATTCGCGGCCGGCTTTTTTCAAGGGAACGCGCGCGCTGATAATCTCGACGATGTCCGATCGGGACACGAGTTCGTCAAGAAACGAGTCTGGAATACGGCCGGTCATGGACCGCCCTTTGGGTTATGCGCTTAAGCGGGCTTTGATCTTCGCGCCGACGGCGGCCATGTCCGCACGGCCCTGCGCCTTGGCCTTGATGATGGCCATCACCTTGCCCATGTCTTTGATGCTGGCCGCAGCGGCGGCTGCGATGGCCTCACCGATCAGGGCGTCGAGGTCGGAGTCGCTCAATTGGGAGGGTAAATAGCATTGCAATAGGGTGATTTCCGCCGACTCCTTGTCGACCAAATCCTGGCGGTTGCCGGCTTGGAATTGCACCAGCGATTCCTTGCGCTGCTTGATCATCTTCTCGAGAACGCTCAATACCTGGCCGTCGTCGAGAGTGATGCGTTCGTCGACCTCACGCTGCTTGATGGCAGATATGATCATGCGGATGACACCGAGCCGCTCCTTCTCGCCGGAGCGCATCGCCGCCTTCATGTCATCCGTAATTCGATCTTTGAGGGACATCATCCGTACGCGGCAGCGGTATCAACCCCTAGTAGGAGGGTCGAGCCGGAGCTGCCGCCGGGGGCGAGGAGGGGGCACCGCCCGTGCCGCGCATATTCTCGCGCGACAGGCGCTTCAAATGCCGTTTTACCGCCGCCGCCTTTTTTCGCTTACGCTCTTGGGTGGGCTTCTCGTAGAATTCACGCCGCCGAAGCTCGGTGAGGACGCCCGCCTTCTCGCAGGCACGCTTGAAGCGCCGCAGGGCGGCATCAAAATACTCATTCTCGCGAACACGAACGCTGGGCATTCAAACCTCAAATGGTTGGCGCGGCCGCCGGTATTCGGCGACAGGGGGGCGCATTCTAAAGTGCGCCCCGGCAAAAGGCAAAGGCGGTTCCACGGAGTAGTCTCACCGGAGGCGTCGCAGGGTGATCTGGGTGGTCTCTGGAGTTTTATGCGTGTCATTGGTATTGAGAGTTCCTGCGATGAGACGGCGGTCGCCGTCTACGACGCCGACCTTGGCCTGCTGTCCCACCGACTGCACAGCCAGGTCGCGATGCACCAAGCCTATGGTGGGGTGGTGCCCGAACTCGCCTCCCGAGACCATGTTCGCCGGCTGTTGCCGCTGGTTCGGGAGGCGCTTGCCGAGGCTCATTCCGGCAGGAAATCGATTGACGCAGTGGCCTACACCGCAGGTCCAGGCTTGATTGGCGCCTTGTTGGTGGGCGCGGGCTTCGCGGCCAGCCTAGGGTTGGCCTGGAACAAGCCGGTGCTGGGGATACACCATTTGGAGGGGCACCTGCTGGCGCCCTTGTTGGAGCCGAACCCGCCATGCTTCCCGTTTCTCGCGCTGCTCGTGTCCGGCGGCCATACCCAGCTCGTGGATGTGGCGGGACTCGGTGAGTACAGGATTCTCGGCGAGACCTTGGATGACGCGGCCGGGGAGGCTTTCGACAAGACTGCCAAGCTCTTAGGCCTGCCGTACCCGGGGGGCGCCGCGCTGGCAAAGCTGGCGGAGCTCGGGCGCTGTGATCGGTTTGTATTTCCGCGGCCCATGCTCGACCGGCCCGGTCTCGAATTCAGTTTCAGTGGCTTGAAGACCGCCGCCCTAGTAGCCTTGCGCGGCCGCGTTTTGGACGACGCGATTCGAGCAGACGTCGCGCGCGGTTTCCAGGAAGCTGTGGTCGAGACCCTTGCAGAGAAATGCCGCCGCGCACTCGAATTGACGGGTCATCGGCGTTTGGTCGTGGCCGGCGGCGTGGGCGCCAATCGCCGCTTGCGCGAACGGCTGGCCGATGTGGTGCGCGTTGCGGGGGCGGAATTGCACTTTCCTCGCGCCGAGTTCTGCACGGACAATGGGGCCATGATCGCCTTGGCGGGCTGTATGCGGCTGGCGGCCGGATTGCAGCCGAGCCTGTTGTCGATCGAGGCGCGAGCGAACTGGGACCTTGGGGATAGCGGAGCAACGGCTTAATGGACAAGATTTTCATAACGGCGCTCAAGACTGAGGCGATCATCGGCATTTTCGACTGGGAACGGCAGGTCAAGCAGACCGTCATCGTCGACATTGAGATCAGCGCTGATATCACCAAGGCGGCGCTGTCCGATTCCATCGACGACACGCTCAATTACAAGCGGATTGCCAAGCGCGTGCTGGGCTTCGTCGAAGCATCGAAGTTTCACCTGGTCGAAACCCTGGCTGAGCACGTCGCCATGCTGCTGCTGGAGGAATTCGGCCTCGCCTGGGTCAGGCTCTCCCTGAGCAAGCCCGGCGCCATCCGCAGTTCGCGCGACGTCGGCGTAAAGCTCGAGCGTGATCGCGATCACCTGGCGAAATGGCGCGCGCATGTCGCCGCGGCCGCGAAGCCCTAGCCATGCCGTCACTCCTGCGCTCTACCCTTTAACGCTTTCTCGTATGCCGCAACTAATTCTTCTAGATCGCCCCCTGACATGGCGGCAGATAGCCGACGTGGCCGAAGGCGATGCACTGGTCTTATCGGAGCCCGCGCAAGCGCGAATTCGCGCGGCGCGCGCGCTGGTCGAATCCATCGTTCGCAAGGGCCTGCGCGCCTACGGAGTGAACACGGGCGTAGGCGCACTCTGCGACGTGGTGATTCCTACGTCAAAACAGCAGCGTCTGTCGCGCAACATCGTCATGAGCCATGCCGTCGGCGTCGGGCCGCCGTTGGAAACCGCAGCGGTTCGCGCCATCATTGCCGCAGCCATCAACAATTTTTCGCACGGCTATTCCGGCGTACGCCCGGCGGTGGTGGAGGGATTGCTTGCACTGCTCGAGCTCGATTGCCTGCCGCAGGTCCCAGCACTCGGATCGGTGGGATACCTGAGCCACATGGCGCACATTGCGCTGGTGCTGATCGGGGAAGGGAAAGCGCTGTCGCAAGGCCGATCGATCAGCGGTGCCGAGGCGCTTAAATCGCAGCGTCTTGCGCCCTTGGTACTGGGTGCAAAGGAGGGGTTGAGCCTCGTCAATGGGACTCCGTGCGCCACAGGTCTGTCTGCACTTGCGCTGTCGAGGACACAGCGTCTGCTGGACGCGGCGGATGTCGTCGCCGCCATGACATTCGAAAATCTGCATGGGCAGCTGGCGGCATTCGATGCCGACGCCTTGGCACTGCGAGTATCGCAGGGAGTACGCCGCGTCGGGGAGCGGCTGCGGGCCGCCTTGCACAGCAGCGCCATCCTCAAAGAGAGTGCGGGACGGCGGACTCAGGACGCATTAAGTTTGCGTGCTGTGCCACAGGTGCACGGCGCCGCGCGCGATCTGTTCACGCACTTCGCCCGGGTCGTGGACGCTGAATTGGCTTCGGTGACCGACAATCCGGTCGTCGTCGGCACGACGGACGAGCCGCGCGCACTCTCCGGCGCGAATGCCGTCGGTGCGGCTCTCGGCATTGGCGCAGATTCATTGGCGGTTGCAGTGGCGGAAGTCGCAGCCATGTCGGAGCGCCGCCTCGATCGTCTGGTGAACCCGCTGGTGAGCAATCTGCCCGCTTTCCTGACGGCGGACGAAGGCGCAGGTTCTGGATTCATGATTGCGCAGTACACGGCAGTGGCGCTGATCGCGGAGAATCGACGCCTTGCCGCGCCGGCCAGCCTTGACGGCGGGGTGACCTCGGGGCTGCAGGAAGATCATCTCAGCCACGCCACGCCGGCCGCGCTCAAGCTGCTCAAGATCATCGACATTGCCGAGACTGTCCTGGCCATCGAATTGCTGGCGGCGGCGCAGGCTTACGACCTGCAACGAGAGCCGCTGGCCCGAGCGCCGCATACTGACGCGGTTTATCGCTGGGTACGCGCCCGCATACCGCACTACGCAGACGATCGTCCGTTGGGCACCGACATCCAAAGCGCGAAACAGATGCTCGACGAGCCGCTGCCGGGCCTGCTCGGGGCCTGATGCGGCAGCTAAATGCTGCGGCCGCCGTCGACGGCGATGATCTGTCCAGTGATGTAGGGTGCATCTTTCGCCAAGAACAGGGCGGTGCGGGCGATGTCCTGCGGAGTACCGTGACGCTTCAGTGCCGTCTTATCGATGATTTCGCGTTTGAGATCCTCGTCCATGTCACCCTCCGGCCACAGCACTGGCCCCGGTGCAATGCCGTTGACTCGAATGTCCGGTCCCAGTTCGCGCGCCAGGGCTCGCGTCAGCATCGCGAGTCCCGCCTTGGCCGTGCTGTACACCGCGTGTGCCTTGAGCGGGCGCAGCGCGTGGATGTCGATCATATTGATAATGAGCCCGCGCTGCTTCGCCAGGCTGGGCGCGGCGGCTTGAGAGAGAAACAAGGGCGCTTTTAAGTTGCTGCCGATGAGATCATCCCATTGCGGGAGAGTGATTTGGCCGACCGGCGTCGGATAAAAACTCGACGCATTGTTGATTAGAATGTCCAGGCGCCCAAATTTCAGCAGTGCGGCGGCCACCAATTTCTGCGGTGCCTCGGCATTCAACAGATGCGCCGGATGAGTCGCGGCTGAATCGGCACGTGCATGATTGAATTCATCGGCCAAGGCGATTGCCGCGGCTGCGGAGGATCGATAATGAATGAGTATATTCGCTCCTGCCGCGTGCAGGGTGCGCGCGATCTCGGCTCCGACGCGGCGCGCGCCGCCCGTGATCAGCACCACCTGGTCGCGCAACGACGAACTCTCGAGACTAGGTTTCATGCGCCGCAACGATACCGCAATGCGCATGCAGCGTGAAATTATGCTGAATGACGCTCAAGCGCGGCACAGCGCCCGCATGCAGGACTACCTGGCCGGGCAACTTGCAGCGGCAGACGGGTGGCTGAGCTTCGAGCGATACATGGAACTCGTGCTGTATGCACCGGGCTTGGGGTATTACAGCGCGGGTGCGCACAAATTCGGCGCGGAGGGCGATTTCACCACAGCGCCGGAAGTTTCGAGCCTGTTCGGCGCCTGCGTTGCGCGGCAGTGCGCGCAAGTCTTGGGCGCGCTCGGCGGCGGGTCCATTTTGGAAATAGGCGCCGGCAGCGGGCGCCTCGCGGCCGACGTTCTGTCGCGGCTGGAGACCCTTGGGCGCTTGCCGGCGCGTTATTCGATTCTCGAGGTCAGCGCCGACCTGCGCGAGCGCCAGCAGCGCCATCTCGCGCGGCATCTGCCGCACTTACAGGGATGCGTGCATTGGCTCGATCAGCCACCCGAGGAATCCTTCGATGGGCTCATCCTCGCCAACGAAGTATTGGATGCTCTCCCGGTTGCACGCTTCCGCTGGTACCGCGACCGGGTCGAGGAACTCGGGGTCGTGATGGAGGAGGGCCGATTGGCCCTAATCGCACGGCCGGCAAGTTCGGGGGTGACTGAGGCCGTGGAGCGGCTGGCGAACTCCGACGGCGGCTGGGACGGCGGTTACGTGTCGGAGTACTGTCCGCGACTCAGCGCATGGACGCAGGACGTCACCCGCTCTCTACGCAACGGCGCTGTGTTCTGGTTCGATTATGGACTGCCCCGTTCACAATATTACTTGCCGGAGCGCCACGAGGGCACGCTGCTCTGCCATTTCCGTCATCGCGCGTGCCACGATCCGTTGCTGTTTCCGGGATTACAAGACATTACGGCGTGGGTGGACTATACCTTGCTGGCAGAGGCTTCTCGCGCAGCGGGCTTCGCCGTCTCGGGCTTCACGACGCAGAGCTACTTCCTGGCCGGCTTGAGTATCGACCAGGAAATGCAGAACATGGCCGGCGATGATGCCAATCGATTTGCGCGTCTGGCCAATCAGGCACGCCAGCTGATGTTGCCGGGCGAAATGGGTGAGCGATTCAAGGCCATGGCGTGGCTGCGCGGCTTGGAACTGCCGTTATCCGGGTTTGACCTGCAGGACCTGCGCCACACGCTGTGATAGGAGTCAGGATGACATGGACTGATTTGCTACCTGAGCGCAGCGGCAGGCGTTTCGATCGGCACATAATGTGGTATCTGGCCCTGGGGTATCCCCTGCTCTTTGCGCTCGGATACCTCTCTAAGTCCGTTGCCGGATCGTCGGCAATCTGGCCCTCGCATGCACTCACCTTCGCAGCCTACATGCTGTTGCCTGTGCGGCGATGGGTGTTCGTCGCGCTCGCCGCCATTGCGTGGGACTTTTTGTTACAGCCGCTCGTGTACTGGGCCACGATCAGGTCACAGCCATCACTGCCGCTGACTTGCAGCTTCGCGTTGGCAAATGTATTGACATCGATGGGCCCGGCGGCCCTGGCGCGCTGCATGCGACTGTTCCGCGGGCAAGAGCGTTTTCAGCTGGTGATATCGCCGCTTTGGATCGTGGCACTGTTTGCCGGATCGCTGCCCGGCGCTCTGTTAGGTTCTGCGACGGGCGCGCTCGCCGCGGGCATTCCTCTGGTTTCAGGTCACGTAGGCCTTTGGGTGTTCGCATCGGTGCTTACCATCGTCACCTTCGGTCCGATGCTGTTTGGGCTCATCCTCGGCTTTGCGGAGCCGGCTCCGACTCCTGCGCGGCCTTGGGAAGGATGGGCCGTCTCTTTCATGATCTTGGTGCTGTTCGCCTGTTTTGCCGTCGTTCCCTGGCCGGCGGTGGACCCGTTCCTGCAGCCAATGCTGTTCTGCGTGCCGCTCGCCTGGCTGGCGCTGCGTTTCTCGCGTCGCACGGCGAATATCGGAGTGGTGATCGTGGCCACGGGCATCGTGCTGTTTGCGGGATACGGAGTCGGCATCTATCGGGGCCTCGCCAACGTCGCCGGTTGGCCGCATGTCGTCATTGCCATCGATGTATTCCTGTTGATCGGTTGCGGCGGTACCTTGCTCGTGAACCTGATGACTCTTAAGCAGCGCGCGCTGCTGGATGAGCTCGCGCGCGAGCATCAGACGCTGCGCAGCTACGCACGCGCGCTGGGCGTTGCCGAGGAGACGGCGCGCCGCAAAACTGCGGCAGACCTTCACGACGGCATCGGCCAGGTGCTGGCCGGGCAGAGCATGACACTGGCTGCCATGCGCGCGCACGCAAGCCAATCGCCGTTGACGGTGCTGCTCGACGAGGCCGCCGAGGCTTCGCGCGAGGCGCAGGAGGGTCTGCGAGTGATGATTCAGGATTTGAGCCCGCCGGGACTCGATCACGCGTCGCTCGACGAGACGCTGCGCTGGCTGGCCGATTTCTTCAAGACGCGATTTGCGTTCAGCGTGGCGTGGCGGGTGACCGGAGTCGCCGACCTGCCGCGCGATCGTCTGCGCTTGGTCTATCGGTGCATTCGTGAGCTGCTCATGAACGCACGCAAGCACTCCCAGCGCCACTCCGCAGAGGTGGAAGTCGATGTCTCGCCGGCCGCCGTGGAAATTAACGTCATCGATGAGGGTGTCGGATTCGATACGCGGCGCGCGGTGCCGCCATCAGGAAAGCGATTCGGTCTGGCTCAGCTGCGGGAGCGAGTGCGTGCAGTGGGCGGCACATTGGATGTGGACGCCGTCGTCGGCGAAGGCTGCCGAGTAACGGTTCGCCTACCCGCGCCGTGCTCCGGCTGACGATGCCGGATTTAGACCTGTTCATGGCGAGTTCTGAGCAGGCGGCGGCCGATTTTCAAGGTAGCATTGTGCGGAGGATGGGCTGAGGCAAGCCTAAGGCAAGCCTAAGGCAAGCCTTTTTCACTGTCGATGGGCTGCGCTTTTGCTGAACTAATTCAATTATGGGGATATACGCATGAACTCAAACCCGAAGCTGTCATATGCGATCGCTGCGATCCTGAGCGGCGCGTCCGTCGGATTGGTCAGCGCCGCAGCGGCGTCCGACACCGATTCCAGCTCCGATACGATTCAGGAAATCACCGTCACCGCGCAGCGCCGTAGTGAGAGCATGCAGGACGTGCCGATCTCGATGCAGGCCTTTACAGGCAAGGCGCTGCAGCAACTTAACATCTCGACATTCGACGACTACATCAAGTACCTGCCCAATGTGACTACGGCGAACAACGGGCCGGGACAGAATGAGGTATTCATGCGAGGCCTGAGCGCGGGCGCACAGCCCAGCCAGGGCAGCGGTTCGACGGGGTTATATCCCAATGTCGCCATTTATCTGGACAATCAATCCGGGCAACTCCCGAACCGCAACCTGGATGTGTATGCGGCCGATATCGATCGGATCGAGGTACTGGAGGGGCCGCAGGGCACCCTGTTCGGTTCCGGCGCCGAGTCCGGCGCGATTCGCTACATTACCAATGCACCCAAGCTCGACGTGACCGAGGGGAGCGTCAAAGCCGGTTATGGAGTGACCGCTCACGGCGATCCGAATTCCAACTTGACGGCCGTGTTGAACCTGCCGCTGATCGCCGAGAAGATGGCCGTGCGCGCGGTGATCTACAGCGACCGCCGCGGCGGCTACATCGACAACGTGCCGGCCACGTTTACACGCAAGGACAGCGACATCGGCATTCATTATGCCGGCTATGCCACCGGTTGCTCGATAGGCGCCCCAGTCGCGGGCCAGTGCGCCGCCGGTGACATAACCAGCTATGGCGTGCCGCCGGGCAGCCCTGCCATCAACAACAACAGCATAGCCGCCCGAGCCATCAACCCGGTCACGTACCAGGGTGTGCGCGCCGAGGCGCTGTACAAATTCAGCGATAACTGGGACCTGTTGGTCACGCAGTCCTACCAGGAAATGAACTCGAAGGGCGTGTTCTACCAGCAGCCCATCGCGTCCGACGGCGCAAACCTTCGGCCGCTCGAAGTGACGTTGTTCAATCCTTCTTACGACAAAGACAGGTTTGAAAGCACGGCATGGACCTTGAACGGCAAATTCGGCGATATCAAGGCCGTCTATACCGGCGGCTACCTGGTTCGCAACGTCGATCAGGTCGGCGACTACACCAACTATGCACGCGGCTTCTATGCCGACTATTACCAGTGCTACGGTGCGGGGTCGGGAGATGCGGGACATCCCAATGCTACCTGCTTCTCGCCGAGCGCGACCTGGCACTCCGCCGAGCGCAACACGCACCAGCAACACGAATTCCGCTTCAGCACTCCGGACGACTGGCGCTTGCGCGCGATTGCCGGCGCGTACTGGGAGGACAACAAGTTGTTCGATCAGACGGGTTGGGGTTACAAGAACGTCCCGTCCTGTACGTCGAACGACCCGGCGGGCTCGCCGGGGAACGCAGGCTGCTTTGCGGACATCGGTACGGCGCCAGGATCGACTGTCGTGAATCCGGGCGTGCAAGGCCCGAACACCTCGTTCTATCAGGACACCGTTCGCGAAACGAAGCAGACGGCGTTCTTCTTATCGGTGGACTTCGACCTCATTCCGAAGGTGTTGACCCTCACGGCGGGCACGCGGCATTTTCGTTTCGAGAATTCCTCCAAGGGCAGCGTCAGCGGCAGTTTTTACTGCTTCGAGGGGGGCGCGCCGGCTGGCGGGTGTCTCGGCACCAACTTTGACCTTGACTCCCAACATCTCCATGACACCGAGTCCGGCTTCAAGAGCCGAGGCAATCTGACCTGGCATGTCACATCCGACGTCATGCTGTACTACACCTTCTCGCAGGGCTTTCGCCCGGGCGGCTTCAACCAGAACGGCGGCTCGCTGCATGCCTACGGGCCGGATGCCGTGCAGCAGTACGCGGTGCCGAGTTCCTATTCTTCGGACGAGTTGACCAATAACGAAATCGGCTGGAAGACTGAATTCTTCGACCGCCGAGTGCAATGGAATGGCGCGGTGTACCGCGAGAATTGGAACAATGTGCAGGTGGCCTTCTTCAATCCGGGGTTGGTAGGCAATATTTTCTACAACACCAACGGCCAGAATTTCCTCATCAAAGGCATCGAGACCTCGGTCGTGGCGCGGGTGGTGTCCGGGTTGACCGTGCAGGGCGCCGCGTCTTGGAACCAGAGCCGGCAGACGAACTCGCCGGTGCTGATCAACAACAATCAGGCGAGCGCGAACTTCGGCAAGCCGATTACCCAGAATTGCTCCGTGGACGCCAACGGCGCCGTTACCGGTTGCTCGCCCGTCACCAACCCCTTCGGACCGGTTGGTTCGCCGAGCGCCAACGCGCCGCCGATCCAGTTCAGCCTGCGTGCCCGCTACGATTGGAGCGTCATGGACTTCAAGCCCTTCGTTCAGGTCGGCGTGGTCCACACCGGTCATTCATTTACACAGGCCGGCTCGAATCCCACGATTGCGCAAGCCGGAGGCATCACCACCGGCAGGCTGCGGTTTGAAAACCCCGAGTACACGACTGTCGACGCATCCTTCGGGATTGCGAAGGACGCTTGGAACGTGATGGTCTACGGTGAGAACTTGAACAATTCGCACGCCAGCACATTTACGAGCACCGATCAATTCATCGTCGAAGAGACACCGCTGCGGCCGCGAGTGCTCGGCGTCAACTTTGGCTACAGCTTCTAGAGCACCCCCTCGTGTCGAGCGGCACGAGGGGGGGGCACTGAAGGGCTAATCGGCTACTTCGTCCAGCGATATACCGCACCTGGGAACGGCGCTTTCCAAGGATCGAAGACGCCCGTGATGTACAGCGTGTTCGCGCCATCTGCACCGAAGTTCACATTGGTGACATAGGGGGTGGGGACGGTGATGGTTCGCACCAGCTTACGCTCGTCATTTACCACCAGCACCCGGCCCGAGCCGTTTTGGGCGATGTAGTAATTACCGTCGGGACCCAATTTCAATCCGTCCGGGCCATTGAAGGCATCCTCCTGAGCGGTCGGCGGCGCGAGATCCTGCAGCCGCGCCCACACAGTGCGCGGACCCAAGGTGCCGTCGGCCTGGATGGGAAACGCCAGGATGCGACCGGCCAGCATTTCCGATACCAGGAGGGTCTTGCCGTCCTTAGACACGGTGAGGCCGTTCGAATAGTGAATTAGAGCCGCCACTTCGACGAGATCGCCTGCGGCCGACAAATATAGGACGGCTCCGCTGATCGGCGCCTTCAGATCGTAGACTCCGGAAGCAGAGACATAGATCCCTCCGCGATGGTCCGCAGTAAAATCATTGGGGCCCATGAAGGGTTTGCCCGTGCGGTCACGGTCGATGGTGCGGACTTGCTTGCCGGCCCGGTCCAATTCCACAATCGTATTCGCGTCATAACAAGCCACCAGAATATGGTGGTCGCGGTAGTCGATCAGCCCAGACGCTCCGCAGTGCCGGCCCTGCCAAAAGTCAGACGCGCGCTTTCCATCCCACACTTTGATGCCGGGTCCCGCGTATTCCACATACAGAAGTTTCCCGTTCTGCCACAAAGGTCCCTCGGGATAAGCGGCCGCGCCGACAAGCACTGCGTCTGCGTGTGCAAGCGCGATCAGACCGGCTGCCCAGATAATCGACCCTATTGCTGCCAGACTTCGTATTTTCATAAGACCATTAGCGGGTTGCTTGACCTTGGGCGCTGGATCGCTCGCGCAGTTCGGCGATCGCCGTCGCACGCCGTTGATGCAGGAATTCGGCGATTTTCGCCCCGGAATGTGCCGCGATATCCAGGGGCGTGGGCTTGATCGCAGCAGCAGCCTCGCGCGCCGCCTGCAGATACTCGCGCTGCGGGTAAGGTACGCCCTCCAAGCCGGTGCGGCCGCGCGAATCCGCCTCGCACGCGAGCAGTGCCTGCGCAAATCGTTGCGGGCGCCGGAAAGCATCGGCGCGCTCCAGGAATTCAAGAATTATCTTGGGCCGCAACTCGAAGGCGCGGTGCACGATGCCGTGATAACGCGCCACGATAACGGCGAGTTCGCGGTACTCCGCCGGCAGGCGCAGTCTCTCCGCAAGGCCTTCGATGAGCGCCACGCTGCGCTCTTCGTGTCCTCGATGGCTGGGCCATTCTGCGTGCGGGGTCGTGCCCTTGCCCAAATCGTGCACCAGCGCCGCGAATCGAACCTTGGGTTCCGCACTCAGCAACGCGGCTTGGTCCAGCACCATCAAGGTGTGCAGCCCGGTGTCAATTTCAGGATGCCATTGCGCCGGCTGAGGCACGCCGAACAGCGCGTCGATTTCCGGATAAATCGGCTTGAGCGCACCGCACTGGCGCAGCACGCGGAAGAACTCGCTGGCCTTGAGTTCACGCAATGCCTTTTCCGTCTCCTGCCAGACCCGTTCGGCCACCAGTGCGTCCACCTCCCGTCGCTCTACCATCGTGCGCATCAATCCCAGGGTCTCGGGAGCCACCTGAAACCCGAGCGGCGCAAAGCGCGCGGCGAAGCGCGCCACGCGCAACACCCGGACCGGATCTTCGGCAAAGGCGGGTGAAATATGACGCAGCACTCTGGCTTCGAGATCGCGGCGCCCGCCGTAGGGATCGATCAGAGCGCCGTCGGCCGCTTCGGCAATGGCATTGATGGTGAGGTCACGCCGCGCGAGATCCTCCTCGAGTGTGACTTCAGGCCCGAATTCGACGGTGAACCCGCGATAGCCCCGTGATACCTTGCGCTCTAGGCGCGCCAGCGCGTGTTCCTCTTGAGTCTCGGGATGCAGAAACACCGGGAAGTCGCGGCCCACCTCGCGATATTTCAGCCGCAGCAGCTCCTTGCGCGTGGCGCCGACCACGACCCAATCGCGTTCCTTGACGGATACGCCGAGCAGGGCATCCCGAACCGCTCCGCCAACCAGATACACTTGCATGGGTGAATATTAGCAGCATAGCCGCACCCTTCCGCGCGGCGGTGGCCGTAGCCTTGATCGCGGCATCGAGCGGCGGTTGCTATCTGTTGCAAAGTGTCGAGGGCCAGCTGGACCTGATGTCCAAGCGCCAGCCCATCGGTCGCGTGATAGGCGCTGCATCGACTCCCGCGCCGCTGCGGACCCAGCTCGAGGCCGTTGCTGCCATCCGCGATTTCGCCAGCCGTGAGCTAGGACTGCCGGACAACGGCAGCTATCGCAGCTACGCGGATGTGGGACGACGCTACGTGGTATGGAACGTCGTCGCCGCACCGGAGTTCTCGGTCGACCCGAAGGAATGGTGCTATCCCTTGGTCGGCTGCGTCGCCTACCGGGGATATTTCGTGGAAAGCCGGGCACGCCGCTTTGCCGCCGGGCTCCACGGCGAAGGCTTCGATGTCACGGTGGGCGGAGTCGCGGCGTATTCGACTCTGGGGCATTTCAATGATCCGGTTCTCAACACCATGATGGGCTGGAACGATATCGAGCTGGCCTCGATCATCTTTCACGAACTCACGCACCAGCTGCTGTACGTGCCGAACGACTCCGGCTTCAACGAGGCGCTTGCGACCACGGTTGAGGAGGAGGGGGTGAGGCGCTGGCTGCTTGCTCAAGGCCGCGACGCGGATTTGAACGCCCATCTGCTGCAGTTGCAGCACTATATGACCGTTACCGATCTTTTGAGTGCGACGCGTGCGGAGCTGCGCGCCGTGTACGCCTCCGGGCTCGCACCCGAGCAGATGCGGGAGCGCAAGCGCGCCGCGTTTGCCTCCTTGCGGGCAGCGTTCGCGCTCCACAAGGCGGCGTGGGGCGGCCCCGCTCCGTTCGAATCTTGGTTCGCCGAAGATCTCAACAACGCCCATCTGGCGTCGGTTGCGACGTACTTTGCCTGTGTGCCAGGCTTCGAGCGCGAGCTCAAGGCAGTGGCTGGAGACCTCACTGCCTTCTACGCCCGGGCCCGAGAATTGGCGAAAATGGATAAACGGAGGCGCGATTTATTGGTTTGCGGCAGCACATGATGGGCGTTCAATACACAAGCGTGAGTTGAAACGCGAGTCCTAATGCGAACACGATGGTGACGGCCAGCAGCCCCTGTGCGAGTCTTGTGGCAAGATAAATAGGGTTCATGATCCAGCTCCCAAGCAATGAATGATTTCCACAAGTGACAGATTGCTCCGCCTGCGATTACGCAACAAATGCAATGCCTGACAGTCCGTTAAGGAATACTTAAGGTGCCGACCGCCTACGACCGATTGCCGTTGGGAGCCCTGCGGGTATTCGAAGCGGTGGCTGCCCACTTAAGTTTCTCAGCCGCTGCCGACGCGCTCAACGTCACGCCGGCCGCCGTCAGCCAGCAGATCAAAACGCTGGAGGGGTATATCCAAGTGCCGTTGTTTCGGCGCAGCGGCCGCCGCGTGGAAATCACCGAAGAGGGCCTCGAATTGCTGCCCGCGGTCCGCGCCGGCCTCGAAAAACTCGAATCTGCTTTGCAGCAGATCAAGCACCACCGCCGCGCCGGGCCGCTGCAGATCACTTTGCTGGCATCGTTTCTGCAGATATGGCTGCTGCCGCGCATTCGCTCATTTCGCCGCAAGCACCCGAGCGTGGAACTGCGCTTTCATACCTCGCGTGAACTGGTGGATTTTTCGCGCACCCCCCATCACGTTGCCATACGCTTCGGTCGTGGGAATTATCCGAACTTGCACAGTGAGAAATTACTGGACGACTGGCTGGTGCCGGTGGCCAGCCCGGATCTGATCAAACAATACGGAATGATCGAACGCGGCGCGGACTTGAGCAAATATCCGCTGCTGGAAGGCGACGACGCACCGTGGAGCGTGTGGCGGCGAACGGACGAGGAAGCGGCCTGGAGCTCGCGCGCGCCCACCATCGACGATTCGGCGGGCCTGATGATCGCCGCGGAAGAAGGCCTCGGCTATGCCCTTGCGCGCTGGACCTTGGTCACCCGCGCGCTGCACAAGGGAACCTTGCGTCTCGCCGCCAAGGAGGTCGTGCCGTTCGGCTCGGCCTATTATTTCGTGTGCCCTAAGAGCTTTTTGGCGCTGCCGAAGGTGGCGCAATTTCGCGACTGGATCATCGCCGCGGCGCGCGAATTCCCAGGACCCCGCGGTTCGTAGTGATTGACGCGCTCATGGGCATGTACAGCGGCGAGGTGCCCGGCGCGTGCGTAGCCGTCCTTGAAGCCGGTGCAGCGGTGGTGCGGCGCGCCTATGGTCTTGCGAACGTCGAAGAGCGCGTGGCTGCGACCCCGGCAACCAACTACCGGCTCGCATCGATGACCAAGCAGTTCACTGCGGCGGCAGTGCTGTTGCTGGCGGAAGACGGACGTCTTTCGATCGACGACGCTGCGCGCGAGTGGCTGCCGAGCCTGCCGGATGGCGCCGATGGAATCCTCATCCGCCACCTTCTCGCGCACACGTCCGGGTTGCCTGACTTCGAGGACTTGATTCCACAAGCCAGGACCGCGCAATTGCACGATGCCGATGTACTTGCGCTGCTCGAAGCGCACGGCCGTGGTTATTTCCCCACCGGAACGAAATTCCGCTACAGCAATAGCGGCTATGTTTTGCTGGCGTTGATCGTCGCGCGCGCCTCCGGCGTAGAGTTCGCCGCGTTTCTGCACCGGCGCATTTTTCAGCCGCTCGGCATGCTGCATACAGTGGCCTACGAAGCGGGCCTATCGGAGGTCGCCAATCGCGCCTTCGGCTACAGCAAATCCGCAACCGCCTGGGAGCGCACGGATCAGAACCTGACCAGCGCAACGCTCGGCGATGGCGGCATCTACTCCTCCATTGATGACCTTGCGAAGTGGGATGCCGCACTGTACGACGAGCGGCTGCTGCGCCCGGAGTCGCTGCGCCGGGCATTCGCGCGCACCGCCGAGAGCGACGATCCCGCCGTTCAATACGGGTTCGGCTGGCGCGTGACCGGCGATGCGCTGTGGCATTCCGGAGAGTCGATAGGATTTCGCAGTGTGATCGTGCGCTATCCGCAGCGGCGCACCACCGTGATCATCCTGACGAATCGCGACTATCCCGAGCCCTATCCAACGGCGCTGACCATCGCTGAGGCGTTCTAGATCGCGAGCAGGGCGCTCGCCAAGCTATCGATGCCGGTGCGTACGGGATCGCACACCGGTAGTCCGAGTTCGCCCGTCAGGCGCGCAAAGTAGGCGGCGCAGTCCGCATCGGACAGGCTTGAGGAATTGATGCTCAAGCCAACGCAGCAAATGGCGGCATTGGTGAGCCGACCGGCGCGCAGGTAGTCGTCGATGACCACCTGCAGATCGGGAATCGGGAAACCCGGGTACTCATCGATAGTGCGGCGCAACGGATCATGGCAGAGCACGATGGCGTCCGGTTGCGATCCATGCAACAGCCCCAAGGTGACGCCGGCATAGGCCGGATGGAACAGAGAACCTTGTCCCTCGATTACGTCCCAGTGATCGGCCGCATTGTCGGGCGATAGCTGCTCCGCCGCCCCCGCGATAAAATCCGCGATGACCGCGTCAATGGCAATTCCTTCGCCGGAAATCATGATGCCGGTCTGTCCCGTCGCACGGAAGGTCGCGGCAATACCGCGCGCGCGTAAACTCTTGGCCAGCGCGAGCGCGGTGTATTTCTTACCGAGCGCGCAATCCGTGCCGACCGTGAGCACGCGCTTGCCGCTGCGCTTGCGGCCGCTCGCCGCGCCATATGCAGCATCGCTGTGCCGCACGTCGATGAGTCGGACACCGCGCCGTGCCGCGGCGTGCACCAGCTCGGGAACTGAAGTGAGGCGCGTGTGCAGGCCGCTCACGACATCGAGGCCTGCATCCGCCGCAGCCTTAAGTTCGGCTATATAATGAGCCGGCAGCTTGCCGCCGGTCGGCGCAATTCCGATGATGATCGATCCGGCGCCGCGTTCGGCGGCCTCCGCCGGTGACATACGCGCGAGGCCGAGCGTCACACCGCAACCGTGCAAGCTCCACTCGCCGATTACGTCTTCACTGCACCAGTCCTTGAGCCCGAATGCGGTCTTCGCCGTCAGCTTGTCCTGCACATCGCCGAGAAAAAGCAGATAAGGCTTGCGCAGTCGGTGCATGTTTAGAGATACCTAGGCGCGGCCGGCGTTGGCGCGGTTCTGGCTCAGCCGGGCATTGTCTTCGTGCGCACCCAAGTACTGTCGAGCGGCTGCCAGCATGGATTGCGGTTTGATGCCGAGCCTCGAGAATCCGTCTTCGGTGCACACGCTGTCGACGGTCAACGAGCGGAAATTGTCGCTGGAGAAGGGACGCCCCGGCACGAAGTCCATGGCGAATGCCTGCATTCGCGCCACGAAATCCGGCAGACCCACGATCCATCGGCGCCGGCCGGTGAGTTTGGCAACCAGGCCGACGATTTCGCGCAGGGTGTAAACCTGCGGTCCGCCGAGCTCGTACGTTTGGCGGCTGGAGGCGCCGCCATGCAGACAGCGGCGCAGCGCTTCGACCACATCATCGACCAGGACCGGCTGGAAACGCGAGCGCGGTCTTGCCAGAGGCAGGGCAAAAGGGATCACGGCGAGCAGACCGGCGAAGCGGTTCAAGAATGAATCGCCCGGTCCGAACATCACCGACGGCTGAAAAATGGTCCAGTCCAGGGAGCCGCTGCTTTCGCGAATCAGCTGCTCGGCGTCGCCCTTGGAGCGCAGGTAGTAGCTCGGCGCATCAACGGCAGCTTTCAGAGCGGACACCTGCAGCAGTCGCGCGGCACCCGCGGAGCGGGCCGCCTGCAGTACGCCCCGCGTAAGTTCTGTATGCGCGCGCCGAAAGCCTGCGCCGCTGAATCCGCGTTCATTGAGTATGCCGATGAGATTGATCACGACGTCCTTGCCGCGGAAACGCTCGCTCAGTTGCGGCGCCTCGTAGACATCGCAGTTCTCCAGTGTCAGCCCGGGCAGCACCAAGAGGTGCTTGTGCTGTTCCCGATCTCGCGACAACACAGTGACCCGATGCCCGTCCTTGATCAATCGGGCGACCAAACGAGTCCCTAAGAATCCGGTCCCGCCGAGCACGACGATGGATTGCGCTCGCATTTCGTGTCAGCGAATTTGAATCAGCTGCACAGTGGAGCCGCGTCGCACATTGAGCAACAAAACGTTGGCATTCTTCGCGGCTTCCTTGAATGTCTTGGTGTTCGACACCGGGGTGCGGCCGACGCCGACGATCAAATCGTTGGCACGCAACCCATTCTGCGCCGCCGGGCTGCCTTCCTGGACGGCCTTTATCACAACGCCGCCGCCATCGGGAGCATCGGTCAGTTCTGCGCCGTCCAGTCCCTTATTGATGTCGACGGCATTGGCCGTTTCGACCTCGCCGCGTTCCGCAATCAACGCGGTAACCTTGCGCGGCTTGCCGTCGCGCAGTAGCCCGATCTCAACCTTGTCGCCGATACGCAGCATACCGATGCTGTTGCGCAGCTCGCCCGCGTCCTTCATGACGACGCCGTTGATCGAGGTGATGATGTCGCCGGTCTTCACCCCGGCGTGTTCGGCCGCCGAGCCCGGTGCAACGCCGGCGACCAGGGCGCCGCTTGATTCAGTGAGGCCGAATTCCTTGGCGATATCCGGGGTCACGTTATAGATATTGACGCCCAATATGCCGCGCTTGACTTGACCGAACTTGATCAACTGGTCCATCACGCCCTTGACCATGTTGACCGGGATCGCAAAGCCGATCCCGATATTGCCGCCGCTGCGCGACAGAATAGCGGAGTTGATGCCGACAAGTTCGCCGCGCAGATTGACCAATGCCCCGCCGGAATTGCCTGGGTTGATCGACGCATCGGTCTGGATGAAGTCTTCGTAGCTGTCGGGATTGATGCCGGTGCGGCCGAGCGCACTGACGATGCCGGCGGTGACCGTGTGAGCAAGACCGAAGGGGTTGCCGATCGCAACCACGTAATCTCCTGCCTCGAGCTTGGAGGAATCTCCCAGCGACATGGCGATCAAATTCGGCTGCTTGGCCTGCAATACCGCGATATCGGCGCCCTCGTCGCTGCCGATGACTTTGGCTGAAAAAGTGCGGTTATCCAGCAAAGTGATGGTGATCTCGCTGGCATTCTCCACCACATGATGATTGGTGATGATGTAGCCGTTCTTGGCATCGACGATCACGCCCGAGCCCGCGCTTTGGAACTGGCGCTCGTGCGGCTTCGCATCGGGCGGTGTATCGAAGAAGCGACGGAAAAACGGATCATCGAGCAGAGGATTGCGCTGTCCGGGCTGCTCTTTAATAGTGCCCCGCGTTGCAATATTGACCACGGCGGGCGATACGCGCTTGACCATGGGGGCGAGCGAGGGCAGCGGCGCTGCATCCGCGAGCGGTGCGGGCAGGGCGGCAAATGCGGGTTCGGTGAAAACCGCCGGTCCGGTTAAGCCAGCTACGGCGAGTGCCGCGGCTGCGAATTTGAGACGCAGATTCATGCGTAATCCTTCCATTGTGATTGGATCTTGGGCGCGAAACGAGGCCGCACGAGCTTTCGCCCGGCCTCCATAAGCCCAAGGTCGTTGCGCGATATTACACGGAAGATTCGCGCAGGGCGGGTCCTCTTAGGCGGCTTGCACCGTGATCCGGTGCGGCTGCACCTGTACCAGTTTCGGAATTGCGATGAGTCCCAATGCTCGTAACGCACGACGGTCATTTCTACCACTCCTCAATAGGAAGTTGTGTTGCAGTCACGCAGCGCGAAGAGGCAAGAGTTCTCTCCTACATCAAGGGAAGCCGCCTGCGGTGCAGGCAAAGTGAGACGTGGTTCAAAGTCAATGGAACATAATGTGGATAAGGTGTGCAAACACAAGATGTTGCGATTAGGGCTTTTTCCCCTTGACCGAGGCCTCGCAAAGTGTAATCAGGCAATTTCTCGGGACATATTTATAAGCTATTGATATATATTACTTTTTTATATGAAAAAATCTATAAAAAATGTCTTGACGCTGGTTGCCATAGCGAATTAACCTCATCGCCCGCACACAAGATGTTGTGTTCGGTAGTTCGCGTTAGTCCCCATCGGCCTTGATTCCGTTCAATCACCTTTATTTTGGCGGGACCGCCGCAATTTGCATTCAGTTGGCAGCTTGAGAACTATTAAGGGAGCGGTGTTAATACCCATGAATACGGTGGTCAAAATACAGCCCAAAGATGTTGGCGATATTACTTTCCAAGAAGCGTCCTTCGACATCTGGGATAAGAAATACCGATTGATGGCGAAGGATGGCTCGCCCATCGACAACTCGATGGACGATACGTACAAGCGCGTCGCCCGCGCGCTCGCGGATGTCGAGAATGAAGAAGGCCGCGAACAGTGGTACGAATCGTTTCTCTGGGCGCTGCGCCATGGCGCTATTCCCGCCGGCCGCGTTACCTCCAATGCCGGCGCACTGGAGCATAAGCCGGCCACCTCGACCATCAATTGCACGGTGTCCGGCACGATTCGCGATTCGATGGACGATATTTTGAACAAGGTGCATGAGGCGGGACTCACGTTGAAGGCCGGCTGTGGGATCGGATATGAATTTTCAACGCTGCGTCCGCGCGGCGCGTATGTTTCGGGAGCCGGTGCGTATACGTCGGGCCCTCTGTCGTTCATGGATATTTACGACAAGATGTGTTTCACCGTGTCCTCGGCCGGAGGCCGGCGCGGCGCCCAAATGGGCACCTTCGACATCGGACATCCCGATGTATTGGAGTTCATCCGCGCCAAACGCGAGAACGGACGATTGCGGCAATTCAATTTGTCTTTGCTCGTCAGCGACGACTTCATGAAAGCCGTAAAGAGCGATGGCGAGTGGCAGCTGGCGTTTCCACTGGGACGCCAGGAATTCGAGGCGTGCGCGGCGGCCGAACGGCCGGAGCTGGACGACACATCGAAGTTCGTGTGGCGCGAGTGGCCGTACACGGATGGCTATGTCGCCAACGACGAGGGCTTGGTCGCCTGCAAGATCTACAAGACCCTGCCGGCGCGCCGTGTGTGGGACGTGATCATGTCCTCGACGTATGACTTCGCGGAGCCGGGTTTCATTCTCGTCGACAAGGTCAACGAGATGAACAACAACTGGTGGACGGAGAATATCCGCGCCACCAATCCTTGCGGTGAACAGCCGTTGCCGGCCTATGGATCGTGCCTGCTGGGCTCGGTGAACCTGACGAAATTCGTGATCGATCCGTTCACGGAGGATGCGCGCTTTGACTGGGAGACCTATCGCAAGGTCGTGAAGGTATTTACGCGCATGCTGGACAACGTGGTCGAAATCAACGGCTTGCCGCTGGCGCAGCAGCGCGACGAGATCATCCGCAAGCGCCGCCACGGCATGGGTTTCTTAGGACTGGGCTCGACCATCACCATGCTTTGCATGAAGTACGGTGCCAAGAAATCGGTGGCATTTACTCAAAACGTATCGCGGGAAATGGCCGTGGCCGGTTGGGAAGCCGCACTCGATCTGGCGCGCGAGAAAGGCCCGGCGCCCATCATGAACGAAGAGTTCTCGGTGACACGCGCCATGCTGCGCAAGCGGCCCGAGATGGTGAAGGATGGCTGGCGCGTAGGAGCACGCATCTCCGGCAGGGTTCTGCACGCGCGCTACAGCAGGTATATGCAGCGCATCGCTGAAGCATCGCCGGAATTGGTGGATGAGCTCGCCGAGATAGGCGCGCGCTTCACGCATCACACGTCGATCGCGCCGACAGGCACCATTTCCTTATCGCTCGCCAACAACGCGTCGAACGGCATCGAACCCTCGTTCGCCCATCACTACTTCCGCAATGTGATTCGCGAGGGCAAGAAATCGAAGGAGAAGATCGACGTGTTCTCGTTCGAGCTGCTGGCGTACCGGGAAATGGTGAATTCCCGAGCCATGCCGAATTCGCAGAATCCCGCCGAGAAGCTGCCCGACTATTTCATCTCGGCGGACGACATCGGCCCCAAGGAACATGTCGACATTCAGGCGGCGGCGCAACTTTGGGTGGATTCGTCCATCTCCAAGACGGCGAATGTCCCAACCGACTACAAGTACGAAGACTTCAAGGACATATACATGTATGCCTTCGAGCAGGGTCTCAAGGGCTGTACGACATTCCGCTTCAATCCGGAGGCATTCCAAGGGGTATTGGTCAAAGAAGAGGACCTGAAGAACACGACCTACGTGTTTACCCTGGAAGATGGCACTGAAATCGAAGCGCGGGGCGATCAGGAGATCGAATACGACGGGGAAATGCACACCGCCGCGAACCTGTTCGATGCGCTCAAAGAAGGCTATTACGGGAAATTCTGATCATGGCTCACATCAAGATCGACAAGAAGATTGCCAAGTACCGGGTGCAGAAGCCGGAAGCGAAAGACGCGTCCGCCGCTGCGCCTAAGGACGCTCTTAAGACCCAGGACAACGTCATTTGGATGCACGAGAAGCTCGAGCGTCCCGAGGTTCTGATCGGTTCGACCTACAAGATCAAGACGCCGGTGTCGGATCATGCCATGTACGTCACCATCAACGACATCCTGTTGAACGAGGGCACGCCGCACGAGCAGCGGCGGCCGTTCGAGGTGTTCATCAACTCGAAGAATCTCGACCACTTCCAGTGGATCGTTGCGCTGACGCGGGTCATTTCCGCGGTATTTCGCAAGGGCGGGGATACGACCTTTCTGGTCGACGAGCTGAAGGCGGTATTCGACCCGAAGGGCGGCTACTGGCAGCCCGGCGGCAAGTTCATGCCCTCGACGATCGCCGAGCTCGGTTATGTGATCGAGCGTCATCTGCAGTCGATCGGACTGTTGAAGAAGCCCGAGCTCGATGTGCACCAGCGCAAACTAGTGCAGGAGAAGCGCGCGGAGTTCGAAGCGCGGACCAAGCAAACCGACGCCTTTTCAAAATCGCACTTCCCCGAAGGAGCCCAGCTCTGTGCAAAGTGCAGCACCGCTGCGGTCGTGATGATGGACGGCTGCAATACGTGTCTGAATTGCGGCGATTCGAAGTGCGGATAGCTCGCCGATAGTCAAGTTATTCAAGATCGCGGCGTGTGCATTCCTGTTCGTGCCGCTCGTGCACGGCGCGTCGGGCGCCGAGACGCCGGATCCCTTCGCCCATCCCGCGGCGCTCGAGCCGGATGTGCGCTTCTGGATTCGGGTGTACACCGAGGTGACCACCGATCAGGGACTGCTGCACGACGACTGGGACTTAAGGGTGGTTTACGAAGTGCTGCGCTTCGATCCGGACACCTCGCCCTCCCAGCGCGAGCGCCGTGTCGCCGAAGCGAAGTCGCGCTACGCCGCATTGCTGAAGCGCTTTGCGACAGGCTCGACTGAGAATCTCACCGCCCATGAACAGCGCATACTGCATGCCTTCGGCCCCAACGCCACGCCCCAAGACTTTCGCGACGCAATCGACCGCATACGCTTCCAGTTAGGACAGGCAGATCGATTCCATGAGGGATTGATTCGCGCCGCGGCGTGGGAAAAGCACATTGCACACACCCTCGCCCAACACGGCGTGCCGGTGGAGATTGCGGCGCTACCGCACGTGGAGTCCTCATTCAATCTGTCGGCCTATTCCAAAGTTGGCGCCGCCGGGCTGTGGCAATTCATGCCCGGTACCGCGAAACGATACATGCGCGTCGACGGCGTTGTCGACGAACGTCTGGATCCGTACAGCGCCACTGACGCCGCGGCCAATCTGATGTTGTACAACTACCGGCTGCTCGGCACCTGGCCGCTGGCGGTGACCGCATACAACCATGGGCCGGGCGGCTTGCGCCGGGCCCAGGACGAATTGGGCACCAGCGACATCGCCGTCATCGTCAAGCGCTACCAGGGTAAGACTTTCGGCTTTGCGTCGCGCAATTTCTACGTGGCGTTTTTGGCCGCGCTCGAAGTAGATCGCAATGCCGACAAATACTTCGGCCCCATCACGCGCCTGCCTGACACGGACAGCACCCCCGTGGAATTGCCTGATTACATTCCCGTGGAGGCGCTGTCCAAGGCGTTCAAAGTCGACATGGGTGCGCTTCGCGTTCTGAATCCGGCCTTGCGGCCGCCGATCTGGAACGGCAGCCGGTTCGTGCCGCGCGGCTATGAGCTGCGGCTACCCGGCGCTGCGCCGCCGGTTGAGATTGCCGCTGCCTGGGAACGTCTGCCGCCCGCGCAGCGCTACGTGACTCAACGCAATGATGGCCGCCATAAGATTCGCCGCGGCGAGGCGTTGGCCGGCATTGCATCGGTCAGCGGCGTGAGTTTGAGTCGCCTGCTTGCCGCCAACGGCTGGGGGGAGGGCCATGCGGCCATTCGAGGCGAGACCATTGTCATACCGTTGCCGTCATCGCGCGCGGAGCGTGCGGGTGGGTTGGTTGCGGGCACCGCGGTTCCGGCGGCGGCGCCGCTCGTCACGCCTGCGGCCACCGCGCAGGCTGTGAGGCCTAATCCGCCGAAGGAGCCGGTGTCGCCGCGACAGACCGACAGCAATGCGCTGTTACCCGTTGCGGCGCCGTCCGGAAGTGCCGACACGACTGACTATAGCGTAGCCCCCGACAGTACCGTGATCGTGCAGGCGACAGAGACCTTGGGACATTACGCTGATTGGTCGGGGATCAGTTCGCAGGCGCTGCGCAGCTTAAACAAGCTGCGCAAGAATGCGATGGTGACCCTCGGTCGCAAGGTCAGGTTGGATTTTTCGCGGGTGAGCGCCGAGCAGTTCGCGGCGACGCGGCGCGGGTATCATCAGCGCCTGCAGGAGGAGTTCTTTGCCACGCATCGCATTGCAGGCACGGAGAACTATTCGGTCAAACGCGGTGAATCGCTGTGGATAATCGCGCAACAGCATGCCGACCTGCCGATTTGGCTGGTCGCCCAATACAACCCCGATGTGGATTTCAACGATGTGCGGCCGGGTACGACAATAACGCTGCCGCAGGTTGCGGTCATCAATCGCCAGTGAGGCCGCGCGACTGCACGTATTCGTTCAATGCGGCGCGCACATCGACCGTGGGCGCGAAAGCAATGACGGAACCGTCTGCCGCGCGCACATCGAGTTCGAGCTTGCGGCTCGCGGCCATGCGCCGGAGCGTCTCGATCGTCAGATTGAAGTATGCGGTTTGGCCCCATGAAGCCACCTGCCGGTACGGATCGCGGCCAAGTTTGGGAGCTTCGATGGGTGTCAGCGCGACCGCACCATCATCCAGGTTCAGGGTGAGGGCGCCCGCTGCATGAATATCGCCTATCTGAGCTCCGCTGCCGGGCGCGATATGCACCCACAAACCGTAGTTGAATTCGCCGCTGCGGTTCCATTCGACCGGGCCCATGTAGGCAAAGCTGGTGCGTTTGTCCTCGGCGAGCGCGGCAAACTGTGCGCCTGGCAGCAGTTCGATGGATTCCTTGAGCGTCGTCACGGTTATCCCGGTCCGCTCGTCCAACGATTCGACGGGCTTGACGGAGGGCCGGCCGGCGCAAGCGGCCAGCAGTCCGAACAGCAAAACGATGCGGCGGTGCCGAAGGTGCATGGCCCGAAGTATACCGGGACGTGAGCTAGAGCAGATTATGTCGTACCGCCTACACGCTATAATTTTGGCGATGAGTCATCAAATGGGCCGCTGCCCGGCGAAATTCCTGTGCGCACTGCTGCTGCTGTCGGCAGGTTGTATCGTGTCCCCGGCGCGCTCGTTACGGGCAGAAGAAATCGCGTCTGCCGACCGGGTTGTGGTGCACAAGGCGGAACATAGGCTGTTTCTATACAGCGGTAGCCGACTGCTGGGTGAATACAAAGTCCAGCTTGGACTAAGCCCGACCGGACAGAAGGAGCGGGAACACGATTTTCGTACGCCGGAAGGCCGTTACTTCCTGTCCAGGCGCAACACGCGCAGCGATTTCTTCCTCGCCATTCAAGTGTCCTACCCCAATAAGGACGACGAAGTGCGCGCGCACAAGAACCGCTGGGCTCCGGGGGGCTCGATCATGATTCACGGCTTCCCGAACACGCCGAAGCATCCGGCCTCCTACTACGAGTCGAATGACTGGACGGATGGCTGCATCGCTCTGTCCAATTCCGATATGGTCGAAGTGTGGATGCGCACTCAAGACAACATTCCGATCGATATCTATCCATAGGAGCCAGACAGGCTCCTTTTAAGGTGACGTGTGGAAACCACGATTCTATCCTCTGACATGGTTGATGCCCGGGTTGCTCCCAAGGGCAGCCTCGAGCACCTGTCGCAAACGGAAATCGCCAAATTGCTCGATTCGGGCCAGGGGGGCCTGTATCCGCTGTTCCGCAAATGCGCACTCGCCGTGCTCAATTCGGGCAGCGACATCGACGATGCGCGGGTGATCTTCGACAAATATCGGGACTTCGATCTGCGGATCGTGCGCCAGGCCTGGGGCATCAAGCTGGAGATCAAGAACGCGCCGGCGGCGGCCTTCGTTGACGGAGTAATGATCAGGGGATTGAAAGATCATCTGTTTGCGGTGCTGCGCGACGTGGTGTTCATATCCAACGAGATCATGGAGAGCGGGCGCTTCGACCTCACGTCCTCGCCCAGCATCACCAACGCGGTATTCCATATATTGAGGAATGCACGAGTTCTGGAATTACAGGTGCGGCCCAATTTGGTGGTTTGCTGGGGCGGTCATTCCATCCGGCGGATCGAATACGACTACACCAAGAAGGTGGGCTACGAATTAGGGCTGCGAGGCCTGGATGTGTGCACGGGCTGCGGGCCGGGCGCCATGAAGGGACCCATGAAGGGCGCCACCATCGGACATTCTAAACAGCGCATCGTGGATGGGCGGTACTTGGGGATCACCGAGCCCGGGATCATCGCCGCCGAACCCCCCAACCCCATCGTCAGCCAATTAGTGATCATGCCGGACATCGAAAAACGCCTGGAAGCATTCGTTCGCTTGGGTCACGGCATCGTCATTTTCCCGGGCGGTGCCGGCACCGCAGAGGAAATCCTGTACCTGCTCGGCATTTTGCTCGATCCCGCCAATCGCGATCTGCCGTTTCCGATGGTATTCACGGGGCCTGCCGACACCGCGGAGTACTTCGAACAAATTCATCACTTCATCGGCTCGACCTTGGGAAAGGCCGCACAGTCCCGTTATCAAATGATCATTGACGATCCTGCGGCGGTCGCGCGTGCCATGGTGCAGGGGCTGGGAGAAGTCCGCGACTACCGCAGGCAGGCGAGCGACTCCTATGGGTTCAACTGGCTGCTGAAGATTCCGCTGGATTTCCAGCTGCCGTTCGAGGTCACGCACGCGTCCATGCGCGCCCTGCGCCTCGCACACGATCAACCCGTGCACGAGCGCACGGCGAATTTGCGGCGTGCGTTCTCGGGAATCGTGGCCGGAAACATCAAAGAGTACGGCATCAACGCCATTGAGCGATTCGGTCCCTTCGAACTGGCCGGCGAGCCCTCCATCATGGAACCCCTGGACCAGTTGCTGCGCTCATTCGTGTCCCAAGGCCGGATGAAATTCACGGGCACCGAATACACACCCTGCTACCGACTGGTCGCATGAACGAGCCGCAGCGCATCCGTTATCGGTTCGACCTACCCGACGGATCGCAGAAGTGGCTGGATTTCAGCTTCGACGGCGCCGACTTTCGCCTCGCCAATGCGCCGCCGTCCGAACCGCCGTTTTGGACGGAATTGAAGTTCAACCAGTGCGCGAATTGTCCGCTCGATCCCGGCCAGCATCAGCATTGCCCGGCCGCGCTGCAAATGGCGTCGGCCATCGAGCCGCTCAAGGCGCTGGTTTCCTTTGACAACGTCGGTGTGACGGTCACGCAGGCCGAGCGCACGATCTTTGCCGACACCACGGCGCAGCAGGCGATGAGTTCGGTTCTCGGCTTGATCATGGCGACCGCGGGCTGCCCATGGACCGATCGCTTTCGGCCGATGGCGCGGTTTCATCTGCCGTTCGCCAGCGAGTTGGAGACGGTCTATCGCTGCGTCTGCATGTTCCTGCTGGCGCGCGAGATGGCGGGAGCCAGCGGCGAGAAAGGGTTTGCAGCGCTGCGCGGCCTTTATGACAACCTGCATGTGGTGAACCGCGGCATGTCGCGCCGCCTCGGAGCGGCCACACAAACCGATCCCGCACGCAACGCCATGGCGCTGCTCGATGCGTACACGACTCTATTGCCCGCGGCGCTCGAATCCTCGCTCGAGGACCTTAGGGCCCTGTTCGACGCCTGGCGCGATCCAGAGAAATTTTAAAGCCATTTAACTTACCGTGACGCTCTGTGAGATGCGCATCGCAATGCTCGTCGCCAGGCGGCGACAGTGCCAAGTCCGCGTGACACAGTTCCTGCCTAAGTAGGTGCAGGGCACTTACTGTCGTGACCATCGACAGAGGCAACAAGAGATGAGCGAAGTTAAGAATCCAACTCGATACAGCGGTGTGGACCGTCGGGCCGCTCGCACGGAGCCGGGTGTTCTGAAACCTGGTGCCGCTGCTCCGCGAGATCTCTACAAGACCGGCGGCCGCCACGGCGCCATCACCACCAATCTTTACAATTGGCACAGCTACAAGAACTGGGCGGAAAAGGTCCGCGGTTCCTGGGACGAGAAGAAATAAACCGAGAGATCAGGCGGTCTCCGGCAAGGGATTGATTCCTTCGCTGGGACGCCAGGCGCCTTCCTTGGCTTTTAGCCAAGCCAGCATCGGCTGCCAATCCGCAAGATCCTGTTCCACCGTGTGGCGTTTCATTTCGTGCAAGCCCAAGCCCATCTCGGCCGCACGCACATAGTTCTGAGAGTCGCGCAAGGTGGCAATGACGGGAATTCGCAGCGTTTCCAGAAACCGCATCAACGACTGATAGATCAGTGTATTGCGCTTCACCCGGTTAGCGACCACGCCGATGCGATTTTCATCGCGGCGCACCTTGGCGATCAGCAGCAGATCGGCGATGCATTTCGAGCAGGCGTGGATATCGATGTCGGACGGCAGTACCGGAACGATGATGGCGTCTGCGTTCTTGATCATGTCCGGCATGTCGTGAGAGAGCACAGCAGCCGGTGTGTCCACCACGACATGTCCGGCGTCCGGCGGGGTGCGCAGTTGCCAGGCCCGGGTCATGCGCGAATTTCGCTCGAATGCCGCAACTCCGTGAATGAACGCCTGCTCCGGCTTGCGCTTCTTCAACCAGCGGGTGCTCGAGCCTTGTGGGTCGTTATCCGACAACAGCGGACGGTCACCCTGGCTCGCAAAATAACTGGCGAGATTTGTGGCTATCGTCGTTTTACCCGAACCACCTTTGGGATTCAGGACGAGAATTCGCTGCATGTAGGACTAAGCCTACGCAGCCCCAAGCACCATAGCAAGGGTGTGATCCCACTCACGCCGGGAGCGCCGGCGCGCGCCTAGAATCCGCCGTAGATGGAATGGATGTTACAAGTAGTTGACGAAATCGACGACGCCGTTGGAGCGTTGCGCTTGTACTCGTTGGGGCTTGCCGCCGAAATTGGTCTGGTGTTGGCTGCTGCGCTCGGGATCGGTGCCATTTGCATCGCAATCGCTGCGGGCGCCGAAGTCCCCTTGATCTTCTCCGCGGCCACTGTGCTCAGCTTGGCCGCTGCCCTGAAAATTCACGGATCGCGGCTGCACAGCAGCCGGTAAACCCGCGCGTCGCGGCAATCCCTAAGCCGCCCCAAAATCCTTTAGGATGGCGGCTATGTCATGCCAAAAACCCCTGCTGACGTTCGGTGTCATTGTTCTGGCAGGTCTCATCGCTGCCTGCAGCAACAAGCCGGTCGCGGCGCCTACTTCCGGAGTGGACTCTATGCAATCCGTGCAACTCAAGGCGGGCTCGGGCCCCGAAATTACCGCCGGTAAGATTGCCGTCGTGCAATACACCGGCTGGCTGTACGAGGTATCTGCGCCGGACAACAAGGGCAAACAATTCGACAGTTCGCGCACCTCCGGACAACCTTTTCGCTTCCCCGTGGGCACGGGTCAAGTCATCAAAGGCTGGGACCAGGGCGTAGTCGGCATGAAGATCGGGGAGAGCCGTCGGCTGGTTATACCCGCGGATTTGGCCTATGGAGACACCGGCGCCGGCGGTGTCATTCCGCCCGGCGCGGCACTGATCTTCGACATCGATCTCATCGCGATTGAATGAGCGCAGCCGTAGAGCGGCTCTCGTTGGAGGGCCCGGCAGGCGCGCTGCAGGCGGTCGTCGAGGATCCAGGCATCGCGGGAGCGAGCTACGCCGTCGTGTGCCATCCGCACCCCCTATACGGCGGCACCATGGACAACAAAGTCGTGACCACGGTAGCGCGGGCGCTGCAAGACTTAGGGATGCCCACGCTGCGCTTCAACTTTCGCGGAGTCGGCGCAAGCGCCGGTGCATTTGACCGGGGCATCGGCGAAACCGACGATGCGGATGCCATTGCCGCGTGGGGCGCGGTGCGCTGGCCCGGCCGGACGCTGGTCATTGCCGGATTTTCGTTCGGCGCCTACGTTGCTTTGCGCCTGGCGCAGCGGCGGCCGCCGCGCCGATTGATTAGCATCGCGCCGGCCATTCAACGGTTTGACGAGGCTGGAACGGCGGTTCCCCGATGCCCGTGGCTGTTGGTTCAGGGAGACGCTGATGAGGTGGTAGATCCCGCCGCGGTCATCGCTTGGGCCACCCGTCTTGCTCCAAAACCGCAGCTGGTGGTGCTGCCCGGGGTGGGCCACTTCTTCCACGGCCGCCTGCATGAATTGCGGGACATCGTTACCGATGCGATTCGGAACGGCTGAGCCTCCCCAGCCGCTCCGAAGGCTTGAGACAAATCAGTTCACGAATTCCTTGAGCGTCTTGAGCGCGGCAATGCGCACTTTCTTGCTCGCCGGCTTCGCTTTGAACATCATTTTTTCGCCGTTGAAAGGATTGACACCCTCACGCGCCTTCGTAGCCGGTTTCTTCACGACTTTCATCTTCAGAAGCCCGGGCAAAGTAAACAAGCCGTGACTGCGCAGACTTTTCTTGATCGAGGCGGAAAGCGAGTCAAACACGGCTCCGACCTGCTTTTTTGAAAGCTCTGTTTCCTTCGAAATGCTAGCGAGAATTTCAGACTTGGTCGGTGCTGCATTCTTTTTCGCCATATTAAATCTCCTGCTAATGTTTGCGAGAGCGGGCGTCTAATGCCCGCAAATTCAACTCGGCGCCGAAAATAACATAGAAAAAAGCTTATGTTTAGCGCAAATGTGAAAAAAGATTAGCTCTACCCTGAGCGCACGGTGCTGGTTTTTCAGGCTTCCGCGTGCTTTTGAGCGCACTGCACGGCACGGCGCAGCGTCTCGATCACAGTGATTTCAGGCATGTAGGAGGCGATGTTCAACGAAGCAGCACAAGCAAAGCGCCGATCACGATCGACACCCAGAGCACGGAGAAATCTATCTGACCGATCGGCGGAATGATCCGGCGCACTGGTTTTAAGATCGGTTCGCAGAGCTGCGCGAGCAAGCGTATCCCGGGGGCGTAGCCACCTGGCGACACGAAACTCGTCAGCCAGTACAGCAGCAGGGCGAACAAATAGATGCGCAGCACCAAACCGGCCAGATCGACGGCGGTTATGCGCAGGAACAAGACGACGTCGCCGATGCCGGCGCCGGCCATGGCCATCGCGGCAAAGGTGCGCAGCGATGCCACGGCGATCACTGCAATCACCGTGGCCGTATCCACTTTACCGAAGGGCGGCAGGATCTTGCGCAGGGGCATTATCAGCCAATTGGTCGTGCGCACGATGGCATCGGCCATGGGATCGCGAAAATCCGCCCGAACCCATTGGAATAAAAGACGCAATACGAAGGCCAGGGTCAGCAGCCAAAGCAGTGTGTCGACGATGTATCTAATCGCGTCCATGGCGGGTCTAGCGCAGTACTCTAAGTGTCAGGGGACGCCGTATTCGGCGGCGAGTTCGGCCGAGCGGCGGTCGGCCGCGGCCACGGCATGTGCGACGATAGCACGAAGGCCGGCCGCGTTCAGAACCTCGAGTGCAGCGGCGGTGGTGCCGCCTTTGGAAGTAACCTGCTCACGCAGTGTGGCGAGCGAGTCCGCCGATTGTCGCGCCATCTGCGCGGCGCCGAATGCGGTCTCCAGCGTCAATTGATGGGCGATGTCGGAAGGCAGGCCGCGTTCGTGCGCGGCTGCCTCGAGTGCCTCCATGAACAGGAAAAAGTACGCGGGCCCGCTGCCGGAGAGCGCGGTGACGGTGTCCATCTGCGATTCATGCTCCACCCACACCGTGGCGCTGACGGCCGCCATGATCATCTCCGCCAGCGCCCGGTTGGCGGCGCCGACGCTGGGCGGTGCGAACAAACCGGTGGCGCCGAAACCGTTGAGGGCGGGCCGATTCGGCATGGTGCGTATAACCGGGACGCGCGGGCCGAACCAGCGCGCGAGGGCCGCATGCGGGATACCTGCCGCAATGGAAATCAGCAACGGCGGTGTCTCGGCGATATGCGGCGCCAAGTTCAGTGCGACGGCGCGCAGCAGTTGCGGCTTGACCGCAAGTATCACCACTTCGGCGCCGGCGACGGCACTCACATTGTCGGCGGCGGTCTTGACTCCGTAGTCGCGCACCAGCCTGTTCAGCTGATCCTGACTCGGATCGGCGACCACCACCCGCTCACTCGACAGGCCGCGCTTAATCAACCCCCCGATCAATGCAGCGGCCATGTTGCCGCCGCCGATGAATGCAAGTCTTCGTATGTTGTTCATGCCCACCCTTGATGTTTTAACTTGCCAGTCGTATATCGGCGCGTCTGTTTCCCGCAATGCTCGCCTCACCGGTGCCCTTACCAGCCCCTAGTGCCCTTACCGGTGCTGCTACCGGTCCCTTTACCTGGTGCCCTTACCGTCCCCTTACCGGTCCCCGAACAGCGCCGTGCCTATTCTGACCAGCGTCGCTCCTTCCGCAATGGCCGACTCGAAATCCCCGCTCATGCCCATCGACAGTGTATCGAGCTTGTGGCCGCCCGCGTTCAGCGCTTCCAGCAGGCTGCGAAGCCTCGCAAACACAGCTCGCTCGGCCGTCGCATCCGCCTGCGGCGGCGGTACGCACATCAAACCGCGAAGCTGCACGCGGGGCAGCGCCGCAATGGCGTCCGCGAGCTGCGCCACCTCGGCCGGGCTCACGCCGCCCTTGTTCGGCTCCGGCACCAGCTCCACCTGTATGCACAAGCTGAGCGGCGCCGCATGGAAAGGCCGCTGTTCCGACAGGCGCCGGGCGATGCTCAGACGATCGATGCTGTGCACCCAATCGAAGCGCCGGGCTATGGCGCGGGTCTTGTTGGATTGAATGCCGCCGATAAAGTGCCAGCGCAGGGCCAGGTCGGCGACCCGGTCCATCTTGCCCAGGGCTTCCTGGAGATAGTTTTCCCCGAAATCCGTGACGCCGGCGGTGGCGGCTAGGCGTATGGTTTCGGCAGTCTGGGCCTTGGTTACGGCGACCAGGGTGACCGACGCCGGGTCTCGTCCCGCAGCCTCGGCCGCATGAAGTATCCGAGACCTGACGTAGTTCACATGAAGCGTCGAATTCTGCGGACCAATTAACATATTGGGTGAGGACACCCTCTTATATACTGCTAGTGGGTTACACCAGCCCGAATTAGGAGCCGTAAATGGCGGTTGATATCGCGCAGCTTCTCGCCTTTGCGGTGAAGAACAATGCGTCAGACCTGCATCTCTCGGCGGGAGTCCCGCCGATGATTCGTGTCGATGGCGACATGAAGCGCGTCAATATGCCTGCGTTGGTGCACAAAGAAGTGCACAGCATGGTGTACGACATCATGAACGACAAGCAACGCAAGGCGTTCGAGGAGTTCTTCGAAACGGACTTCTCATTCGAGATTCCCAAGCTGGCGCGCTTCAGAGTCAACGCCTTCAACCAGAATCGCGGCGCCGCAGCGGTGTTCCGCAATATTCCGTCCACCATCTTGTCGCTGGACGAATTGAACGCCCCCAAGACTTTCAAAGATTTATGCATGCTTCCCCGTGGTCTCGTGCTGGTCACCGGACCCACCGGCTCGGGCAAGTCGACGACACTGGCCGGCATGGTCAATCATTGCAATGACAACCGTCCCGACCACATTATCACGATCGAAGATCCCATAGAGTTCGTGCACGAAAGCAAGCGCTGCCTGGTCAATCAGCGCGAAGTGCATCGAGATACCTTGGGCTTCACCGAGGCGCTGCGCTCGGCCCTGCGCGAAGATCCCGACGTGGTTTTGGTCGGTGAAATGCGCGACCTGGAGACTATTCGCCTGGCCTTGACCGCAGCGGAAACCGGCCATCTGGTGTTCGGCACCTTGCACACCAGTTCAGCTGCAAAGACCATCGACCGCATCGTGGATGTATTCCCGGCTGCGGAGAAAGACATGGTGCGGGCCATGATTTCGGAGAGTTTGCGCGCCGTGATATCGCAGACCTTGATGAAACGCGTCGGTGGCGGCCGTATTGCGGCGCACGAAATCATGATCGGCACTCCCGCCATCCGCAACTTGATCCGCGAGGGCAAGATCGCTCAAATGTATTCGGCAATTCAGACCGGCCAGGGCCAGGGTATGCAAACTCTCGATCAATGCCTGCAGGAATTAGTGCAAAAGGGTGTCGTCAGCCGAGAAGAAGCGCGCTATAAGGCGCAGAACAAGGACAGCATCTAATGGAACGCGACCAAGCAATACGCCTGATGCAAGACCTGCTGCGACGCATGGTCGAAAAGAAGGGTTCCGACTTGTTCATCACGGCAGGCTTTCCGCCTGCCATCAAGGTGGACGGGGAAATCCGGCCGCAATCCGATCGTTCGTTGAGCCCTGAGCAGAGCGCAGGCCTGGTTCGCGCCATCATGAACGATCGGCAAACCAAGGAATTCGACGCCACCAAGGAATGCAACTTCGCCATCGCGCCGCCCGGAATCGGGCGCTTTCGCGTCAGCGCCTTCGTGCAGCAGGGTTTCACCGGCGCGGTGCTGCGTACCATCAATGCCAAGATTCCGACATTCGAAGAGCTCGAACTGCCGCCTATCCTGAAAGAGGTCGTGCTGTCGAAGCGCGGTTTCGTGATTCTGGTGGGCGGCACGGGATCGGGTAAATCCACCTCGCTTGCCGCCATGGTCGGCTATCGGAATGAGAAGACCCGAGGCCATATCGTCACCATCGAAGATCCGGTGGAATACGTGCACGCGCACAAGGGCTGCGTGGTCACGCACCGCGAAGTAGGCGTCGACTGCGAAAGCTGGCACCTGGCCCTGAAGAACACTTTGCGCCAGGCGCCCGATGTGATTCTGATCGGCGAAATCCGCGATCGTGAGACCATGGAATACGGCATTCAATTCGCCGAGACGGGGCACCTGGTGCTGGCGACGCTGCACGCCAATAGCTCGAATCAGGCAATCGACCGCATCATCAATTTCTTTCCCGAGGAGCGGCGCGAACAGCTGCTCATGGATTTGAGCTTGAACATCCGGGCGCTGATCTCTCAGCGCCTGATACCGCGTGAAGCCGGCTCCGGGCGCATTGCTGCGATGGAAATCATGTTGAACTCGCCGCTGATCGCGGATTTGATCTTCAAGGGCGAGGTCGCCAAAATCAAAGAGGTGATGTCGCGGTCCAATCGCCTCGGCATGAAGACCTTTGACCAGGCGCTGTTCGAGCTGTACGAGGCCGGCATGATTTCTTACGAGGACGCGCTGCGTAACGCGGATTCGAAGAACGAGTTGCGCCTGCGCGTGAAACTCGAGAGCAAACGCGAAATGAAGAACCCGGAAGAAGCAGGCCAATCGCTGCAGATCGTCGAGGAAGAAGAAGGCCAGGTGTTCTAGTCCATGTCTGCGGCACCCGATGTTCCGGTTCAGGTGATGAACACCAAGCCGCTGTTCAAACTCATGGTCGAGCGCAAGGCCTCGGACCTGTTTTTTACATGCAATGCACCCGTCAAGATCAAAATCGAAGGTAAGATATTTCCAGTCAATAAGCAGATCTTGAGTCCGGAGACCGTACGGCAGGCGGCTTTGGGCCTGATGACCCAGGATCAGATCGAGCATTTCAACGAAGAGCTGGAAATCGATTTCGCAATTTCCGAAACCGGACTGGGGCGCTTCAGAGTCAACGTTTTCTATCAGCGCGGCTATCCCGCCATGGTGTTGCGCTACATTACGGCGGAAATGCCCAGGCTCGAGGATCTCGGCATGCCCGACGTCTTTAAAGAACTGGTCATGCTCAAGCGCGGCATGATTCTCATGGTGGGAGCGGCCGGCGCCGGCAAATCCACCACGCTCGCGGCAATGATCAATTACCGCAATGAAACCTCGTCGGATCACATCTTGACCATTGAGGATCCCATCGAATTCCTGCATTCCAACAAGAAATCCATCGTGAACCAGCGCGAAGTGGGCTTGGACACCAAGTCCTTTGCCCGCGCTCTGCGCAGCGCCGTGCGCTCGGCCCCCGACGTGATCTTGATCGGCGAAATACGCGATCGCGAAACCATGGAAGCGGCGATCGCGCTCGCCGGCACCGGCCATTTGTGCATCGCCACCCTGCACGCGAACAACTGCGCTGAGACACTCGACCGCATCATCAACATGTTTCCGCGCGATCAGCACAATCAGATTTTTTTAGATCTGTCGCAGTACCTGCGGGCCATACTCTCGCAACGTTTGGTGTTGGCGAAGTCCGGAGCACGCGTGGCGGCGTCAGAAGTGATGGTCAATACTCCGTATATGTCGGAGCTCATCAAGAAGGGCGACGTAATCGGCGTGAAAGAGGCGATCCGCACCGGCACGGAACGCGGCATGTTGAGCTTTGACAGCTCACTTTACAATCTGGTGCGCGAAGGACGGATCGAGCTCGAGGAAGCGTTGTCGAGCGCCGATTCGCGCACCAATCTGGAAGCCAAGATCAACTTCGGCTGAGCCAGGAGTTCGGAACGCCTCAGGGTGCCCGCGAATTGCGGCTGCACACATCGCAGCCGGATGTCAGCCCGGATCCCACGGTGTTGGTCAGGGGGAATACGATGCGGAGCCTCGAGGGGAAGACGGCAGTGGTGACCGGAGCGACATCCGGCATCGGTCAGGCCGTTGCACGGGAGGCCGCGGCCGCCGGCGCGCAGCTGATGCTGACGGGCCGCAGCCAGACGGCCGGCGCCGCGCTCGCGACGGAGCTGGGCGCACGCTTTCTTGCCGGCGATATCACCGCGGCAGGCTTTCCGGATCGCCTGATTGTCGAAACCGTGGCGGCATTCGGCAATCTGGACATCCTGATCAACAATGCCGGCATTACGCATCGTGGCAGCGTTCTCGAAACCAGCGACGAAGACTGGACGCGCGTCATGGAGGTGAACGTGACGGCGCTGATGCGCTGCTCGCGCGCGGCCCTCAGACACATGGTGACGGTCGGCAGAGGCAGCATCGTCAACATCGCGTCCGACTTTGCGGTGGTGGCAGGCCGCGGCGAGGCGGTCTATTGCGCTTCGAAGGGTGCGGTTCTGCAGCTTACCAAGGCCATGGCCCTGGATCATGGGCGGCAGGGCATCAGGGTCAACGCCGTGTGCCCCGGCGATGTCGAGACGCCAATGCTGTTGCAGGGCATCCACTTCGGCGGCGAGGAAATTGCCGCAGGGCTGGCCCGCAAGGGCGCGGCGTTTCCCTTGGGCAGAGTGGGTCAGCCCATGGAGATCGCCAAGGTCGTCGTCTTTCTCGCCTCCGACTCTGCGAGCTACGTCACCGGTGCAGCCTGGCTGGTCGATGGCGGCAATACCGCGGGCTAGGAGAGTTTCCAGTGCATCTCGGACTTGGCGGTGATCCAGTCCATCAGCGCCAACGCCATGCCGAGATAGAAGGGCGCCAACAGCCATCGACTGGCAAACAGCAAGCGCTAGAAGCCTCGCTCCCACTTCGATCCAGGACTCACCATGGTAAAACCCTCTGCTACAGCGGTCTGCGATGCCTCGTCAAGGTGGCGGCAATCGACGCCAGCACTGCCATGCGCACGGCAACCCCGTTATTCACCTGTTCGCGGATGACCGAACGCGGACCATCGGCCACCTCCGAGGAAATTTCCACGCCGCGGTTCATCGGCCCGGGATGCATGACCAGCACGCTGGCTGCTGCCAATTTCAGCCGCTGTGCGTTTAGGCCGAAATCGCGGAAATAGGCGGTATCATCCAGAGACGCGCTTTGCGCCATGCGTTCCTTTTGTATGCGCAGCATCATCACCACGTCGGCGCCGGCAATGCCGTCCTCGATGCGAGTGAAGCGCTGCGCTGCGCGAAATTCGCCTTCCTCCGGCAGCAGCGCTTCGGGCGCTACCACCCGGATATCCGACGTCCCCAGCGTCGACAGCGCCTGGTGCGCTGATCTGGCGACCCGCGAGTGCTTGATGTCGCCGACGATGGCCACTTTAAGACCGGCGAAGCGGCGCTTGTGCGTGCGGATCGTCAGCACGTCGAGCAACCCCTGCGTGGGGTGCGACAGATGCGCTTCGCCGGCGCTGATCACCGACACGTGCGGCGCCACGTGATCGATCAGAAATTCCGGCATGCCCGCCTCCGAGTCGCGGATAACGAACACATCGGTGTTCATGGCCTCGAGCGTGTAAATCGTGTCCAGCATGCTCTCGCCCTTTGATCGCGAACTCGAGTGCAGGTCCAAATTGAGCACGTGCGCGCCCAATCGACGGCTGGCGAGATCGAAGGAGGCGCGGGTGCGGGTCGAGGGCTCGAAGAATAGATTCGCCAGGGTCACGCCGGCCAGTTCGCGTCCTTCATAGGCGGGTTGCCCGGGAAGTCGGCGGTAGCTCTCCGCCCGATCGAGAATGGCCGTCAACGTGTCGCGGGTCAGGCCGTCGAGCGTGATGAGGTGGCGCAGACCCCCGGCGCTGTCTTGTTGTGAACGCATGTGCGCCTAGGAGCTCCCTGTTGCTTCGGTAAACCAGCGTTCCAAGATAATGCAGGCCGCCGCCGCGTCGACATCGGCTTTCGCGACGCGCCGCCGGCGTAGGCCGGATTCGCGCGCTTCTTTCAGTCGCCCTTCGGCTTCCCGTGACGAATAGCGCTCATCGACCAGCACGACCGGCAGCGCGGACCGGCGTCCTAGTTCGGCGGCGAACTCGCGCGCGGCTGACGTCATGGCACTGTCGGAACCGTCCACATTATACGGCAGGCCGACAACGGCCAGGGCCGGTTGCCACTCGCGCAGCAGCGCTTCGATCCCTGGCCAGCAGGGTCCGGCGGCTCCGGCCGGCACGGCGGCCAGGGGTGCGGCCGTACGGCTCACCGTATCGCCGCAGGCGACCCCAATGCGCCGCTGTCCAAAATCGAAGGCCAGCACAATGCGCGGCGCGCCGCTCGACCGCCCGGCGGGCTCAGGCATTACCGCTGATCGGGCTGATGCGCGACAACTCCACCCCGAGCAGCCGTCCCGCAGCCTGCCAGCGGGACTCGAACGGCATTTCGAATATCAAGCCGGGATCCACCGGAGCGCTCAACCAGGCGTTGGCCCGAATTTCGTCTTCCAGCTGGCCCCCATCCCAGCCTGCATACCCCAAGGCGACGACCGCTGCTTCGGGACCCTGGCCGCGGGCCATCGCGGCTAAAATATCCCGCGAAGTCGTGACATGAATGACATCCGATACCTTGAGCGTCGAGTCCCATTCACCGCCCGCGCGATGCACCACGAAACCCCGGTCGGTCTGCATGGGCCCGCCGCGCAATACCTGCCGCTCCCGCAGCGAGCCTCCGGCGAGTTCGATTTCGAGCTGCTGGAATATTTCCCCCATGCGCATGGGCAACGGCTTGTTGAGGATGAGTCCCAGCGCGCCACGCGAACTGTGGTCGCACACCAGCGCCACGGTTTGCGCAAAATTAGGATCGCCCATCGCCGGCATGGCGATCAATAGTTGGTTGGTCAGATAGCCGGAATCGCTAATGGTCCGGCTCCGCAAAGAAGACGCCGGCGCCTTGCGCTGCGCCTCCCAAGAACTGCCATTCGTAGGCAATGCGTATCTCATCGTGCTTGGCGGCCAATTCCCCCGGGAACGGGTCGTAGGGGGAAGCAAGCTTGAGAATCCTCATGGCGGCTTCGTCGATCTCCACATGGCCGCTGCTGCGCCGGACCGTGGTTTGCAGAAGCTTACCGTCGGCACCTATGGTCACCTCGATGACCGGGGTGCCGGAAAACCTATCGCGCCGGACAATACTCGGGAAATTCATCGTGCCCACGCGCTCGATCTTGCGGCGCCAGCTGTCCAAGTAAACGGCGACATTGGATTCTCGAGTGTCCGCGGCTATCCACAGCTGATGCATGGCTTCGCCGCGCATGCGCAGCTCGACCCCATCGTCATTGGGAGTCATCGCGAGATCCGGCCGCTTCTCCAGCAGCAGGGGCAGTTCGGATGATTCCTTCGCGGCCGTGGGCGCCGCGAAATACAGGATCTTCTGTGCCGGCATGTGGGTGGCAACGAGTTCCTCGCTGCCCGCGTCCAAGCCGGCCTGCTGTGCCGCCAGCCCATTGCCGCTCGAGATTCCCATGCGCTCGACCGGCATCAGGGAGGACCTAGGGATCAGCGCGCGTTCACGCTTCAGCGTGTTGCCGGCACCCTTTTGATTGCGTTCCGAGAGATATTGGGCATTCGGATTACGCTCCACGCTCGGCGTCTGTTCATTGACCAGGACAACCTCCAGCGCCGGCGCATCATCGCCTTCCGCCTTGCTGCCCGGTGCGCTGAATGTCACGCCGAGGATCACGATCCCATGGAACAGCGCCGCCAAAAAGCATGTCGTCAGCATGCGGTCGTTGGCAGGCGGGAGCCCGGCCTTCAGCATGTCGCCGGATTGATAGGTTTCGGAGGTCAAGCTGCGCTCAAGTTCTTATGGATCGCGTCCACCAGCAACCCACCAATGTCGACACCGTGCTTCTTGTTTAGTTCGCGGATGCCGGTTGGGCTGGTGACGTTGATTTCAGTGACGTAATCGCCGATCACGTCGAGTCCGACGAACATCATTCCGGCCGCCTTGAGCTTGGGCCCAATCTGCGAGCTCAGCCAGCGGTCGCGCGCATTGAGCGGCCGGCTCTCCGCGCGGGCGCCGGCGGCGAGATTTCCGCGATTGTCATCGGGCGTGGGGATGCGCACCAGGGCAAACGGCACAGGCTCGCCGTCCACCAAGATGACCCGGCAATCGCCGGCGGTCACGATCTCCGGCAGATATCGCTGCACGATCGCGTAGCGGGTGCCGTATTCGGTCAAGGTCTCGAACACCACATTATGGTTCTTGTCGCCCTGTTCCAGAACGAATATCGAGCGGCCTCCCATGCCATGCAGAGGCTTGCACACGGCCTTGCCATGTTCCCGCAAAAACTCACCCATGGCGTGCATGTCGCGTGTGATGAGGGTGGGCGCGCAGCATTCGGGAAACCAGGCCGTATAGACCTTCTCATTCATATCCCGCAGGCCCTGCGGCCGGTTGCAAACCAGCGCGCCCTGCAGCTCGGCGCGATCCAGAATGTACGTGGTGTAGATATATTCGGTGTCGAACGGCGGATCCTTGCGCATCAGAATCACGTCGAACTCACCCAACTTGGCGTTCAGCGCCTCGCCGCGCACGAACCAGGTCCCCAGATCGTCAAACACCTGCAACGGCGCCAGTCGCCCCCAGGCGATGCCGTCACGCAGCCAAAGATCCTTCTGTTCCGCATAGAAAACTTGCCAGCCGCGCGCCTGTGCGGCGAGCAGTATCGCCAGCGTACTGTCCTTAGCCGGTTTTATTGCTTCTATAGGGTCCATGACCACGACGAGACGGACTCGGGAAGACATGTTCATTCCTTCTCAGGATCTAAATTAATCTCGCGGCAGCGCAGTTTAGCAGCCTGGGGGCCTCAACTTCGTGAGCCGCGCGCATGCGCTGCCAGGTGGGCACCTCACCCGATCACTTGAGAAAACTGTGAACCAGACCCCCGTTGTAAGGTGCAGCTTACCGCCAAATGGCGACCCTCTCCCGTGGCTTGCGGGGGCTGGATATGTTAAAAAGCCACAAGATTCCAGCACCTACATACACGTCGCCTTGAGGTCTAAAAGACAGATTCATGGAAAGCATGATCACTACGGCCAAGCCGAAGCTCACGGGACTCAAAGTTCTCGTGATCGACGACAGCAAGACCATCCGCAGGACCGCCGAAACTCTCCTGACCAAGGAGGGCTGCGAAGTGTTCACGGCAGTCGACGGCTTCGACGCGCTGTCCAAGATCGCCGACCATCAACCTGACATCGTGTTCGTGGACATCATGATGCCGCGCCTTGACGGCTACCAGACCTGTTCGCTGATCAAACACAACAAGGTATTCAAGCAGATCCCGGTGATCATGTTGTCCAGCAAGGATGGACTGTTCGATCGAGCCCGTGGACGTATCGTAGGTTCGGAGCATTATTTAACGAAGCCCTTCACCAAAGACGAATTGCTGGGCGCAATCGAAGCTCACGTCGGCAAATGACGGAGAAATTAAGAATGGCATTGATTCTCATTGTTGACGATTCACCCACCGAGGTATTCGTCATGCAGAAGGCTCT
>JBDUEQ010000040.1:0-17412 GCA_040002315.1 Gammaproteobacteria bacterium
TAAAGATCGATACCGCGGTTGTTCAGTCTTAACGGTCGAACGTGCGCGCCGCTCTCCGGCATGAGCTGTGCGGGGGAATGCCGAAGCGGGTGGAATTGGCGCGGGCATTTGGTCGTGAAGCCGGAAATTCTTTCACCTGGCCGCTCACGTTATGGTTCTCTCGCAGCGTCCGGCCAGGTGCGCGAGGCCCTTCTGCACGCGCTCGGCGTTGAACAAGAAATCGAATAACGCGTGCGGCGCCTCCTCGCCGCTAATCGGTGATCTGCAACTCAAAGGGCCCGGCGGGCAAACCCGAGAAGTCGTACAAAGTGCAAATCGGACTGTCGGCCCAGCAGTAACGCACTCGCGTCGGCGATAACCCGTTCGGAATCGACAGCATGACTTGACTGCCGTCGATGCTGCCGTCGGCGAAGCGGCAGGTATCGACAGAATCGGCGCACAATTCAAAGCCGATGGGGGTGTCATGGCTGTAGGCCAAGAGCCCGCGCTCCACGTCCGCAAACTCCAGCGCAATCCGGCCGCCACGGCGGGCGGCCCGGCGCGCCGTCGGACCCGAGGGTGCAAACGGCTGACCGTAGATCACGTGCCCGGCGGCACGCGCCAGGCGTTTGGCCACATCCTGTTTGTTGCCCGGATGCAGATTATGGGCCTCGCCGATGTCGATGGTCACCGCGAGCCCCGCATGCGCATCGTTGGCCACCGCCAGTCGCTGCGCTTCGCGCACGGTGGCCCAGCCGGACTCGGCCGTCGTCGCCGGCGGCGTTCCGAAGTTCGGCAACTGCACGATCAGGAAGGCGAGGTCAGCCCCGAATTGGCGCCGCCAATCCGCCATCATGCCGCAGAGCAGTGTCTGATAGGTCTGCGCTTCGCCGGTATTCGATTCGCCTTGATACCAAAGTGCGCCACGAAATCCGTAGCCGCCCAATGGAGCAATCATGGCGTTGTACAGCGTCGCCAATCCGCCCACGGATTCCCACGGCGTCCGCGGCGGAGAGCCGATGGCCGGCGGCACCATGCGAAACTGCCACGGCGCGGTGAGGGGAACAGTCTCACCGCCGGTCAGCTCAAGGACACGGGGCGCGCCGCCGTTCAACAGACCGCCGCCGCCGTAGGTGCTTGACACATTGACGACCAGAATATTGTCGCCCGCCTGCAGCATGCCACGGGCGACGGCGTATTTGCGGTCGCTGCCGTAGGCGAAGGTATTTCCCAGGGCGCGGCCGTTGATCCAAGTTTCATCGACCTGGTTGATGGCGCCCAGCGACAGCGCGCGGGCGGAAGCAGCCTGCGCCGCCGTCAGTGACAGCGTGGTTCGATACCAAATTGAACCGGTAAAATCATCAAGGTCCACCATTCCCCAGTTCCGCCAATCGCCGAGTCCGGGCGGTGCCGCACGCCAGTCACCGCCAGTTCGTGCCGCGGCAGACGGGTGCTCGCCCCACGGCTCGGCGCCCACGCGATCCCCGCTGACGCTGCGCCACCACTCTTCCCACAGCGCGGCAAATTGCTTTTGCGCGGCGTTCTCATCCTTGGCATACAACGCCAAATTTTTGAGCGAGCGATCGTAACCGCCGTTCGCCTGCAAGGCGGCGATGCTCATCCAGGGACGGATGTTCGAGCCGCCCCAAGTCGCCTGCACCAAACCGATGGGAATGCGAATACTCGGTTGGAGTTCGCGCGCGAAGAAAAAGCAGGCCGCCGACCATTCGGCCACGGTATCCGGTGCCGCGACCTTCCAGGCGACCGGTTCCTTGAAAGCCACAAGAGGGGTCGGGCTGGTCGCGTGCGCGACGTTCAGCAATCGAATTGCGTCATTCGCGGAGCGACGGATTTCGTTCCATGAATCGCTGGCTCCTTGTACATTCAGTTCCATATTCGACTGGCCGGAACAAAGAAACACATCGCCCACCAGTATGTCGCCGGCCGACTGCCGGGCCCCGGAACTGCCCTGTGCCGTCAGTACCAAGGGCCCGCCGGCGCTCATGGCGGGCAACACCGCGCTCCAGCGCCCGGCGGCGTCCGCGGTGGCACGCGCGCTTTGGCCTCCCAAGGAAACGGTCACGACTTCACCGCTGGCGGCACGGCCCCATACCGTGATGGGCCGGTCACGTTGCAGTACGCCGTGATCTTGGAATATCGAGTGGAGGAGGGACGATGACTGAGCCCGTGCTCCGCTGGCGAGCAGCAATATCACCATTACGAGTCGCGATCGAATTAGCATAGTCCTTCTTCGTTACTGGCGCGGTCGCGCGATTCTTTCCCGCAGCGGAATAGTGCCTGATATCGTACCCCAATGCGTGAGTCCGGAGGCATGACGGTCGATGTATTGTTCCGTGCCTCGGTACGGGAAGGCAATCGTTTTGCATTGCTCAGCGACGGGCGCGAGTTCTTTGCACGAATTCTTGCGGCCATTGACGAATCCAAAGACTACGTCTTGGTGGAATTCTACCTGGTCGAGTCCGGCCGGGTCATTGAGGATTTCATTGCCGCCTTTACCCGCGCGACGCAGCGCGGCGTTCGTGTGAGAGCGTTGTTCGATGCATTCGGCGCGCGGGGACTGAACTTAAGGGACCGGGCGCGCCTGCACGCGGCACAGGTCGACGTGGTGTTTTTCGGCGCCATCCACTGGCGAACCTTTCCGCGCTTCTTCCTGCGCAACCACCGCAAGCTCTTGATCGCAGACGGCGTTGTCGGCTTCACCGGCGGCACGGGGCTGGCGGACATGTTCAGTCCGGATGCACGGCCCAAGGACTATTGGTTGGACTGCGTCGTTGAAATTGCGGGTCCCGTTCTCGAGGATTGGCATCGGTTGTTTGCGAGCACCTGGAAGCGCAGCGCGCGTCGAGAACTGGATATCGTCATGCGTCCAGCGCCGGTGCAGGACCCGGGCGAGCCTGGCCGGGTGGCGATTAGCCACGGTCTGGGAACGCACGAACTCGAGCGTTCGGTGCTGACGCAAGTCCGGGCAGCGAAGCGGCGGGTGTGGATTGCGACTGCCTATTTTTGGCCCTCGAATCGCTTGCGGCGCAGTTTGCGGCGTGCGGCACGCCGGGGCGTCGATGTGCGTTTGTTACTGCCGGGCCCCCATACCGACGCGCCGGCAGCTCGCGGCGCCAGTCGTCTGTTCTATGTGCGGCTGCTGGCAAGCAGCGTCGCGATCTACGAATACCAGCCGAGTTTCCTGCATGCCAAGGTAGTGCTGTGCGATGACTGGGCATCGGTGGGCTCAAGCAATTTGGATCGCTGGGGGGTGCTGTGGAACCTCGATGCCAATCAGGAGATTGGGTCGCCGGCATTTGCCCGACAGGTCGAATCCATGCTGGTGCAGACTTGCGAACGCAGTACCATGCTGCGCAGTGCCGCCGATGTCACGCACCACTGGAGTGTCACGTTCTGGCAATGGATAGCAAGGGCGATATTGGCTTGGAGCGCACGCGCCGCATTGCGGTTACGCCGTGGAGTCCGATGAGGGCCATGAGCCTATCGATGGTGTGCCTAAGTAACCCGTGCGCAGTGCGCGATCCCAATCCGGTCGGCCTCTTTGCCGTGCAAGGCACGAGGCCGCCGTCCAGTCATAGGGGAGCGCGATGAATTCGACTGTCCATCCGTCAGGTGAGTGCTCAGCGACGGCATAGCGCGCGTGCGGCGAACCCAACTCGACTCTGTGCGGGCCTGGATGATGGCCTTCGTAAGCTTGAATGCCGACGCTGCCGGGATTGACGATGATCTGCCCGCTTGAAAGATGCGACAACTGCGGAATGTGCGAATGGCCGCACCAGATCAATGAGGCGTCGCAGGTCCCCGTTCGCTCTTCTATGCTTTCAAGAGCCGCCGGGACAAGCTTGCCGTCTATAATATCTTCGAGGTAACAATCGGCGTCATTTTGTGGTGTTGCGTGACAGAGGAAGACATCCTCTGTCAGTCGCAGTACCGGCGGCAATGCGCTGATCCAGCCGCGTTGCGCGTCGTTGAGGACCTCGAAGGCGTGGCGGTCGGATGCGCCCATGTCCGCGGGGTGCATGGTGAGCACCTGACGCTCGTGATTGCCGCTGATCGTCGGCAGATCGAGCGCCATGAGTCGATCCGCGGTTTCTGCAGGGAGCAGGGGCCCGGAAAGGATATCTCCTAGATTGACGACTAGATCGACGCCGCGACGCTCAATATCGGCGAGTACTGCATCGAGCGCAAATAGATTGCCGTGAATATCGGAGATGGCGGCGATTTTCATCTGTGCGAAATTGTACAGTCTCCTCAGTACCGCGTCCGCTGTCTAGGACTGATCGCCAGTGGCCGGCAACCAAATGGCGGTGCGTGCGATACGGCCAGTGGAGGGTCCTCGGCCCGCTTCCGCAACCGCAAGGTAAAAAACTTCGCTGTGGTGTCGCGTCGCGTTGGGGAGGAGCTTGATAAAAAAGCTGGCCGAGGTCTCGCCTTTTGCAAACGAGCGTGTCGCCTTGCCTTGCGGCACATAATCGATGCCGGGTTTTGCCGAGTCGGCCTCGGTCCACCACACCAATCCGTTACCGCCGGAGACGGGCGCAGAGCGATGGACGCGTATCTCCACAAAATTATCGGTCAAGCGAATTCTATGGCCGGCGCCGGCGCCGGCGCCGGCGACCGCGTCGCCGGAGGCGATCGCGGGCCTCTGACGCGCGGGCTCACCGGCATTCGCGACAATGGGAGCGGAGACGAGAGGCCTTGCCGCCGCCGCGACCGGCATAACGCCGGCGTCGACCCTCTCGGCCGACGGCAACAGCACTGAAAGTACCCAGACGAAGGCGACGATCACCAGGGTGGCGAGAATGACGGTCGGTCTTAAGGGCCACGCCGCCGAGCGCTCGGTCGGTCGAGCCGCAGCAGCGGGTTTCAAGCCCCCGGCATCGGGCAGCTGGCTAATCGCTTCGGTCTCGGCGTTCATTCTCTTCAGCCACACGGGCACGCTGAGCGAGCGGGCCGCTCGGTGCCACGATAAGCCCAAGGTCAGTGCTTTCCACTGCCGCCAATTGAGCGCGGAAGGTCGTATCGGGACAATTCCCAAGTCTCGAGCCACGGTCGAGGAGCGGCGCTGGAAGGGATGGGCACCGGCCAGCAATTCGTAGGACACGCACGCCAAGGCATACATGTCGTCGCGCCGGTCGGCTGCCCTTCCCGCCAGCAGTTCGCAGGACGCATAGGCGGGCGTGACCGTGGACGCCGCGTTTCCCTCTTGTGTGCTTGACGCTCCAAAGTCAAGGATCCGGACTTCTCCGGATTGTGTGAGCAGAATATTGTGGGGCTTCAAATCTGCGTGCGTTATGCCGCGCGCGTGCGCGTGAGCAAGCCCGGCGCCGATCTCCCGTATGATTGCCCAAGCATGGGAGCGGCACATGGGTCGCGGAGAAAATCGCTCGATCACGCTGCTCAAGAGTTCCCCGTCGAGGAACTCCATGGTGAAGAAATCCACATCACCGTCTCGATCCAACTCGTACACCTTGACGATATTGGGATGCGATAGCGTCTGCGCGCAGTAGAACTCGCGCTTGAGCTTAGCCAATAATTCCGAGCGCTGCTCGCTTACCCCGTGCAGTATCTTGATGGCGACGTATTGATGAGGTTCGGGAAGCTCGGCACGATAGCGATCCCGGGCTTTGAACACCATACCCATTCCGCCGCGTCCCAAGCGATCTTCCAGCACATACCGATCGCGCAATACGCGGCCAATCCCAAGCGGTGAGGACGGGTAGTGAGCAGGGTCCGACATCGCTGGGTGGCTGGAAGGGCTGAGGCCAATAGTGGTGCCGTAATCGGCGACCGACAGCTCGCGTCCCGCGATCTTCGACGCCAGTGAATGAAATAGCTCGGCCGATATGTCTCCCCGCCGGAAGCGCTGCTGGATGACCGCCGCAATGTCCCAGGCTGAGTCCGGCGCGGCATCCAGGAGACTGGTGATTTCCTCCATGATTTCGGCTTCGCCGCCGATGCCATTCACCATTGCGTCAAGCCGCCTTTGCAGGACGGCGACCAAGGCAGCAGTGGCTCGATTGTCGGACACGGCAACGCTCATTCTTAAGGACGTCCAGCCACTATGGCTGTGTCAATGGCGCGTGTATGTCAGACAATGCCTCTTGTTGGAGTGGGCGTTGCTAGCGCCTGCTGCAGCGTCAGCGCGTCGACCGGCTTGACAAGATGATGGTCGAAGCCGGCGGCGGTGGTCCGGTCGTGGTCTTCGGCTTTGCCGTAGCCGGTCAGCGCGATCAGCCGCACGCCGGTCAACTCGGGCAGTGACCTCAGCTTCTCGGCGAGTTCGTAACCGTTCATGCCCGGCAGACCGATGTCCAGCAATACCACATGAGGGTTGAAGGATTTTGCTTTCTCCAGGGCCTGAGTAGACTCATACACCGCCTCGGTCTGGTGTCCCTCCAGTTGCAGAAGAAGCGCCAGTGTGTCGGCCGCGTCAACATTGTCGTCCACCACCAAGATTCTCTGCGCGGCGACCTCGGGAGGCTGCTGCGAGTTTTGAGTAGGGCGCGAGCGCTTGATCCGTGGCAAACGAATCTCAAACAAGGTCCCGCGGCCGATTCCTTCGCTGCGGACATCGGCCTGACCGCCGTGCATTTCGATGAGGCGCTTGACCACCGAGAGGCCGATACCGAGGCCTCCCTGCGACCGATCGAGTGTGCGATCGCTTTGCACGAACAGATCGAAGATTCGCGGCAGCAAGTCCGGTGAGATGCCGACTCCATTGTCGGTGATCCGCAGCACGGCGTCGTCGCCCTGGGAAAATGACCGAATTTGAATCTCACCACCCGGATCGGTGTACTTCGCCGCGTTCGTCAGGACATTGCCGATGCATTGCACCAGCCGCGCGTTATCGCCCTGAACATGCAGCGGCATGTACTCAGCGGCGATCGATACCGTGTGCCCGCGCTCGCGAAACAGCGGATCCACCACCTCAACGGCCTGGGCAATGATGGCGGCGAGTTCCAGCGGTTCCCGCTTAAGCTCGATGCGCCCCTGAGTGATTCTCGACACGTCCAGCAAATCATCGACGAGACGGGTGAGCTGGGTGATCTGGCGTTTTATCACGCCGACGCTGAACTGTGCGCGAGGCTCATGTTGCGTGATGGCCGCGAGCAGCGTACTGGCGTTCTGAATCGGCGCCAACGGGTTGCGCAATTCGTGCGCCAGCATCGCCAGAAACTCGTCCTTCTGCCGGTCGGCATCCTGCAGGGCCTTGCGTGCGCGAACGTGATTGGATATATCCCGAAAATAGCAGACGACGCCGTAACGGCCATCGGGCAGCTCAATGCGATTGATCTGCCACTCGTAGACCTCGACGACGCGGTGATCCAGCCGCTCGTGGATGCGTTCCGGGGAGATGTAGGCTTCGCCGGTATGTAAAGTGTGTTTGAACATCTGAACCAGCTCATCGGCGTGATCCTTCTGCCATTGAATATGAATCACTTCATCGAAGTCTCGGCCGATCAGATTGGCGATATCGCCGAATGCCGACTGCGCTGTGGGATTGACTTCCTTAATTCGAAAGTCGGCATCCACCAGATATACGCCGAGCGGCGCTTCGTTGAGCAGCGTTTGAAACTGCGCGGAGCGCAGCCGAAGCGCGTGCTCCGCTTCGCGGCGTATGCCCCCGAGTTCGAGCAGTGCGCCGACGCGCGCAATCAGCTCGCGTGCCGAAAATGGTTTGATGAGGTAATCATCGGCACCGGCATCGAATCCTTCGATTCTGGCTTCCTCGCCGGCCCGCGCCGACAGCAGGACCACCGGCACGCTGCGCAGTGATTCATCCTGTCGTATTGCCGCCAATAGTCCGAAGCCGTCGAGCCGCGGCATCATGATATCAGTCAGAATCAAGTCCGGCCGCAGCTCGCGTGCGGCCCTGAGTGCCTGCTCACCGTCAGCGACGGTTTCAACGGCATAGGCGGGTGACAGCAACTCGCGCACATAGGCCCGCATATCGGCGTTGTCATCGGCGAGGATGACACGTGCACCAAAGGTGTTCGCAAAGCGCGGATCGCGTGCCGAATTCGATGCCTCGACCAGTGCAGGCAAAGGTAAGGTTCCGTCGAACTTCGCGTCGGGCAGCCAGCGCAGGGCTTCTTGAACAAAGGCCTGTGCGCCCAGGGTCGCCGCGTTCGATGTCTGAGGGCGTCGCAAGGACTCCGGTGGCAGGTGCGCAGAACCAAACGGAATGCGCACTCGGAAAGTGCTGCCTAGCTTCGGTTCGCTGACCACCTCAATGGTCGCGCCGTGCAGTTTAACCAGCTCCTGCACGAGCGCCAAGCCGATGCCGGAACCCTCCTGGGTGCGCGCCTCACTTCCTTCGACTCGATGAAAGCGGTCGAACAAGCGCGGGAGCTCCTTCTCGGGTACGCCGACGCCGGTGTCTGCCACCGTGAGCACGGCGTGCGTGCCCTCACGCCGCAGGCGCACGTCAATTTCGCCTCGCAGAGTGAATTTAAAGGCATTCGACAAGAGATTGAGCACTATCTTTTCCCACATCTCGCGATCGATATACAGCAGCTCATCCAAGTCGTCGCACTCGACCTCGAAACGTAGTCCGGCGCGTTCCATGGTCGATCGGAAAGTGCTCGCAAGATCGCGCGTCAGCGCTGCGGCGTCGGTCGGCTCAAACGACGCCTGAACTCTGCCGGCCTCAATGCGCGCGAAATCCAACAGCGAATTGACAAGTTTCAATAATCTAAGGGCATTGCGTTGCACCAAGGTCATGCGATCGCGCACATCCTTGGGCAGTCGAGCATCGGCAATGGCCTCCTCGACGGGACCGAGCATCAGAGTGAGCGGGGTGCGAAATTCGTGGCTGACATTGGAGAAGAAGACAGTCTTCGCGCGGTCGATTTCCGCCAGTGCTTCGGCGCGACGGCGTTGAGTGTCATAGGCCTGCGCATCGGCAATCGCGGCGGCCACCTGTCGAACTACCAGGTCGAGGAAGGATTGATACGCGCCATCGAACGGCCGACGCGGACTAATGCCCAGCATGAGAAATCCGCGACGGGTATCAGTCCCTGATCCTCGCAACGGCAACAATACGGCCGTTTGCACGAGATCAGGCCAGGGCCCTGCCGGGATGCAGATTCCCTGTTGCGGAAGATTGATGAGCTCCTGTGGCGCCCCGTCGCGCAACAGCTGCGCCAGCGGCCATGATGAATCGCCGTCGGTCAGCGTCAGTGGCAGCACGTCCGAAGATACGTCGGCGCTTCGTGCATAACACTGAAAGCGATCGTGGGCCTCCTGCAGGTACAGTGCCGAAAATGGAGTGTCCATGGAGTACTGTCCCAATACCCCGCAGAGCCGCTCGCAGCTCTCCTCGACTGATTCCGCGCCCATGGTTCGTGCTGCCAAATCGCGCAGAACGCGCAGCCGCCGCTCGCCGATCACCCGGTCGGTGACCTCGGTCACCACGCAAAGCATGCCCTCGATGCGGCTGTCGTCGTTGTACACGGGACTGTACGAGAACGTGTGGTAGGTTTCCTCGGGAAAGCCGCTGCGTTCGAGGAACAGCAGCAGCGCTTCATCCCAAGTGGCCTGACCGAGTTCAAGCACACGCGCAATGCGTGGTCCGATGTCAGGCCAAATCTCCTCCCACACCTTATCCGATCGGGCGCCAAGCACCCAGTTGCCTTTGATGCCGACCGTGGGCAGGTATGCGTCATTGCAGAAGAAGGTGTAATCGGGCCCCCACAGCATCCACATGGCATAGCGTGAATCGAGCATCACACGGACGATGGTCTTGAGGGATTGGGGCCATTGCGCCGGGGCGCCCAAGGGCGTTTTCGCCCAATCAAGCGCACGCATGCGAGCGCCCATCTCACCACCGCCGGCCAGAAAACCGAGCTCCGACACGGCATCGCTGCCATGCCTGAGAGTTCGAGGGAGCGAAGTAGACATCCTCTATCCTTTTCTTTAAATCAACGGTGTGCGATAACCATAAGTGATTTCTAATCGCTGAGCGGTATGCTGACGTGAAAGCTGCAGATGCTGGATGTCGGCGACGTCATCGCCACGCGCGATATGGAATAATCCCTGCGCAATTCGAAACAGGCTGATCAGCCGATGCGCATCCATCTCGGGAGCAGACGCGGGGAAGGATTCGGTGTACCTGATTCCCGCCTGCCGGCACCCCTGCTTGAAATGCCAGCTCAGTGCGGCAAACAAGCCCACGGAATCCAGCAATGTCGGGCGCAATTCCTCCACGATCTTTCTGGTCAAATCGATGGCGCCGCGCAAGCCTTCATTGACCCTCGCCAAGCGCATGACAGTATCGGGGGGCAGCTTCGAATCATGCTGCTCAATCCATGCGACATCCATCATCGCACCGATGACAAAGCCGCCGAGATCGTCGTGCAGCTTGCGAGCCACAGAGCTGCCTCTGCGTTCGCTGTCGGCTTGGAGAAATGTCACCAGCGCGTCCAGCTCAGCGAAGGTGGCGCGATCCGGATCCACAGGCTTGGTCAAGTGCTGGTCGAATCCTGCGGCCTTGGCGCGAGCTATATCATCGTGGACATTGCGTCGCGATGCGTTGAGGCCGGACTCTGTCAGTGTCGCCGAACTCGCATCCACAGCGTCGGCTACCCGAAAGCAATTACAACGGCAGACAATGCTCGGCCTGCGGCGTCGCAAATGGTATTCCCCTTTTTTCTAGTTCCTAATGAGCCCGACGCAATATTGAGGAATAGCGGCAATACTTTGCGCCGGAACAGGCCGCATGCGCTTGTAGGGTATTGCCTACGCATCCGTTAGCGGCAGTAGGATGATTCCCTCGCCGGTATCAGAGTCCAGCGATTTTCTTTTCGAAATGCATGGTGCAATCTGGGGTTTGTGTTGTCTATGCAGCCTTCGAATTGGGAGAAACCTATGTCAGAAAATGATGCGAAAACTCCTGTCGACCAGGGAGGCTCGTTGATCCCCGGACCTTCGGTGGATGAACGCCAAGCCGAGGACGAGAGCAAGGCCGAAACGGTATCCAAACCCGGCGGCTTCAAGAATGATCCTGATGACCCGACCAACCCTAACGAGGTTCGGGAAAGATATAACCGCAAATTGCGCCGCTGAGCGAATGCGGGCGAGCCGGCGCCCTAGGCTACCGCCAGCGGATAGTAAAGGCGCACGGCATTGGGCGACTGCGAATCCGCAGTCAGTTCAACAGAGCCACCGTTGGCGGAAGCCCAGGCACGGGTCAGCGACAGTATCAATTCAGGCGGCGAGGGTAGCTGGCGGCCGGAACCCAACAGGTCTTCAGGCCGCAGGATGGAAGCGCAGGCCACAATGGAAGAAAATTCGATCAGGACGTGGGTGTCCGATCGCATCACTTTGACATCGACAATGGTGCCGCCCGGGAGCCCATCCGTCAGTGTGATAGTGAGACCCAGTATTAGAAAGCGAAATTTGTGCGCTTCCGCCAGCACGTTTAGGTCCGGCGATCGCTGCAAGCGCAAAGTGATGGACTTGCTGGCGGCGTCATTTCGAACGAACTGCAATGTGTCGCCCACCAATTCGCCGACGTTGATCGCGGTCGCGAGTTCATGCCGCGGTGCTATCTGCTCCAATAGTTCGACCAGAGATTTCTCATGATTGAGCATGGCGCTTCGGGCAAGGCCGGCGGCTTTCTCCGCAAGCGCTGCATTGCCGGGGTCTTTAGCGGCTCGCACCAGCAATTCAATAGCGCCGTGCACGGCCTGCAGACCGCCGCGTACGTCGTGAAGGTACGAGGGGCGGCAACGTTCACTGATCAGAGCGTAGGCAGCCGCCTCGAGCAGGTCGATGGACGTGATCGTTTTCATGAGCGAGTATCTGCTGATTCTAGGGTGTCATCCACCCCATGGTACGGGTTGCTACGCTAGTTGCCAGCGATACCTTTGAGCGTGTCCGGCTCAGCCACGTGACAGTCCGCACATCCGGAAACCGGGCCGTGGCGCAACAAACGCGGGTCGGGGTTGCGGTGGCAATTAAGGCAGAAGTCATGAAATCGTGCCTCCACGCCGACTTTGATGGCGGGGCCGGCGCCGCGATGACAGTGGATGCAGGCATCGAAGCCCCGGCCATCGGCATAGTTGTGGTGGCAGGCAAGACAATTGACGGCCACATGCTTGGCATGATCGAAGGTCAGCGGTAGAGTCTCTGAGCGCGGCAGCACAGGTTCGCGCAGCGCCACTGCGGCGCGGCCTGGGATTAAGATCGTGAGCACGAGCATGGTCGCCGCGATGACGCTGACAGTGAGCGTGGAATGACGGCCGAAGGCGAAGCGGCGCGCGACCGTGCTGTCGGGTGCCGCGCCCTTCATGGTGCGTCGACGAATCAAGAGGATGGCGATCCCACCCATGGCCACGGAGACTAAAGCCACGCGCCGCAAGTAACCGCCGGCGTATCGGCCGGTCGTCAGCACGTGGGCTGCGAGCAGCGCCAGCAGCACACAGCCGACGATGATGTGCACGGCCTGAAAATTACGGTGGCTGCGCCAGAGACGGCGCCGCAGGCTTGCCGCGGACGTCGCCACCAGGATCACGAGCAACAAGAATGCGGCGATTCCCGCCAGCTGGTACAGAGGCGAGCTTGGCTTTAAATATTCGATGACGGTGTGGTCGGTGGCCAGCGCCAGGACTATGTGCAGCGCCGCCGCACTCGCGGCGATCCAGCCCAGCGCTTCGTGGCGGCCCATGGAAAGCAAGGTGGACGGCGTCGTTTCTCGTGGACGGACCGGGCAGCCGCTCAAGGCCAGGCAGGCAAGCAAACCCACGAAGCCTAGGATTTCGGATAATTCCCAGCCCCAGTGGGTGAAGCCGGCAAATAATGGCAATGACGCGATGACCGCCCATCCCAGCGCAAAGGCCAAGTAACGCCGATCGGGCAATTTCATCAGCGCGACTGACTCGACGCAGCCCAGATATTGAGATCGCCGCCGCGCGCATGGCGATCGATGGAGTCGAGTTCCTGCCGGCTGAATTCGGTATTGTCTAAGGCAGCCAGGCATTCATCGATCTGCGACCAGTTGCTCGCGCCGATGAGTGCGCTGGTGATTGCGGGCTTGGCCAACACCCAGGCGATGGCCATTTGCGCGAGGCTCTGTCCGCGCTGCCGGGCGATCTCATCGAGGGCGCGCACATTGCCTAAGTTGGCTGCGGTGAGCATAGACTTGCGGAACGAATCGTCCCGCGCGGCGCGCGAGGAGTCTGGTATACCTTGTAAGTACTTGGTGGTGAGCAGCCCTTGAGCCAGCGGCGAGAAGGCAATGCAGCCCAAGCCTTCTGTTTCGAGCACGTCCAGCAAGCTGTCCTCCACCCAGCGATTGAGGATGGAATAGGACGGTTGATGAACCACGAACGGCACCTTCAGATCACGCAGGATAGCGGCAGCCTGGCGGGTCTTCGTCGGGCCATAGGAGGAAATGCCGACGTACAATGCTCGGCCACTGCGCACGGCGATATCGAGCGCACCCATGGTCTCTTCCAATGGTGTATCCGGGTCGTAGCGATGAGAATAGAAAATGTCGACGTAGTCCAAACCCATGCGCTCGAGGCTTTGATCCAGGCTCGCGAGCAAGTATTTGCGCGAACCCCATTCACCATAAGGACCCGGCCACATGAGATAGCCCGCCTTGGTGCTGATGATCAATTCGTCACGGTGATCCGCCAGATCATTGGCCAGGATGCGACCGAAGTTCGCTTCGGCAGAACCCGGCGGGGGACCATAATTATTGGCGAGATCGAAGTGCGTGATGCCCCGGTCGAAGGCCTTGAGGATCATGTCGCGGGCACGATCCGGCAGTGAATTGCCGCCAAAATTCTGCCACAACCCTAAGGAAATGCGGGGCAGACGCAGCCCGCTGCGGCCGCAGCGGGCATAGGGAATCCTCTCGTATCGATCAACAGCGGGCGCGTACATGAATTCGCCGCAGACTTACTGAATCCTCTGGCTGTAGCTGACACCGTAGGCTGACGGCCGCGCCAGCAGCACAGGATCGGTGGAAGGTTCGATACCCGCCTGCAGGCTCAAGGGATTGAACATGATGATTTTTTGCGCTGCCACTTGATCCGGGGTTACGGTCTTTAAGGTGATCACCCCCAGCACTACGATCTCGCGGTCCGCAGGCCACACCTGGGTTGCATCATCGGTGGGGTCACCGTCTTTCGCCACTTGAGCCTGCAGTCGGAATTTCACCGCTCCCTTGGCGAGGCGCTGCGGTAGCTCGTCCATCAAGTAATTCGGGCCGGCTTTGGCGGTCTGCTCGGGTGTCAGCGCGTGTTCGCCCGCTTCCGGAATGATCTGATAGCGCGCGTAATGGCTGACGCCCCGGGTGTTGGTGAACTTGAACGCATTGACCCCGTAAAACGCCAGGGTGCCGAAACTGTCGGGCGCCGCTCGAGGCGTGGTGACAAACTTCAGCGCCGCCGGATGAGCGCCTAGGAATTGCTCAACCGGTGTTGGCTTGGGCACGCCGGGGCCACTGTTGGCGGCAGCGGTCAGCAGCGCCAGAAAATCCTCGGGTGTGGCGACGGGAAAGCTATTCGCTGAGATGCTGACGATGTCCGTGCTGGCCCCCTCCGGCAGCTTGAAGCGAATGGCCATGCCATGCGGACTGGCATCGGGACTTGCGTCCGGCATCGTGGGAACACCCGTGGTATCGGAAAAGCGCACCATCACAGGTACCGTTTTAACGAAGTGCGGCGCCTTGCTCAAGGTGGCTGCGGACCTCGCGGGGGTGAAGGTTCCTTCCACCATAATGCCTTTCGCGTGATTCGCGCGATAACCCTTGTGGGGACCGCCGGCTACCTTGTTCAAAGCATCGACCAGCGCCACGGGTAGCGGCTTCTGATCGGCGGCTGCGGCCAGGTGGGACGCGCCAGCCGCCACAACGCTCATGGCAATGGCGCCCGCGAACAGGGTGGATCGTGAAAGACGGTGACAAAATTGTTTCACTGCGGGGATCTCATGGTTGATTGTTTTACGGGGCGGCGCCAAGGATGCGAAACGACCGGTATTTTTACGCCCAAGGCATTGCGGAGTCCAGCGGCAGCACGGCAATGCTTACCATTCTCATGCCCGCATTCTACCAACCTCCATCCGCGGATGTCTTGAGCGCTTAGCTGCCAAGCGAGATTATTGGTGAGCACGGTCGGCCAATCGGATTTCACCGGACCTGTGGTTCCAGCCACGAATCTGCTGCCAATGATAGGCGCTCAGGTTGCCGTTGCGCACCGTCAGTACCGCCCTTGCCACAGCGTGATTGATGCATTTGTCGCGCTCGGTGCGAAGCGCTAGCTTACTCGCCCGGTCATCCTCGGACAGCGTGCAAACCACCGCAGCGGCCACATGGATGCGTGCGTACAAACTGGCCACATCCGTGGAGCTGTCCAAATTGAGATCGTGATAGCGCACCGTCACCGAGGGTACGCCGGCATCGGAATTGCTTGCCTCGACAGGCCCTATCGAGAACATCACGGGCAATGCTAACAGCGCGAATGCACGAACGAGGGATCGATGAGACTTAGACATGGATTTCTCCTGAGATTTTCGTCCACGGTGTGTGGGCAGGAAGATAGTGAGCTCCTGCCACGGTGCGTAGATCTCGAATATCTTCACCTGCGTGAAGTTTCACTTAACTGCGGCTATTCAAGCGCAGGGCAGGTGATGCGACGATACTAGCGGCCGGTATGCGCCAACGTGGGACAATGCCCAAGCATTCACGGGGAGAGCATCATGATTACCTTGTTCCATCGTCCGAAGACGCGCTCCGCACGTTTCATATTTCTGCTCGAGGAATTAGAGGCACCCTATGAGATCAAGCTCATCACGACGAGTCGGGGCGCCGGTGGCGCAGCGGATCCCGCGAATCCCCATCCCCACGGCAAGGTGCCGGCCATCTTCGACGATGAGGTCGTCGTTTTCGAGTCACCGGCCATTGCTCTTTATTTAACCGATAAATTCCCAAAGAACCGCATCGGGCCGCTGGTCGGCGAACGCGACCGGGGTGCATATCTTTCATGGCTTGCCTACTACACGGGTGTATTGGAGCCGGCCATCATGTCGAAGTTCTTGAAAATCGAGGTACCCCGCGCGACTGCCGGCTGGGCTCCGTTGGAAGACGCGGTGTCGGCGATTATCAAAGCCATTTCCACAGGCCCTTACCTACTCGGCGAACGCTTTAGTGCCGCGGACGTGCTTTACGCGACGACGTTTGCGATGTTTGCGCAGAGCCCGATGATCGAGAAGTCCACCGTCATTGATCATTACGTGAAACGAGTCCTCGACCGACCGGCGTACGCGCGGGCACTGGCAAGGGAGAGCTTATGACAGTCACTACGCCTACCGCACCAAGCGCACCCGAGACCGCTCGGTGCTATTCACAGGCGCTAGAGATCGTTGCGGCGCAACGCTCAGGGTTCTTTGCAACTTTTTGCCGCGAAGCGTGTTTTGGGGGCGTGAACGCGCTTTAGCGCAAGGATATGAAGTCAGGGCTGCAATTGATTGGAGGTCGCCATGTCGCTGAGTGATGACTTGGGCAAGCTGTCGGAGCTTCGCGCGAGCGGCGCGCTGACGGAGGAGGAATTTGCGCGCGCAAAGACGCGGTTGTTGGATGCGGAACGAGGCTCTTCCAAAGAGCCGGTTGCGTCGGCGGTAAATGCTTTTAGGCGGAGCCGCAGCGACCGATGGTTCGGCGGGGTATGTGGCGGCCTCGCTCGATCGACCAGTGTGGAAGCCTGGGTATGGCGGCTACTCTTCACCGTCTTGTTCATCTGCGCGGGGGCTGGCCTCTTGGTGTACCTGCTGCTATGGATCTTCGTGCCGAACGAGTAAACAGAGGAGACTTCGGTTGCCGTAGGATTGGCCGGCAATGGGTTCAATCGTTCGGCCGCCTGACGTCAAACACTCCGGTTCCACCACCATCCGGCACCGAGCAGCGCCACCATTGTGACGGAGGCTACCAGTTTGATGATTGTCCCGAAGATGAGTCCCACCAAGGTGCTGACGCCCACATGCGTCGAGCGCAGGATTTTGTTGCCCGCGGCGAGTTCTCCAAGGATTGCACCGACAAAGGGTCCGAGCAACAATCCGGGCAACCCAAAAAAAAGACCAATCACGGTGCCCAATAGGGCACCCCCTACGGCGCGCTGACTGGCTCCGACACGTTTCGCGCCAATGCTCCCGCCAGTAAGTCCATTGTCAAGCCGATGGCGCCTACGGTGGCAATCCCCAGGAGCCACCACAGGCCCAAGTGACGGTAGTGATCCACGCCGGCGATCAACCAGATGCCGGCGAAAATTAACGGGATGCCAGGCAATGCCGGCACAATCGCGCCGACCAAGCCCGCCAAGATCAAGGTGACGGCGACCACATAGAATAACGTGTCCATAGAGCATGCTAACGTTTCTCACCAATGCCCGAGGTGCCTTATGTCGC
>JBDUEQ010000041.1:0-8253 GCA_040002315.1 Gammaproteobacteria bacterium
TCGATTCGGCGCGATACGGCATTTCCTGGGGCGCGCTCGGCGCAGCGGAGAGTTGCTGGCACACGTCGCGCCAGTATGTGCTGGACCGCAAGCAATTCGGGCGCCCGCTCGCCGCGAACCAGCTGGTGCAGAAAAAATTGGCCGACATGCAAACCGAAATCAGTTTGGCGCTGCAGAGCTGTTTGCGCCTGGGCCGCATGAAGGATTCGGGTATTGCGTCCGCGGAAATCACCTCCATGCTGAAACGTAATTCCTGCGGCAAGGCGCTCGATGTGGCGCGCGCTGCGCGCGACATGCTTGGCGGCAATGGAATATCCGATGAATTCGGCGTGATCCGCCATCTCGTCAATCTTGAGGTGGTGAATACCTACGAGGGAACGCATGACATCCATGCGCTCATATTGGGAAGGGCGCAGACAGGCATTCAGGCGTTTTCTTGAGGTGACGGACTGGGTGGGCCGGCCCGTCTACGGATAGCCCGGCGACGCCGCTCCCGATACCCGAGGCACTCTAAAGCGCGCTTTCAGGCCGACCTCCCATTCGAGGGTGGCCGGGCTCCCGGCATTCACGGTCACGCGCTGTGCGGTCGCCTGTTCCCCCTGTTCCAAGCTCGGATGCCACAGACGTACGCTGTATTCACCCGGCGGCAAATCCTCGATGGATGCGGTCCCCGCAACCTCGGTCTGCGCGAAGAAGGGAGTATCGGATACGTAGATGTAGCCCAGCATCCAATCGTGAATATTGCAGCCCAAGACCACGACGCCCGGCTTGTCGAACACTACGGGCGGTGCATCCGTGCCGCCATACAAGGGCAACTCGAATTTCTTCGCGGGGGAAAAGGAATATACCTGGTGGCGGATGTTATCGCTGTTGGGAAAGCGGATCTTCGATCCGACGAACACCACCTTCACGTAAGGTACGAACTGCTTGTCCACTTGATCGATCGCCTCGGACGGTGTCTTGCTGCGCAGTGCGCTCCTGGGATCCAATGGCGTGGCCAGGACCACGGCGTCCGCGACGCGCTTACCGTGGTGATCCTTGACTACGACATGCAGTTCGGCCGCATATCCCAGGGTCCCGCCGCAGACTAGTAATAGAACGGCCGCAGCTGCGGACAATTTATTCATTTAGAAAACGTAATCCAAGGTAATTTGCGGTATCGATTTCATGTAGCGATTGCCGCCGTCCGCGTGGGTGTCCAGGCGCTCGAAACCGCATCCAAGCAAGGTGTGCGGGGTCGGAGAGAAACTAAGCCCCAGCCGAAACCCGTAGGTCGTGCCGACGATCCGGTAGGCATAGTCTTCGGGCCCAAAAGCCGGATCTTCGGCAAGCGCTCGAGAAGCATAGTAAATATTTGCGCTGGGTTCCGTGGTCGATACCACGTCGCCGTGGCGGCCCAGCAATCGCAACGCGAGCAAAATATTTTCATTAAACGCGTACTCCAGATTGACTCCAAGAGTGTGACTGTTTTGACTGAATGCATCGCCCGATAGTCCTGGCACGAGTTCCTCTTGCGCATTCGCCGCGCGCCGTTCGTAGGCGTAGTCACCCCATAGATTCCAACGCTCATCGATGCGTCGGCCCGAGGCGAGGGTGGCCCGGTAAATCCACGCGTTGCGGTAGGCGTCGCGATAATCAGCTCGCCCCGCCGATGCGCCGATACGAGCCCAAGGCGCGAAGGCGCCCAGGCCCCACTTTTTCTTGAGTGCAAATACCGCTTGCAGTGACGCATTGTTCAAGCCGTCGAGTCTATGAAATGACTCGCCGCTGAGATCGCCGCCGAGCGTCACGCTGTAGGCGTCGCTGAGCGGAAAAAGCTGAAATATCGAGACGCGTGCGCCGCTAACCGTGTCAGGGACAATGTCGGATGCGGGTTGTGCGTTCCCTACATTGCTATCGTGGCGCACACTGGCTTCGACAGCGGGAGTCCAATCGCCGTGCGCGGCGTACGATACGGTGCCCAGAACGAGAAATGCCGCAAACGCGCCAAAGTTCGCCGCGGACGCGTGGCCGCGTTCCGATGCTTGCCCCGCAAGGGCATCCCGTTGCACAAGAGGTCGCACAGTCCATATTATGCAGGGGAAAGTACCTGCGGGTACGTCTACCGGATCACACTGCGCCGACAGGCGGACGGGACCTGCGTAGTCAGCTGCTCTTCGGACGCTGCTCCCCTTGCGTGATCAAGCAGGCATTGCGGCTGCCGGTGACATAAATCCACAGCCAGCTCAATGCGACGGCCAGCCGATTGCGCACGCCGATCAAGAAGTAAATGTGCGCAAGCCCCCAAATCCACCACGCCAGCCGGCCCCGCAGCTTGATCCAGCCGAAGTCGATGACGGCGGCACGCTTGCCGATGGTGGCTAGATTTCCTGAATGCTTGTAACGAAAGGGACGCGGGCGGGCGTCGCCGCTCAGGCGCTTGCGGATGCTGCGGGCAACATGCGCGCCTTGCTGCTTGGCGGCCGGGGCAATTCCCGGCACGGGCTTGCCATGCCAGGCATTGATAGTCGCGGTGTCACCTATTACGAAAATTTCCGGATGGCCGGGTGCGGTGAGATCCGATTCCACACGCGCGCGCCCGGCGTTGTCGGCGGGCAGCCCGGCCCAGGCCGCGGCGGATGATGCGCGAACGCCGGCCGCCCACAGAATGACTTTCGCGGCGAGCGGTCGAGCGCCGTAGATCACGCCCTCGGCGCTGCATTCGCGCACGGCCTGGCCCAATTGAATTTCAACGCCCAAGCGCTCGAGTGAAGCGTGGGCGTAGGCGGACAGATCTTCGGTAAAGCTCGGCAGAATCCGCGGACCCGCTTCGATCAGCACCACGCGCGCCTTGCGCGTATTGATGTGCCGATATTCCTCGGGAAGATTTTCATGCGCCAGTTCGACGATGGCGCCGGCCAATTCCACTCCGGTGGGTCCGCCGCCGACGATGACGAAGGTGAGGAGTGCGGCGCGGCGCCCGGGATCGGTCTCGCGCTCCGCATGTTCGAGCGACAAGAGAATTCGCCGGCGGATCGAGGTGGCGTCTTCCAAAGTCTTCAGGCCCGGCGCAAAGGGTTCCCACTCGTCGTGGCCGAAGTACGCATGGCGGGCGCCGGTCGCCAGCACCAACGTGTCGTATTTCGCCATGCCGCCGTCCTCAAACAGCACGCTGCGGTTCTCCGTGTCGACTCCCGTGACGACGCCGAGCAGCGTCGTAATTTCCTTGCGCTGACGGACCAAATGGCGGATGGGCCAGGCAATTTCCGAGGTGGCGAGCGAGGCAGTGCCGACCTGGTACAGCAGGGGCTGAAACAGGTGGTGATTGCGCTGATCGATGATGGTGATGGCGACGTCGGCTCCCGCCAAGCCAATCGCCGTGGCCAACCCGCCGAAGCCGGCGCCGACGATGACCACTTTGTGCGTCACGTCGTCGCCACCGCGTAGCCGGCGGCGACCCAGGCGTCGAGTCCGCCGTATAAGGGTCGGACGCGTTTGAAGCCGTGATTCATCAGGATCTTGGCGACGCGCGCCGCAGACGCCTCGCTTGGGCATGTGCAATAGAGAATAATGTCTCTATCGCGCGGCAATTCCTTCAGGTGATGCGCCACGTCCTGTAGTGGAACATGCAGCGCTCCGGGAATCCAGCGCGGTTCGAGTTCACGTGCTGTGATTGAACGAACATCGATGATCAGAGGCGAGCCGCCTGCCTCGATGAGTGCATACAGTTCCTCTACGCTGATCCGCGCCATGCGCAGCAACCGGTAGAAGCTGCGCCGCTCCCACCACTTGTAGGCGATGTAGGCGGCCAGCAGCAGGATCACGGCCATCCCGGTGATGCTGCCGAATTCCTCCAGATGCACCAATACCTGGGCGATCTGCGACTTGAACAACACGCCGGCGCCCAGCGCGGTCCCCGCCCAGAGAATGGCGGAGCAGGTACTCAAGAAGATAAAGCGCGGCCAACCGACGCGCATGGCTCCCGCCATAGGCGGCGCAATGATGGCCAATCCAGGAATGAACTTCGCGATGACCAGCGAGTTGATGCCCCAGCGTTCAAAGCGGGCCTGGGTTTGACTGACGCAGGAATCGGGCTCCAAGGAAATCCTGCACAGGGTTTTCAATACCCGAATGCCGTATTTTCGTCCGACCAGGTACCAGCCGCAGTCGGGAATCAGGCAGGCAAGCACGGAACCTGCGAACACTCCCGGCAGCGAAATATGTCCGTCCGCGGCGAGGGCGCCGGCAAGGATCAGCGTCGGTGCCGCCGGCACCGGCATTCCGATCTGGTCGAGGAACACGTTGACGATGACAATCATCAGTCCGTATTCACTCAAGCCAAGGACCAGTTGATGTGTCACTGTGGAGCGCGCCGCGGGCCCGCACGGTGCTCGATATGGGGCAGAAACGCGGCCACCATGCCAAGCAGGGGCAGGTAAGCGCAGATGCGATAGACGAATTCGATGCCGTGCCGGTCGGCCAGAACGCCGAGCACCGCCGCACCAATGCCGCCGATGCCGAAGGCGAAGCCGAAAAACAAACCGGACACGGCGCCGACCTTGCCCGGCATGAGTTCTTGTGCGAACACGACGATGGCCGAGAATGCCGAAGACAAGATCAGCCCTATACCGAACGTCAATATGCCTGTCCACTGCAAATCGACGTAGGGCAGGAGCATCGTGAAGGGTGCGACGCCGAGAATTGACACCCAAATAACGCGCTTGCGGCCAATGCGGTCGCCTATGGGTCCACCAAGAAGAGTGCCGAGTGCCATCGCCAACAAGAATATGAACAGGTGGACCTGCGCCGACTGCACGGATAGGTGAAATTTCTCGATGAGGTAGAAACTGTAATAACTGCTGATGCTGGCGACGTAGAAATATTTCGAGAAGATCAATACCACCAAGATACCGATGGACCACGCGACCGTGCGGGCCGGCAGCGGACTGGCAACCGCCGCGCGGTTTTTCGAGCCGACGGCGCCATCGAGGTGCCGGCGCTTATACCACGCCCCCACATTGGCCAAGACTACGATGGCGAGCAGCGCGGCGAGTGCAAACCAAGCAAGGCTAGCTTGTCCGTGCGGAATGATGATCCAGGCGGCCAGCAGCGGACCCATGGCGCTGCCCGCATTGCCGCCGACCTGAAAAATCGACTGCGCCAATCCATGGCGGCCGCCCGACGCCAGGCGGGCGATTCGCGAGGATTCTGGATGAAAGATCGACGAGCCCGCTCCGACCATCGCGGCGGCGCCGAGCACGCTCGCATAATTCGGCGCGAACGCCAGAGTCACGATGCCGATCAGGGTGAATCCCATGCCGATGCTGAGCGAGTACGGCTTGGGGTGCTTGTCGGTGTAGACGCCGATGAGAGGTTGCAGGATGGATGCGCAGACCTGATAGGTCAGGGTGATCATGCCGATTTGCACGAAACTCAAATGAAACTCGCCTTTCAGCAGCGGGTAGATCGAGATGATCAGCGATTGCATCATGTCGTTGAGAAAGTGCGAGAAGCTGATGGCGCCCAAGACCTTGAAGCGCGTTCCCGCTTGTGCCTCTGCCGGAACGGCCGCCGATTCTGCGGTGAGACTCTTCTGCATATCCACGTACCCTACTAGTAAGTGCCTTGTCTGTCCTGCCAGAATAAGCGATGAATCGCTTCGCCCCCTATGTCGTTCTCCGCGATCTCGCCTCGCGCTGGGACATTCTGGCGTTCATCGTCGTGATCGGGCTGATCGCTTTCCTCGGAGAGACATCGCGCGGACTGTTCGCCCCCCTGTCGCAGCTCGACGCGGTGCCGCTGTCGCTCGATCCGATTCATTTGCCCGAGTATGCGGCGCGCACCACATTTCGGATGCTGGCGGCACTGTTGCTCTCGCTGGTATTTACTTTGACATACGCGACTTGGGCGGCCAAGAGCGAGCGCGCGGGCAAATTACTGGTGCCCATCCTGGATATTCTGCAGTCGGTGCCGATCTTAGGTTTCATTTCCATCACCGTCGTATTCTTCATGTCGTTGGCGCCGGGCCGCGTGCTCGGCGCGGAATTCGCTGCCATTTTCGCCATATTCACCAGCCAGGCGTGGAACATGGCGTTCAGCTTCTATCAGTCGCTGCGCACCGTTCCCTTGGAACTCACCGAGGCGGCCGAATCGTTTCGCTTATCGCCGTGGATGCGCTTCTGGCAGCTGGAGGTTCCATTCGGCATGCCGGCGCTCATCTGGAACATGATGATGTCCATGTCGGGCGGCTGGTTCTTCGTAGTGGCCTCCGAATCGATCAGTGTCGGTCATACCACCGTGGCTCTGCCGGGGGTCGGGTCCTACATTGCGCTCGCCATAGAACAAAAGAATCTCAAGGCCATCGGCTGGGCGATTGCCACGATGATGATTGTGATATTGCTGTACGACCAACTGCTGTTTCGGCCGCTGGTGGCATGGGTGGACAGATTCCGGGTCGAGCAGGAGCCGGGCGTACGAGTCCCGGACTCCTGGGCCCTGACCATGATGCGCCGCTCCCGATTAATTCAAGCGGCGACCCTGGCATTTCATGCCGCGGTGATGCTGACCAGCCGCGCTGTTAAGCGTGCCGACAAGCCCGTCGCCCGGGCGCCCTCGCAGCCTCGGCGAAGTTCAGAACTCTTGTGGATATTGCTGCTGATAGCAGCAGTGGTGGCCGGCCTTTGGCACATCGTTTGGGTGGTGATCAAGAACACGCCCCTGCACGAGGCCTTGCAGGTGTGCGGCTTGGCGACGCTGACCATGCTGCGGGTTTTCATTTTGATCACACTGGCAAGCCTCATCTGGGTGCCGGTCGGCGTTTGGGTGGGCATGCGTCCGCGAGCAGCGCAATTCGTGCAGCCCATTGCACAGTTCATGGCCGCCTTTCCCGCGAACTTGTTGTTTCCGATCGCGGTGTACGGCATCGTCACCTGGAAGCTCAATCCCGACATTTACCTGAGTCCGCTCATGATTTTGGGCACTCAGTGGTACATTCTGTTCAATGTGATTGCGGGCGCCTCCGCCATACCGGCGGAAATGCGCTACGTTGCGGCAAATTTTCGAGTGACGGGTTGGCTGTGGTGGCGCAAGGTGGCATTGCCGGCCGTGTTGCCGTTCTATGTCACGGGCGCCATTACCGCATCCGGCGGTTCCTGGAATGCGGCCATCGTGGCCGAATTGGCCACCTGGGGAGATACGCAGATACAGGCGCGGGGACTCGGGTCATATATCGCGGAGGCAACCACCGCGGGGGACTTTCACCGGATAGTTCTGGGGATAGGCACCATGAGCCTGTTCGTGGTGGTGATCAATCGGCTCTTTTGGCGGCCCTTGTATTACTACGCCGAGCGCAAATATCGACTTACCTAGCTCAAAGGTCAGCTATGAACAGTTCTCCGCTCCTGCAATGCAACGACGTGCGCAAGGCATTTCCGAAGCCGGACGGCGCGGAATTGCTGGTGCTGGAAGGCATGAATCTCGAGTTACGGGAGGGCCAGATCGTGGGGCTGCTCGGGCGGTCCGGTTCAGGGAAGTCTACGCTGCTGCGCCTTATCGCCGGCCTTGCAGAACCGAGCGCCGGCCATTTACGCTACCTCGGCCAACCCATTTCCGGACCGGCACCCGGCATTGCCATGGTATTCCAGAGCTTCGCGCTGTTTCCGTGGCTGACGGTATTCGAAAACGTTGCGCTTGGCCTCGAGGCACAGCGCATGCCGCGGGCCGATATCCGCAAGCGTTCGTTGGCGGCTATCGATCTCATCGGCCTCGACGGCTTCGAGTCGGCGTATCCTCGCGAGCTTTCCGGCGGCATGCGCCAAAGAGTGGGCTTCGCCCGCGCCCTGGTCGTTCACCCGAATATTCTGCTGATGGACGAGCCGTTTTCCGCGCTGGATGTGCTGACCGCTGAGACATTGCGAACCGATTTCCTGGACTTGTGGGCGGAGGGCCGGATGCCCATCAAGGGCGTCATTCTGGTGACACATAACATCGAAGAGGCGGTGCTGATGTGCGATCGGATCCTGGTGTTCGGCAGCAATCCGGGCCGGATCTTGAGTGAAATAAAGGTCTCCCTGCCGCAGCCGCGCAATCGCCTCGATCCGAGCTTCCGCGAGCTGGTGGAGCGCATTTACGTCGAAATGACGGCCCGTCCGCAGGCGGGTGCGAGCGCCCGAAAGGAAACTTTTCCGGGATTGGGCATCGGCAGCCAATTGCCGCATGTTTCCTCGAACCTGCTGGCGGGCCTCATGGAGGCCGTTGCGGCGCCGCCTTTCAACG